>NZ_RJVR01000289.1 GCF_003999195.1 Streptomyces soli
ACGCGCTGGGCGCAGCCCTCGGGGTGGCGGCGGTCGCGGCGGCGGACGGCCGGGCCGGGCTGGCGGTGCGTGCGGCGGCGCTGGTGGCGCTGGTGGCGCTCGCGGCGGTGGGCGACACGGTGAGCTACAGCCAGGCGCTGTGGGGCGTGCCCGGTGTAAGGAGCGTCGACGCCTACGGTCGGCGTGACTCGTACGGGTGATCCCGCGTACGCGCGACCGCGTGAGGCACCGCAGTCGTTGCCGGGATGCCGTGGCGGCCTGGCATCCTTGAAGTCCGAGACAACGCCCGCCGTACGACGCCGAGTCAGGAGCCCGACCCCGAGTGAGCAGCACACCGACCCCGTTGCGTGGACAGCTGCACGCCGTCCACGTGCTGGGTGAGACGGCGGGTGCGCATGTGTCCTCGCTGGCCCGTGGCCTGGTCGCGCGCGGCGTCACGGTGACGGTGTGCGGCCCGTCGGCGGCGAATGGGGACTACGGATTCGCGGGGGTGGGCGCGCGGTTCGCGCCGGTGGAGATCGCCCGGCGGGCGACCAGGGCCGACGCGGCGGTGGTGACGGCCCTGCGGGCGGCCTGCGCCGGTGCGGACGTCGTCCACGCGCACGGGCTCCGGGCAGGTCTGCTGGCCTCGCTGGCACTGGGCGGCTGCTCTACGCCGCTGGTCGTGACCTGGCACAGCGCCGTGCTCGCGGACGGCGCCCGGGCGCGGCTGCTCGCGCTGCTGGAACGGCGTGTCTCGCGCGCGGCCGACGTGGTGCTGGGAGCCTCCTCCGATCTGGTCGACCGGGCACGGCTTGTGGGCGCCCGCGACGCACGGCTCGCGCCTGTCGCCGTACCGGCTCCTGCACGGGCGCCGCTGCCACCGGAGCCGGCGGTGGACACTGAGCTGCGCCGGCAGAAGACCCGGGCCGAATTCGGCGCCGTGGACCGGCCGTTGCTGCTGGCGGTGGGCCGGCTCGAGCCGCACAAGGGGTACGACACGCTGTTGGAGGCCGCCCGCGCCTGGCGCGCCCTGGAGCCGCGCCCTCTGCTGGTCGTCGCCGGCGAGGGCTTGCAGCGGGCGGCACTGCAACGGCGGATCGACGCCGACCGGCTGCCGGTGCGGCTGCTGGGCCGGCGCGACGACATCCCCGAACTGCTGGCGGCGGCCGACGCCGTGGTGCTGCCCAGCCGTTGGGAGGCCCGGGCGCTGATCGCCCAGGAGGCCCTGCACGCCGGGGTGCCACTGGTGGCCACGGCGGTCGGCGGGACGCCCGAACTGATCGGCGAAGCAGGGGAGTTGGTTCCGTACGGCGATGCCGGGGCGCTGGCCGAAGCGGTCACCCGGCTGCTCGCCGACCCGGCCCGGCGCGCCGAACTCGCCGCAGCTGGGCGGGCCCAGGCGGCCACCTGGCCGACCGAGGACGACACGGTCGCCCAGGTGCTCAGCATCTACGACGAGTTGGCGGCGGACCACCGCTGAGCGGCCCGCCACCGATCAGCCCCTGATCAACCGCCGTACGCCCCGCTAGCCGTCAGCCGCAGCGCGGTGTCGATGAGCGGCACGTGGCTGAAGGCCTGCGGGAAGTTGCCGACCTGCCGCTGCAGACGCGGGTCCCATTCCTCGGCCAGCAGACCCAGGTCATTGCGCAGGGACAGGAGCTTCTCGAAGAGCCGGCGAGCCTCGTCGACCCGCCCGATCATCGCCAGGTCGTCCGCGAGCCAGAAGGAGCACGCGAGGAAGGCACCCTCGTCGCCCGGCAGACCGTCGAGGTTCTCGCCGCCTTCGCCACCGCCGTCGGTCGGGTAGCGCAGCACGAAGCCGTCCTCCGTCGACAGCTCGCGCTGGATGGCCTCGATGGTGCCGATGACGCGCTTGTCGTCGGGCGGGAGGAAGCCGACCTGGGGGATGAGGAGCAGCGAGGCGTCCAGTTCGCGGGAGCCGTACGACTGGGTGAAGGTGTTGCGCTCCTTGTCGTAACCCTTCTCGCAGACGTCCCAGTGGATCTCGTCCCGCAGCTCACGCCAGCGGTCCAGGGGCCCGTCGGCCTCGCCCGATTCGATCAGCTTGACCGTGCGGTCGACGGCGACCCAGGCCATGACCTTGGAGTGGACGAAGTGCCGGCGCGGGCCGCGGACCTCCCAGATGCCCTCGTCGGGCTCGTCCCAGTGCTGCTCCAGGTAGCGGATTAGCTTGAGCTGGAGCAGGCTCGCGTAGTCGTTGCGGGCCAGGCCGGTCATGTGGGCCAGGTGCAGGGCCTCGGTGACCTCGCCGTAGACGTCGAGCTGGAGCTGGTGCGCCGCGCCGTTGCCGACCCGGACCGGAGTGGAGCCCTCGTAGCCGGGCAGCCAGTCGAGCTCGGTCTCGCCCAGCTCGCGCTCACCGGCGATGCCGTACATGATCTGCAGGTTCTCCGGGTCGCCTGCGACCGCCCGGAGCAGCCACTCGCGCCACGCCCGCGCCTCGTCCCGGTAGCCGGTGCGCAGGAGCGAGGACAGGGTGATGGCGGCGTCCCGCAGCCAGGTGAAGCGGTAGTCCCAGTTGCGTACGCCCCCGATGTCCTCCGGCAGGGAGGTGGTCGGGGCGGCGACGATGCCACCCGTGGGGCCGTACGTAAGGGCCTTGAGGGTGATGAGCGAGCGGACCACCGCGTCCCGGTAGGGGCCGTGGTAAGTGCACTGCTCGACCCACTCGCGCCAGAAGGTCTCGGTGCTCTCCAGTCCGTTCTCGGGCTCGGGGAGCGCCGGGGGCTGCTTGTGCGACGGCTCCCAGCTGATGGTGAAGGCGATGCGGTCGCCCGGGGCCACCGTGAAGTCCGAGTACGTCGTCAGGTCCTTGCCGTACGTGTCGCACTCGGTGTCCAGCCAGACCGAGTCCGGCCCGGCGACGGCCACCGTGCGGTCGCCGACCTTGTGCACCCAGGGCGTGACCTGGCCGTACGAGAAGCGCATCCGCAGCGCGGAGTGCATCGGGACCCGGCCGCTGACGCCCTCGACGATGCGGATGAGCTGGGGCGCTCCGTCACGCGGGGGCATGAAGTCGATGATGCGGACGGTCCCGCGCGGGGTGTCCCACTCGGATTCGAGCACCAGCGAATCCCCCCGGTAGCGACGCCGGACCGCGGCGGGCGGCTCGGTGCCGGGGGCATGGGCGGGGCCAAGCCGCCAGAATCCGTGGTCTTCGGTGCCGAGCAGGCCGGCGAAAACCGCGGGTGAGTCGAAGCGCGGCAGGCACAGCCAATCGACCGTGCCGTCCCGGCAGACCAAGGCGGCGGTCTGCATATCTCCGATGAGTGCGTAATCCTCGATACGCCCGGCCACGTGTATCTCCAGTCGAACGACGGCGTCGCCCCTGAGGGCGATCAAGCGGTCTGGGGATTTCGATGAGCTCTTGTCCGGGAGCGGGCGGGGTGGTGCCGTGCCGGCCGACTCGCATCGAATCGATGTTCCGAGCAGGATACGACGTGGATGCGGGGGGTGTGGAAGCGACGACCGAAGCCGCTGGGCCGGTCGGGTGCATTTTGTCGTACGAGTCTCCTGGTAGCCGCAAAATTCCGCTTCCCGGTAGCGGCAAAATTTACTGACGGTTTCCTCCGGGCGTCGGGAGGAGGTGCCGGACGCGGGGGTCCGCGGTCGCTGATACCCTGGTAGCCCGTGGGCCGGTGGGCCGAACCACTGAACCGCCGCGGTGGCGCCTCCCCTGAAACCATGGTGCCGCCCCGACCCTCACCTCGCGACCACGGGAGCCCCCTCTTGGCCATGCCGCCGAAATCCACGACGACCAAGCACATCTTCGTCACCGGGGGTGTCGCCTCCTCGCTCGGCAAGGGGCTGACCGCCTCCAGCCTGGGGGCTCTGCTCAAGGCCCGTGGCCTGCGCGTCACCATGCAGAAGCTCGACCCGTACCTCAACGTGGACCCGGGCACCATGAACCCCTTCCAGCACGGTGAGGTCTTCGTCACCGACGACGGCGCCGAGACTGATCTGGACATCGGACACTACGAGCGCTTCCTTGACGTTGACTTGGACGGCTCTGCGAACGTCACCACCGGCCAGGTCTACTCGACGGTGATCGCCAAGGAGCGGCGCGGCGAATACCTGGGCGACACCGTGCAGGTCATTCCGCACATCACCAACGAGATCAAGTCCCGCATCCGGCGCATGGCGGCCGGCGACGTGGACGTGGTCATCACCGAGGTCGGCGGCACTGTCGGCGACATCGAATCGCTGCCCTTCCTGGAGTCCGTACGCCAGGTCCGGCACGAGGTCGGCCGTGACAACGTCTTCGTCGTGCACATCTCGCTGCTGCCGTACATCGGCCCCTCGGGCGAGCTGAAGACCAAGCCCACCCAGCACTCGGTCTCCGCGCTGCGCAGCATCGGTATCCAGCCCGACGCGATCGTGCTGCGTGCCGACCGCGAGGTGCCGACCTCCATCAAGCGCAAGATCTCGCTGATGTGCGACGTGGACGAGGAGGCGGTGGTCGCCGCCATCGACGCCAAGTCGATCTACGACATCCCCAAGGTGCTGCATACCGAGGGCCTGGACGCGTACGTCGTCCGGCGCCTGAACCTGCCGTTCCGCGATGTGGACTGGACCCAGTGGGACGACCTGCTCGGCCGCGTCCACCAGCCCGACCACGAGGTCACGGTCGCCCTGGTCGGCAAGTACATCGACCTGCCGGACGCCTACCTGTCGGTGACCGAGGCGCTGCGCGCCGGCGGTTTCGCCAACAAGGCCCGCGTCAAGATCAAGTGGGTCACCTCCGACGACTGCCGGACCCCGGCCGGCGCCGCCCGCCTCCTCGGCGACGTCGACGCGGTCTGCGTGCCCGGCGGCTTCGGCGACCGTGGCATCGAGGGCAAGGTCGCGGCCGTCACGTACGCCCGCGAGAACAAGATCCCGCTGCTGGGTCTGTGTCTGGGCCTGCAGTGTGTCGTCATCGAGGCCGCGCGCTCCCTGGCCGGCATCGCCGACGCGAACTCGACCGAGTTCGACCCCGCGACCGCCCACCCCGTGATCTCCACCATGGCCGAGCAGCTCGACATCGTCGCCGGTCAGGGCGACCTGGGCGGCACCATGCGGCTCGGCACCTATCCGGCGAAGCTCGCCCAGGGATCCATCGTGCGCGAGGTCTACGGAGACCAGCCGTACGTCGAGGAGCGCCACCGCCACCGGTACGAGGTCAACAACGCCTACCGCAGCGAGCTGGAGCAGAAGGCGGGCCTCCTCTTCTCGGGCACCTCGCCCGACAACAAGCTCGTCGAGTACGTCGAGTATCCGCGCGAGGTGCACCCGTACCTGGTCGCGACCCAGGCGCACCCCGAGCTGAAGTCCCGCCCGACCCGCCCGCATCCGCTCTTCGCGGGCCTCGTCGCGGCCGCGGTCAAGCGCCAGCAGGCATGATCGATACGGTGCCGGTGCGGGCCCTCCCGGCGGGGGTCGCGCACCGGCACCGTTTCTCGTTCCGTACGTACGTTCACGGAGGGCATCATGATCCACGACATCCCCGAGGAATGGCAGGTCACCGCGACCGCCACCCCGTTCGTCGGCAACAAGACCAGCGTCCGTACGGATGATGTCGTCATGCCCGACGGCTCCGTGGTCCGCCGCGACTACCAGGTCCACCCCGGCTCCGTGGCCGTGCTCGCCCTCGACGAGGACGGGCGCGTGCTGGTGCTCCGCCAATACCGGCACCCGGTGCGCATGAAGCTCTGGGAGATCCCGGCCGGCCTGCTCGACGTCCCCGGCGAGAATCCGCTGAGCGCCGCCCAGCGTGAGCTCTACGAGGAAGCCCACGTCAAGGCCGAGGACTGGCGCGTCCTCGTCGACGTCTACACCACCCCCGGCGGCTGCGACGAAGCCGTCCGCATCTTCCTCGCCCAGGGCATCTCCGACGTCGAGGGCGAACGCTTCGAGGTCTCCGAGGAAGAAGCCGACCTGGAGTACGCCCGCGTCCCGCTCGCCGAGCTTGTGCGTGGCGCGCTTGCGGGGGAGTTGCACAACAACTGCCTGGTCGTGGGGGCTCTCTCGCTGCAGGCCGCGCTTGCGTTGGAGGGTGGCGTGGAGTCGCTGCGTCCTGCGGACGCGCCGTGGCCGGCGAGGCCCTTCCGGGCGTAGGTGGTTGGGGGGCCCTTCGGGTGCGGGCCGGTGGCCGGGTGCTCGTTCCCCCACCCCGCCCCTTCACGAAACCAGGGGCGCTGCCCCTGGACCCCACGGACGCGTGCGCTGTTCGGCGCGGGTCCGTGGCCGGGTGCCCCTCTTGTTCCGCGTCTCTCGCACCGCTCGGCCCCTGGGGGCCTTGCGGGCTTCGAGTCGTTGCGCCGGACTCTCCCCCAGCCTGGCGGCTGGGTGGGGGTCCCCCGGCCGAAGGCTGGGGGAGTGCCCCCCTCCGCCGGGCCGGGGACGCGTGCGCTGTTCGGCGCGGGTCCGTGGCCGGGTTGTGTCAGCCCGTTCCTCCCCAAGACTTCGTCCGGGGGGACCCCAGCGGAACGTTCTCTCACAACCCGGAGGCGGCCCGGAGGGCCAATTCAGCCAGTCCGGCGTTTGAGGACTGGGGGGCACTCCCCCAGCCTTCGGCCGGGGGGACCCCCACCCGGCCGAAGGCCGGGGGAGGGTCTGGGGCGGAGCACGGTTTCGGGGAGGGGCGGGGTGGGGGAGGAACCGCCGCCGTGGCGACCGACGCGATGAAAATAGGCTGGTCCGTTGATCCGATGGGGTGATATTCAGCCGGATCGGGCGCGTCGGTGGCCGGAAGGGGGCGGGGGGCGTGAATTAGGCTCGGGGCGTTCCTCGTACGCAGGGGCGGCGGGGTCGTGCGCAGCAGAACGGGAGTGGGCCCGTGGCGGATCATGTGCTGGACGCCGATGCGGCGGTGGCGGCACCTGGTGAGCCGCGGGAGGCGGCCGGGCCCAGCACAGAGCCGAGGCCAGAGCCAACGGCAACCCCGCAGCCCACGGCCGCCGCAGGCGAAGCCGCGCTGCCGCAGGATCCGCCGTACTTCGTGGGGCGCCGCCGGGAGCTCGACGGGCTGAGGGCGGACATCGACCGGCCGGGCCTGGACGTGCTGCGGGGGCAGGCAACGGCGGGCAGCAGGGTGCTGCTGGTGGCGGGACGGCCGGGGTCGGGGCGGACGGCGCTGGCGGTGCGGCTGGCGCGGGAGGTGGCGGACCGGTACCCGGGGGGCCAGTATTTCGTCCGCCTGGGCAACGGCGCCAACTCCGAGCAGGCCGCCAGGGCACTGCTGCGGGCGGTCGGCGTGGAGGCGCGGGACGACGCGCGGGCCGCCGCGCGGGCGGCTTTCGCAGGGCGCCGGGCCGTCCTGGTCCTGGACGACGTGGCGGAGCCGCAGCAGCTGCTGGACCTGTTGCCCGAGGGCACCGGAAGCCTGGTGGTGGCGACGTCGGACGGACCGCTTCCCGGGGTGCCGGATGTGCGGCCGTGCACGCTGGGCGGCCTGGACGGGCCGGCCGCGCTGGATCTGCTGGCGCAGGCGATCGGCCCGGTACGGATCACCAATGACCCACGCGCCGCCGAGGTGCTGGCCCAGGAGTGCGGCGGCCACCCCGCCGCACTGCGGCTGATCGCGGCCTGGCTGGCCGCGCAGCCGAGGCTGTCGGTCACGGACGCGACGCGGCTGCTGCGCGCCGTGCCCGAGGAGTCGCCGGATCCGCTGGCCCGCGCCTTCCGGCTGGTGTACGGCGCGCTCGCGCAGCCGGTGGCGCGGATGCTGCGGCTGCTGGCGCTGGCCCCGGCCGGACTGGTGGACGCCCAGATCGCGTCGGCGCTCGCCGGCTGCTCGGTGGGCGCGGCGCAGGCGACCCTGGAGGACCTGACCGGCTGCGGGCTGCTGGAGGGGGGGCCCACGTTCCACCGGGTGCCGGGCTGCCTTGCGCCCATGCTGGGTGCGCTGCTGGAGACCCTGGACCGCCCCGGCGAGCTGCGGCTCGCCCGGGCCCGGATGCTGGAGCGGACCGTACGGCTGCTCCAGGCCTGCCGGGTCGCCCTGGCCTCCGTCACCGGAACCGTCACCGGAACCGCCACCGCCACCGAGGAGATCCCGCCCGCCCTGCGTTTCCCCTCCCAGGCCGCCGCCGGCACCTGGCTGCGGGCCCGGCTGCCGGTGCTGCTCGCGGCCGTACGGACCGCGGTGGCGGACGGCGAGCTGGACACGCTGGCCCGACGGCTGGTGGCCGGTCTCGTACGGGCGCTGGCCGCCGACCCGGAGGTCCGGGACACCACGGCCGAGCGCTATCAGCTGCACACCCTGGTCCTGGACGTGGCCGGGCGGCGCGGCCTGCACCGCGAGAAGGCGGCCGCGCTGATCAACCTCGGCGACCTGGACGCGGAGGGCGCCCGCCCGCTGGACGCCCTGGACCGCTACCGGGCCGCGCTGGTCGCCGCCCGCGAGGGCTTCGACGGGGACGCGGAGGGCCGGGCCCTGGAGGCGATCGCCGGGACGTATCTGGAGCTGGACGACCCGCAGCGGGCCTCGGACTGGTACGGCAGGGCGCTGGCCCTGCGGCAGACCCGGGGCGAGCTCGTACACCAGGCGCGGCTGCACAGCCGGCTCGGCGCGCTGCACACCTACGCCGGGCGGTACGGTCCCGCGCTGCGCGAGTGGAAGGCCGCGGTGGCTGCCCACCGCCGGCTCAGGGATCTGCCCGCCCAGGCCCGGGCGACGAGCGAGGTGGCCCGGGTGCAGGAGTACGCCGGTCACCCGGAGGAGGCTCTGCGGACCTGCCGGGACGCCCTGTACTGGGCGCGGGAGGCGGGGGAGAAGCGGCTGGAGGGCGCGGTGCTGCTGCGCATGGCGGACACCCTGGAGCGGCTCGGCGACCCGGCGGGCGCCCGGCTGCAGAGGGCGGCCGCCCGGCGGCTCCTGCCGGCCGACGAAGTGCCCGGCGATCAGGCCCTTTGAGCCGTCACCTACGAAAGTGCTAACCCCTTCGCGAAAATTGGTCACTTTGTAAGGCTGGACAGGAAGTCTCCCTTCACTACACTTGGTCTCGCCGCGGTACATCGCGGTCAGGTCCGGCTTACCCACCTATCTGCTGGGATGTCCGGAAACATGCCAGTCATCCCCTGAGTCAAGGACTGTGATCCACGTGAAGGTCGGCATCCCCCGCGAGGTCAAGAACAACGAGTTCCGCGTGGCCATCACCCCCGCCGGCGTGCACGAGCTCGTCCGCAACGGCCACCAGGTCTTCGTGGAGCAGGGGGCGGGCCTCGGCTCCTCCATCCCGGACGGGGAGTACACCGGAGCCGGCGCGACCATCCTCGGCACCGCCGACGAGGTGTGGGCCACCGCCGACCTGGTGCTGAAGGTCAAGGAGCCGGTCGCCGAGGAGTACCACCGGCTCCGCAAGGACCTGACGCTCTTCACGTACCTGCACCTCGCCGCCTCCCGCGAGTGCACCGACGCGCTGCTGGAGTCCGGCACCACCGCCATCGCGTACGAGACCGTCGAGCTCGCCAACCGCGCGCTGCCGCTGCTCGCCCCGATGTCCGAGGTGGCCGGCCGGCTCGCCCCGCAGGTCGGCGCCTACCACCTGATGCGCTCGGCCGGCGGTCGCGGCGTGCTCCCCGGCGGCGTCCCGGGCGTGGCCCCGTCCAAGGCCGCCGTCATCGGCGGCGGTGTCTCCGGCTGGAACGCCGCGCAGATCGCCGTCGGCATGGGCTTCCACGTCACGCTGCTCGACCGCGACATCAACAAGCTGCGCGAGGCGGACAAGGTCTTCGGCACGAAGGTCACCACCATCGTCTCCAACGCCTTCGAGCTGGAGAAGGCCGTCCTCGACGCCGACCTCGTCGTCGGCGCGGTGCTGATCCCGGGTGCCAAGGCCCCGAAGCTGGTCACGAACGAGCTGGTCTCCCGTATGAAGCCGGGTTCCGTCCTTGTCGACATTGCGATCGACCAGGGCGGCTGCTTCGAGGACTCCCACCCGACCACGCACACCGAGCCGACCTTCGAGGTCCACAACTCGGTCTTCTACTGCGTCGCCAACATGCCCGGCGCGGTGCCCAACACCTCGACCCACGCGCTGACCAATGCCACGCTCCCGTACATCGTCGAGGTGGCCAACCGCGGCTGGCGCGACGCGCTGCGCCGTGACGCGGCCCTCGCCATGGGCCTCAACACCCATGAGGGTCAGGTCGTTTACGGTCCCGTGGCCGAGGCGCACGGCCTCGAGGCGGTCGACATCGCGTCGCTGCTCGCCTGAGCGAGTTCGCCCCTGGCGTCAACATGTCGCCAATTCGATACCTACGGCCGGGTCTTGAGCGTCAAGACCCGGCCGTAGGTGTAGAACATTACTGTTTTGCCGTTTCGTACCCCGCTGAAACATCGGCGATGAGCTCGTTACGCCCTTGACAGAGGGGTGTTCGGTTGCCGACACATCGGGCCTTGTCCGGCGGATTGTGTTGCTGTGAACCACCGACACGCCATAGAGTCGCCAACCGTCGGCATGCTCCAACGCTGACGTGTCTAGAAGTTTCCTGGTCACCAAGGAGGTAAGACGACTTGTGAACGAGTCGACATTTGCTCCCGGGGGTGGTCAACCAGGAATGACCGTATCTGTCGAAGGTCCCACACGGCTTGAAGCAGTGGGCTCCGTCGCCGTACGCACATTCGAAGCCCGCCGGCCCGGCACCAACCCGGAGACGCAAGCGCCACAAGCCATGGCCCCATACGAGGACGATCTGCAGGACGGTCAGTTCTACGACCCCGACGCGGAATACGAACCCGATCCCGAATACGCGGCCACCCTCGCCCCCGACGCCGCCCGCCAACGGCGCGAGCGCGTAGGCCCCACCGGCCGCCCCCTCCCGTACTTCCCGATCCCCGGACCGCTGACCGACCACGGCCCGGCCAAGATCGTCGCGATGTGCAACCAGAAGGGCGGGGTCGGCAAGACCACCTCGACCATCAACCTCGGTGCGGCGCTGGCCGAATACGGCCGCCGCGTGCTGCTCGTGGACTTCGACCCGCAGGGCGCGCTCTCGGTCGGACTCGGCGTCAATCCGATGGAACTCGACATCACGGTCTACAACCTGCTCATGGAGCGGGGCCTGGTCGCCGATGACGTGCTGCTGAAGACCGCGGTGCCGGGGATGGACCTGCTGCCCAGCAATATCGACTTGTCGGCGGCCGAGGTCCAACTCGTCAGCGAGGTGGCCCGCGAGTCCACACTGCAGCGGGCGCTGAAGCCGCTGATGGCGGACTACGACTACATCGTCATCGACTGTCAGCCGTCGCTGGGCCTGCTCACCGTCAACGCGCTGACCGCCGCCCACTCGGTGATCGTCCCGCTGGAGTGCGAGTTCTTCGCCCTTCGCGGGGTCGCGCTGCTGACGGAGACCATCGAGAAGGTGCGTGAGCGGCTCAACCCCGAGCTCGAACTCGACGGCATCCTGGCCACGATGTACGACTCCCGCACCGTGCACAGCCGCGAGGTGCTGGCGCGGGTCGTCGAGGCCTTCGACGACCACGTCTTCCACACCGTCATCGGACGTACGGTCCGCTTCCCGGAGACCACGGTCGCCGGTGAGCCGATCACCACGTACGCCTCCAACTCGGTCGGCGCCGCCGCCTATCGTCAGCTCGCCAGGGAGGTGCTCGCCCGGTGTCACGCCGAGTGAGTCTCCCGGGGGCGGACGAGTTGTTCCGGACCACCGGTGGGAGGGCGCTGCAGCCCTCCACCCCGCGGCAGCACGCCAACGGCGAGGCTGCCGGCCCCGAGGCGGCCGAGCGGCTTCGTGCCGTGCCCGCGCCCGCCGCGGGTGAGGAGGAGGACGCCAACGCCGGCGAACGCGCCGAGCACAGCGGCCGCGAGGCCGACTCGGGCACCGACGGCGCCGCCACGGCCCGTTCGGCGCCCGAGCAGCAGGCCGTCGTGGCCCCGCCCCGCCGCCCGCAGCAGCCCGTCCCGACGCCGCAGACACCCAACCCCGCCCAGGCTGCCGCGCAGGCCCAGCAGCAGCCCCGCCGCAAGTCCTCGCGCCCCAACCGCCGCCCCAGCGGCCGCGAGCGCCACGACGAGAAGATCACGGTCTATGTCTCCGCCGAGGAGCTCATGGACCTCGAACACGCCCGCCTGGTGCTGCGCGGCGAACACGGGCTCGCGGTCGACCGTGGCCGGATCGTCCGTGAGGCCGTCGCCGTCGTACTCGCCGACCTGGAGTCGCGAGGCGACGCGAGCATCCTCGTACGCCGCCTCAGGGGCCGCTAGCGCGGTACGGTGCCGGTTCACCGACCGGCGCCCAGCACAGGACAGCAATGCCCCCTCCCGACGCCCCTGCCAGCCCGCCCCGCCGCCGCGCCCTCGGCGGGGGCCCGGGCGCGGCCCTGGCTGCTCCCGCCGATCCGGCGGAAGCCGAGCCGGAGCCGACGGCAGCGGAGCCGGAGACTGCGGAAGCCGACGCCGAGCCGGAGCCGACGGCAGCGGAGCCGGAGACTGCGGAAGCCGACGCCGAGCCGGAGCCGACGGCAGCGGAGCCCGAGCCGCCGGAGCCCGTTGAGGAGGGCAACGGCCGGTTCACCGTGCGGCTGGCGAACTTCGAGGGGCCGTTCGACCTTCTCCTGCAGCTGATCTCGAAGCACAAGATGGACGTGACCGAGGTCGCCCTGTCCAAGGTGACCGACGAGTTCATGGTGCACATCCGCGCGATGGGCGCGGACTGGGACCTGGACCAGGCCACGGAGTTCCTGGTCGTCGCCGCGACCCTTCTCGACCTGAAGGCGGCCCGTCTGCTGCCCGCCGCCGAGGTGGAGGACGAGGAGGACCTGGCCCTCCTCGAAGCGCGCGACCTGCTCTTCGCCCGCCTCCTCCAGTACCGCGCGTACAAGCAGATCGCGGCGATCTTCGCGGACCGCCTGGAGGCCGAGGCGCTGCACCACCCCCGCACGGTCGGCCTGGAGCCGCAGCACGCCGAGTTGCTGCCGGAGGTCGTACTGAGCGTGGGCCCGGAGCGGTTCGCGCAGCTCGCGGTGAAGGCGATGCAGCCGAAGCCGAAACCGCAGGTCTACGTGGACCACATCCACGCGCCGCTGGTGAGCGTCCGGGAGCAGGGCGAGCATGTGATCGCGCTGCTGCGGGAGCGCGGATACGCGACGTTCCAGGAGCTGACAGCCGACGCGGCGGACACGCTGACCGTCGTGGCGCGCTTCCTGGCCCTCCTGGAGCTGTACCGGGAGAAGGCGGTGGCCCTGGACCAGGAAGAGGCGCTGGGTACGCTCCAGGTCCGCTGGACGGGCGGCGAGAGCGAGACGGGGCCGCTGGTGACGGACGAGTTCGACCAGCCTGTGAAGCCTGCGACGAAGGACGGCAAGGACGATGACTGACGACGCCCCCTCGGGGCTGCTCTCCGCCGCCGTGGGCGAGTTGGACCTCAAGCCCGCCCTGGAGGCGGTGCTCATGGTCGTCGACGAGCCGGCCACGGAGGAGCACCTCGCCAAGGTCCTGGAGCGGCCGCGCCGGGCCGTCGCGGACGCGCTGCGCGAGCTGGCCGACGAGTACGCGACGGACAAGCGCGGCTTCGACCTGCGGCTCGTCGCCGGCGGCTGGCGGTTCTACACCCGGCCCGCGTACGCCCCCGCCGTCGAGAAGTTCGTCCTGGACGGCCAGCAGGCCCGGCTCACCCAGGCCGCGCTGGAGACCCTCGCGGTGGTCTCCTACCGCCAGCCGGTGAGCCGGTCGCGGGTCTCAGCGGTGCGCGGGGTCAACTGTGACGGGGTCATGCGGACCCTCCTGCAGCGGGGTCTGGTGGAGGAAGGTGGGACGGAACCCGAGACAGGTGCGATCCTGTACAGGACGACGAACTACTTCCTGGAGCGGATGGGCCTGCGAGGCCTGGACGAACTGCCCGAGCTGGCGCCCTTCCTCCCGGAGGTGGACGCCGTAGAGGCGGACTCTCTCGAAGGGGTTCCGTCATTCGACCCGGATGCACCGGACACGACCTCGATTACGGATTCTTGATGCGAAGCAGTGACAGGAACAGCGGCGACGGCCGGAAGCCCCGCAGCGCGGGCGGCACCGGCGGCACCGGTGGCGGCGCCAAGCGCGGCTCGAAGGACGGGCCGAAGCGCAAGGGCACCCCCCGGCCCGAGGAGCGCCGCTACGACGTCGGCGACACCGGCCAGTCGGGCGCGAACAGGCCCGGCGGCGTCGCTCGCCCCAAGCCGAGCACCAAGCCCACCGGCAATCGCGGCCGCAAGCCCGTGCCCGCCCGCCCCCGCGAGCTGGACGCCCAGATCGAGGAGCGCAACCGCGCCCGCCACGACAAGCCGAAGCTCAACCTGCCCAAGACCTTCCCCGGAGCCGAGCAGGAGGGCGAGCGGCTGCAGAAGGTGCTGGCCAGGGCCGGTATGGGCTCACGGCGGGCTTGCGAGGAGCTGATCGAACAGCACCGCGTCGAGGTCAACGGCAAGATCGTCAGCGAGCAGGGCCTGCGGGTGACGGACAAGGACGAGGTCAGGGTCGACGGTCTGACCGTCGCCACGCAGTCGTACCTCTTCTTCGCCCTCAACAAGCCGGCCGGCGTCGTCTCCACCATGGAGGACCCCGACGGCCGCCAGTGCCTCGGCGACTATGTCACCAACCGTGAGACTCGGCTCTTCCATGTCGGCAGGCTCGACACCGAGACCGAGGGCATCATCCTGCTCACCAACCACGGAGAGCTGGCCCACCGCCTCACCCACCCCCGCTACGGCGTCAAGAAGACCTACCTCGCCGCGATCCAGGGCCCCCTTCCGCGCGACCTCGGCAAGCGGCTCAAGGACGGCATCGAGCTGGAGGACGGCTACGCCCGCGCCGACCACTTCCGGATCGTGCAGAACACCGGCAAGAACTACCTCGTCGAGGTGACCCTCCACGAGGGCCGCAAGCACATCGTCCGCCGCATGCTCTCCGAGGCCGGCTTCCCGGTCGACAAGCTGGTGCGCACCAGCTTCGGCCCGATCCCGCTGGGCGACCAGAAGTCGGGCTGGCTGCGCCGCCTCACCAACACCGAGGTCGGGATGCTCATGCGCGAGGTCGAACTATGAGTGGATCGTCAAGCTAATCTGTTCGATCTTTAACGGGAATCCCATGGTTCGGCGGGCACCATTCCGGAGAAGATGGCGTCCATGAACACCCACCCCGAACGCCTCCGTGAGGCCGGGCTCCCCGACCTGAGCCCGGTCCTCGCCGAGCAGAGGCACCCGATGCTGTTCGTCACCGTTTCCGGTGCGCATCTGTACGGGTTCCCCTCGCGCGACTCGGACGTGGACCTGCGGGGCATCCACCTCCTCCCCCTCGCCGACATCATCGGCCTGCGGGAGGGCGAGGAAACCCAGACCCGCATGTGGGACCGCGACGGCCTCGAACTCGACCTCGTCACCCACGACCTGCTCAAGTTCGCCCGCCTCATGCTCCGGCGCAACGGTTACGTCCTCGAGCAGCTGCTGTCGCCGCTGGTGGTGCACACCAGCGGCGTCCACGCCCAGCTCATCGACCTCGCCCCCGGCGTCATCACCCGCCACCACGCCCAGCACTACCGCGGCTTCGCCCGCACCCAGTGGGAGCTCTACGAGAAGACCCGCGAACTCAAGCCCCTCCTCTACACCTTCCGTGTCCTCCTCACCGGCATCCACCTCATGCGCACCGGCTCCGTCGAAGCCCACCTGCCCACCCTGGTCGAGCACGTCGGCGCACCCCCGTACCTCCGCGAGCTCATCCAGGACAAGGCCCTCGCCGAGCACAGCCTCGCCATGGACCTCGACGCCAAGCTCATCCGCGCCGACATCGACGCCCTCCACACCGTCCTCGACGGCGCCCACCAAGCCTCCCCCCTCCCCGACGAGGCCACGGCCTACAACGCGCTCCACGACCTCGTCGTACGCACCCGAGTCGCGCCGTGAAGGCCGCTGTGACGGCCACCGGCGCCGGCTGGATCGCCGAGGAGGCCATGGCGACCGGCCTGCTCTGCTTCCTGCTCTTCCCGGACGAGCCGGTCACCGCCATCCGGCGCGCAGCCTGCACCTCGGGCGACTCGGACTCGATCGCGTGCCTGGCAGGCGTCTTCGCCGGCGCGCACCTTGGCATCGGGGCGTGGCCGGAGGAATGGGCCGAGCGGATCGAGTACCGCGAAGAGCTACTGGCGCTCGGCGCCCTCTGGGACGGCCGCTGAGGCGCGCCGGACACGTATCAGGAAGTCCTCGACGCGGGCCCGGTCCGGCTCGGCGGCGAGCGGAGTACGCAGCGCGGCGGCGTCGGCTTCGTCGCTGAGGCGGATGATGCGGGCCTCGACCTCCGACCACGGGACTTCGCCGCGTTTGACGGCGAGGAGGTGGTCCCGCTGGTCGCCGACGTCGATGTGGAGTTCGCCGGTGCGGAGCAGGTCGCGTGAGCTGGTGAGGAGCCGCAGGAGGTGCATGGCGGGCTTCCAGCGGGGCGCGCCGGAGCGGAGCTTGTTGAACTGGGCGGCGGCGTAGCGGCTGAAGGTCTCGTGGACCTGGCGGGAGAGGAAGGCGTCGCGGAGGGTGAGGAGTTCGCGGCCGGTGGCGTCGATCCGCTCGACGAGCGGGGAGTGCAGGCACTCCAGAGCGTTGGGGTTGGCACGCAGTGCGAGCTCGCAGAAGCGTTCCAGCTCCCAGCTGAACTGCTCCTCCGCAGGACCGTCCACGTGCCACGGGGGCTTGGCGAAGCCCCAGAAGAGCGGCGTCGGCGCGACATAGACCCCGCGCCGGTCGGTGTCGCTCGCCTCGGTGGCCAGGCCGAAAGCGCGCGAGCCCATGACGCAGGCGTAGATGGTGTGGTGGCGTACGAGGTCGTGGGCGTCCATACCGGCGGATCGTAGGGGTCGGTGGCCGGGATCTCGCCTGCTTTTGCGGTAACGGGCATGGTGGGCGCAGAGCGGCGGTGTCCCGGCTCGACTTTTGCGTGCCTACGACCACAGGGCGAGCGCGATGGCTCTGCCGTCGGCGTCGCGGCGGACCTCCATCATGCCGGCGACGGCGCTGCGGTTGATGCGGCCGTAGATGTGCGGGAAGCGCGTGGCTTCGGGCACTCCGGGTGGCGGGGCCGGGTCGGCGGCTTCCCAGACGACGCCGGTGTCGAGGGCCTGCTCGTCGATGAGGAGAACCATCAGGGGGCCGACGATGTCGCGGTAGAAGGCGTTGGCGACCGCCAGGGTCGTCTGCTCGTCGGGGGAGCAGTGAACGAAGCCGTCCTCGGCGAGCGATGCCGGGGCGTAGGGGCGGTCCGGATCGCGCAGCCAGTCGTCCAGCGGCACCAGATGGAAGATCATGCGCACCGTTGTACCGGAGCGCCGGGGGCAGATGTGGCCCGTCTCGCAGGGCGGTCCGCGAAGCGGCGCCCGCAGCGCCGCGACTACCCTCTTTCAGGTACGAGCGGAGCCGAACGAGGAGCAGTGACGTGGCGGTACGAGCGGTCCGCGGAGCCGTCCAGCTGGAACGGGACGAAGCGGAGCACATGCACGAGCAGGTCTCGGAGCTGCTCACCGTCATCCTGGAGCGCAACGCCATCGCCGTGGACGACCTCATCAGCGTGATCTTCACGGCCACGCCCGACCTGCACAGCGACTTCCCGGCGGTGGCCGCGCGTAAGCTCGGCATCACCGACGTGCCGCTGGTCTGCGCGCAGGAGCTGGACATAGCGGGCGCGATGCCGCGGGTCGTACGGATACTCGCCCACGTCGAGACCGGGCTGACCAAGGGCGAGGTCTCCCACGTCTACCTCGGCGCCGCAGCCGCCCTCCGCAAGGACATCGCCCAGTGAGAACCGCCCTCGTCATCGGCACCGGCCTCATCGGCACCTCCGCCGCGCTCGCGCTCGCCGCGCGGGGCGTGGGCGTGTACCTGGAGGACCACGACCCGTCCGCTGCCCGTACCGCGTCCGCGCTCGGCGCCGGCACGGACGAGTCCCCGGCAGGGCCCGTCGACCTCGCGATCATCGCCGTACCGCCCGCGCACGTCGCCACGACGCTCGCCGAGGCGCAGCGGCGCGGGCTCGCCCGGGGCTACCTGGACGTGGCGAGCGTGAAGGGCGGCCCGCGCCGCGACATGGAGGCCCTCGGCGTCGACATGCGGGCGTACGTCGGCACGCATCCGATGTCCGGCCGCGAGCGCTCCGGCCCGCTCGCCGCCACGGCCGAGCTCTTCGAGGGGCGGCCCTGGGTGCTCACCCCCACCCCGGAGACCGACACCGAGGTCCTCAACCTCGCCCTGGAGCTCGTCGCCCTCTGCCGGGCCGTGCCGGTGGTCATGGACGCCGACGCCCACGACCGTGCGGTGGCCCTCGTGTCCCACACGCCGCACCTGGTGTCGAGTATGGTCGCGGCCCGGCTGCAGCACGCCGAGGAGACGGCGGTGCGGCTGTGCGGCCAGGGCATTCGTGACGTGACCCGGATCGCCGCGTCCGAGCCCGGCATGTGGATCGACATCCTGTCCGCGAATCCGGGGCCGGTGGCGGATGTGCTCGCCGACCTCGCCGGGGACCTGACGGAGACCGTCGAGGCGCTGCGGGCGCTTCAGTCCGCCGACGAGGTGAAGCGGCGGGAGGGTGCGACCGGCATCGAGGACATACTGCGCCGTGGCAACGCCGGCCAGGCCAAGGTCCCCGGCAAGCACGGGTCCGCGCCCAAGCCCTACGAGGTCGTCGCCGTCCTCATCGGCGACCAGCCGGGCGAGCTGGCGCGCCTCTTCGCCGACGCCGGCCGTGCCGGCGTCAACATCGAGGACGTCCGCATCGAGCACTCCACCGGCCAGCAGGCCGGTCTCGTCCAGCTCATGGTCGAGCCCTCCGCCGCGCCCGGCCTGGCGGCGGCCCTGCGCGAGCGGGGCTGGTCCATCCGCGCTTGAGGGGGTTGCAGGGGGTTCCCCCGACCCTCGTATCCGCGCTGGGCCGTCCGTGGTACGGGGGTGGGTGGGCGACCGGTAACCTTGGGGGATGGCGTGTTGCCATCCCCCACCGTGTACAAGGAAGGTCCCCCGACTGTGTCGAATCCGGTGATCGTGGCGATCGACGGCCCCTCGGGCACTGGCAAGTCCAGCACTTCGAAGGCGGTCGCGGCCGAACTCGGCCTGAGCTACCTGGACACCGGGGCCCAGTACCGGGCGATCACCTGGTGGATGCTGAGCAACGGCGTCGACGTGAACGACCAGGCCGCGGTGGCGAACGCGGCGGCGAAGCCGGTGATCGAGTCGGGGAGCGACCCGCTGGCGCCGACGATCACGGTGGACGGTGTGGACGCGTCGGGACCGATCCGTACGCAGGAGGTCACGGCGGCGGTGAGCGCGGTCAGCGCAGTGCCGGAAGTGCGGACGCGGCTGGTGGAGCTGCAGCGCGAGGCGGCGGAGAAGGCCACGGCGGGGATCGTCGTGGAGGGCCGGGACATCGGTACGACGGTGCTGCCGGACGCGACGGTGAAGATCTTCCTGACGGCCTCGGCCGAGGCGCGGGCGGTACGCCGCGCGGGCGAGCTGCAGGCCAAGGGCCCCGCCGACCTGGCGGCGACGCAAGCGGCGCTGGTGGAGCGGGACGCGGCGGACTCGGGGCGTAAGACCTCGCCGTTGGCCAAGGCGGAGGACGCAATAGAGGTCGACACGAGCGAGCTCACGCTGGAGCAGGTCGTCGAGTGCGTCGTCACCCTCGTCGAGGAGAAGCGGGTCGCCGCGT
Source organism: Streptomyces soli (assembly GCF_003999195.1). GTDB lineage: Bacteria > Actinomycetota > Actinomycetes > Streptomycetales > Streptomycetaceae > Actinacidiphila > Actinacidiphila soli. Next base: position 19,656 of record NZ_RJVR01000289.1, read on the forward strand.
GACGGAGACGACCGTCCCGGCAGCACGCGGCGCGGCGGTCGGCCGCCGCATCGGGATCGGCCTGATGCACGGTCTGTGGCGGCCGCGCGTGCTCGGCACGTGGCGGGTGCCGGCCGCGGGGCCGGTCATCCTGGCCGGGAACCACTCGCACAACGTGGATGGCCCGATGATCATCGGTACGTCGCCGCGTCCGGTGCACTTCCTGGTGAAGAAGGAGGCATTCGTCGGCCCGATGGACCCGTTCCTGCGGGCGGTCGGTCATGTCGCCGTCGACCGGGAGAGCGCCGATCGTACGGCGATCACCGCCGCGCTCGGCGTCCTGGAGCGTGGCGGGGTCCTCGGGATCTTCCCGGAGGGCACCCGGGGCGACGGTGACTTCGCCGAGCTGCGGGCCGGTCTGGCGTACTTCGCGGTGCGTTCGGGCGCGCCCGTGGTGCCGGTGGCGGTGCTGGGCAGCGCCCGCTCGGGGCGGGTGATATCCGCGCTGCCGCCGCTGCGCAGCCGGATCGACGTGGTCTTCGGTGACCCCTTCGACGCCGGCGACGGCAGCGGCCGGCGCACCCGTACGGCGATGGACGCCGCCACGGTGCGCATCCAGGAGCGCCTGACGGCACACCTGGCGTACGCGAAGCGTGCCACGGGGCACGCGGCGCGTCCCTGAACCACACTGGGGCTGGAGTAGAAGGCCCCGATTGATACCGATCGACGGAGAAGACGCTTTCATGGACATCGAGAACGAGTACGGCGAAGTCGGCACGCTCGGCGACGCCGAATACGCCGAGTTCATGGAGCTCGCCGCCGAGGAGGGCTTCGACCTCGACGAGGTCGCCGGTGACCTCGCGGCGGCGGGCCACGGCCCGCTGCCCGTGCTCGCGGTGGTCGGCCGGCCGAACGTCGGCAAGTCGACCCTCGTGAACCGGATCATCGGCCGCCGTGAAGCGGTCGTCGAGGACAAGCCCGGCGTGACACGGGACCGGGTGACGTACGAGGCGACGTGGAACGGCCGCCGCTTCAAGATCGTCGACACCGGCGGCTGGGAGCAGGACGTGCTCGGCATCGACGCGTCCGTCGCCGCGCAGGCGGAGTTCGCGATCGAGGCCGCCGACGCGGTGGTCTTCGTCGTCGACTCCACGGTCGGCGCGACCGACACCGACGAGGCCGTCGTCAAGCTGCTGCGCCGGGCCGGCAAGCCCGTCGTCCTGGCCGCCAACAAGGTCGACGGTCCCTCCGGCGAGGCGGACGCCACCGCGCTGTGGAACCTGGGCCTGGGCGAGCCGTACCCGGTGTCGTCGCTGCACGGCCGTGGCACGGGCGACCTGCTGGACGCCATCCTCGAGGCCCTGCCCGAGGCGCCCGCGCAGACCTTCGGCGAGGCCCTCGGCGGGCCGCGCCGGGTCGCGCTGATCGGCCGGCCGAACGTCGGCAAGTCGAGCCTGCTCAACAAAGTCGCCGGCGAGGACCGGGTCGTCGTCAACGAGATGGCCGGCACCACCCGTGACCCGGTCGACGAGCTGATCCAACTCGGCGGCAAGACCTGGAAGTTCGTGGACACTGCCGGCATCCGCCGCCGCGTCCACCTCCAGGAGGGCGCCGACTACTACGCCTCGCTCCGCACCGCCGCCGCCGTCGAGAAGGCCGAGGTCGCGGTCATCCTGATCGACGGCACCGAGTCCATCAGCGTTCAGGACCTCCGGATCATCACGATGGCGGTCGAGGCCGGGCGCGCGGTCGTCATCGCGTACAACAAGTGGGACCAGCTCGACGAGGAGCGCCGCTACTACCTCGAGCGCGAGATCGAGCGGGACCTGGTCCAGGTCCAGTGGGCGCCCCGGGTGAACGTCTCGGCGCTCACCGGCCGCCACATGGAGAAGCTCGTCCCGGCCATCGAGACCGCCCTGGAGGGCTGGGAGACCCGCGTCCCCACCGGCCGCCTCAACGCCTTCCTCGGTGAGATCGTCGCCTCCCACCCCCACCCCATCCGCGGCGGCAAGCAGCCCCGCATCCTCTTCGGCACTCAGGCCGGCACCAAGCCCCCGCGCTTCGTCCTCTTCGCCTCGGGCTTCCTTGAGGCGGGCTACCGCCGCTTCATCGAGCGTCGGTTGCGTGAGGAGTTCGGCTTCGAGGGGACGCCGATCCAGGTGTCGGTGCGGGTGCGGGAGAAGCGCGGGCGCAAGAAGTAGTGCTGGTGACCTGGCTGCGTCGGTGGCCGCGGGCAGGTCTTTCGTGGGGGTCCGGGGGGTCGCTCCCCGGGATATTGCAGCATCGAGCGTCGGTTGCGTGAGGAGTTCGGCTTCGAGGGGACGCCGATCCAGGTGTCGGTGCGGGTGCGGGAGAAGCGCGGGCGCAAGAAGTAGCCGCTAGAGGCCGTGGAGCCGTTTGTCCGTCCCGGCTGGGGGGAGGGCGGCGGGGACGGCTCCGCGGTGGCGTCCGGCGCGCTGGAGGGGCTCGAAGCCGTTGAAGCTGAGGGCCTCCTCGCCGGTGCGGTCGCCGGGCAGCGTACGGAAGAGGCGGCGGTACTCGGAGTAGAGGGCGTCGTAGATCGGTGTGCCCGAGCCTCCGTAGGTGTCCTGCGACGCGGCTCGCATGGACGGGATCTGGCTGCGGTACTGGGCTCGGGAGGCGTCAAAGGTGTGCACGTCTGTGCCAACGAGTGACGGTTCGTCCTGGATGCGGGCGTACGGCTGATTTACGGAATCCTGTCCGAGCACGACGAGGGCGCGTACGGAATTCCGTACGCGCCCTGTCGACCGGGGTTCGGTCAGGTGCCGGAGAGCGGCATGGTCGCGCCGACCAGGAGGCCGCGCTCGGCGGCGCGGGCGAGGGCGGACTGGAGCAGGTCCTCGCGGGGTTGCTGGCCGATGCTGCCGACCGGGGCCGCGTAGACGTACACCTCGTTGGACTTGTTGACCGCCACGCGCCAGCCGTCGCTGACGGGCAGCGGCTGGTGCGCCTGCCACCAGGCGCCCGCGGCGCCGGGCTGGAGGATGGCGTGCAGCTGGCCCATGGCGAGCAGCACGGACCAGCCGGCGTTCGGGGACGGCGGTACGGCCAGATCGCTGACCGGCAGGAAGCCCTGCTCGATCAGGATGGGCAGGAACTCGTCGCTGCTGTCCTGCTGGCCGGGCCGGGCGATCGGTCCCGTGGGCTCGATCACCAGGGCGGGGCAGATCGAGTCCTTCACCAGGACGAGCCCGCAGGTGATGCCGAGCACTGCCTGGCGCGGCTCGGCATTCGCCTCCGCGGGAGCCGCCGCCGCCTCGTCGCCCTCAAAGGTCTGCACCGCGCCCTGGAGTTGCTGCTCGGACACGGGTACGACCTGCGAGGGGATGCAGGTCGCGTGGGCGAAGGCGAGGACCGCGGTCTCGTCCCCGACGAAGAGCACGGTGCTGGTGCGTTCCTTCGAGGTGTCACCCGGAGTGCGGCAGGAGGTGCAGTCGTATGTGCCCGGCGCGCTATCACCGGCCAGCAGACGCTCGGCCTCCTGTTCGCCGATCTCGGCGCGTACCTCGTCGCTGACATCGAGCATGGCCGGCACGAAAGCCTCCCTGACTGTGCGGCTCCTTCGCCGGACTTTGCCCGGCACGTATAGACAACGGACGATCTGTGTTGGGAGTCACGCCTTTCTCCGTTCTCGCGTCCCGTGCCATACGCACACGGTGAGCGGGGCACCGGAGGCGGTCACTCCATGTCCAACCTTGGCCCCTGGCCGGGCGGGTTGGGTATGAGCCGAGTCACACATCGCATATGCAGTGTGTTGATTTAATACGAAATCAGCTCATCAATCCGGTGTCCGGAAAAGGACTTTACTCCGAGTAACCCCCAACTGGCCTGCAACGACGGGCATTTGTTTGATAACGGGACGATAGCCCATAGATTCCTCCGCCGTGTGCAAGGAGCACCGCCCGGGATCGCTCGTACGTTGAGCGAAGGGTCCGCACCGCACCGGCGTCCGATGCGCCGGGGCACGCGGGTCCCGCAACGAAATGCAGGGGGACATCCCGGGCCCGTGGAGAGGGAATCCATGGCCGTCATAGCCAAGTACCGAACAACCGCAGTGCTCGTGGGCACCGCCGCAGTCCTGTCCCCGCTGGCCGTCATGGCCACGGCGGGGGAGGCCTCGGCCGCCGGCAGCGGAGTGTGGGACCGCATCGCGAAGTGCGAGAGCGGCGGGAACTGGCACATCAACACCGGTAACGGGTACTACGGCGGACTGCAGTTCTCCGCCGGGACCTGGCGGGCCTACGGCGGCACGGCCTACGCGGCCACCGCCGACCGGGCAGGCCGGTCCGAACAGATCGCCGTCGCGACGAAGGTGCAGCGCGCGCAGGGCTGGGGGGCCTGGCCGACCTGTTCCGCGAAGGCGGGGGCGTACGGGACCGCGCCCCAGGCCACGACAAAGGTCAAGCCCGCCAAGCGGGCCACCACGCACACGGGGCGCACCCACAGCCGTACGAAGGCGAAGGCGAAGGCGAAGGCGAAGACGCAGACGCAGGTCGGTCGCTATGTGGTGAAGCCCGGCGACACCCTCAGCGGGATCGCGGCGGCCCACCACACGGCCTGGAAGAAGCTGTACGCCGCGAACAGGTCGGTCGTCGGTGGCGATCCGAACCGGATCGTGCCGGGGCAGCGGCTCGCGCTCTGAGGCCTTGAGCCGGCTCTGAGGCTCTGAGCCGACCGGGTGGGCCCGGGCGCGGCGGCGCGGTGACCGCCGAGCCCGGGCCTACCGTGCTGGCGCATGGCCCACTTCCTCAGCGCCGCCGTACTCGCCGTCTCCGCAGTGATGGCCCCGGCCGCCGCCATCGGCCATGCCCTGGTCTGGGACGACCTCGCCGCCTGCGAGAGCAGCGAGGTCTGGGACGCCAACACCGGTAGCGGCTTCTACGGCGGCCTGCAGATCTGGCAGTCCACCTGGACCGCGCACGGGGGCGCCGCCTACGCCCCGCGCCCCGACCTGGCCTCGCGCGACGACCAGATCACCGTCGCCGAGGACATCCTCCGTGACCAGGGCTGGGAGGCCTGGCCCGACTGCTCGCGCCAACTCGGGCTCTCCGGGCGCTGGCACGCCGTACAGCCCGGCGACACGCTGGAATCGATCGCCGACCGATTCCAGGTGCCGGGCGGCGCGCAGGAGCTCCAAAGCCTCAACCCCGGTGTGGACCTCACCCCCGGGACGCTGATCCGCCTGCCGTGAGCCACGGTCCGGGCGCCCTCCGCGCAGACGGCGGCCAGGACTTCGTACATACGCGCTGCCGCCGCCGGGGACAGGCCTGGCCCGGCTCGTCCAGCAGCACCAGCCGCCGGGCCGGGGCCAGCAGCGCCCGCGACACGGCCACCATCCGCTGCTCGCCGCCGGAACTGCTTTGTCGTCCCCCAGCTCCCGTATGGTGCTTGACGCCCCGGCCGCCGGTCGGGTTGTCCCGGGTCCGGCTACCGATGTGATCACAGCTCTGCCACAAGGAGGTCGAGCGAACAACCAGGGAGGGGAACCCCGGGTCTTGCCTGCGGAAGGCGGACCAGAGTCCGCGGGGAGCCGCTGAACGACAGGGACGCATGCGCATCACATTCCTGCTCCACAACGCCTACGCAGTGGGCGGGACCATCCGTACGACCTTCAATCTGGCCGGCGCGCTGGCCGGGCAGGGCCACGAGATCGAGATCGCCTCCGTGTTCCGGCACCGCGAGAAGCCGGTCCTCGCGCTCGCCCCGGAGGTCCCGCTGCGGCACCTGGTCGACCTGTGGAAGAAGAGCCCGGCTTACGAAGGCGAGCACCCGCTCCACCAGCAGCCGGCGAAGGTCTTCCCGGTCCGCGCCGCGGTGCCACACGGAACGCCTGAAGACGGCCGGAATGCACTGGTGCGCCCAGAGTCGAACGGGCGTACGATAACAGAGTGGTGCATCCCGATTACACCCACGCCGTGCAACACGCGCTGGCGGCCGCCACGCAAGGGCTGGCGGTCTTCCCGCTGGCGCGCTCCAAGCTGCCCGCCCTCCGCTCCCCGCACCGGGACGAGACGGGCCCGGTCACCGGCCCGTCGCCCTGCCGCGGCGAGTGCGGGCGGCTCGGGCACGGCGTGTACGACGCCTCGTCGGACCCGGCGCGGGTGCGCGAGCTGTTCGCCGCCGCGCCCTGGGCCCGGGGGTACGGGGTGGCCTGCGGGCGTCCCCCGCAGCATCTGATCGGCCTCGACCTGGACCGCAAGGGCGCCGCCGACGGCATGCGGGACCTGACTCTGCTGGCCGCTGCCCATGACTTCACGGTGCCGTTGACCCGCACCGTCATCACGCCCAGCGGCGGCCGCCATCTGTGGCTGAGCGGCCCGGTCGGCCTGGTCGTGTCCAATTCCGTACGCCGCATAGCCCCCGGCATCGATGTGCGCGGCTCCGGCGGCTATCTGGTCGGCCCCGGCTCGCGCACCCGCGCCGGCCGCTACCGACTGGCCCCCGGCACCGCCTATCTGCCGCCCGCTCCCGCCCCGGCCGGGCTGCTGCGGCTGCTCGCCCCGCCGCCGGCCCCGCCCACGCCGTCCGCCCCGGTCCGTATACCCACCGGGGCCGGCCGGTCTGCCGCTCCGCTGGTGAACTTCGTCCTCGGCTCGGTCCAGGGGGAGCGCAATGAGCGGCTCTACTGGGCGGCCTGCCGGGCCTATGAGACCGGCCACGGGGAGGTTGTCGCCGACGCGTTGGTCGACGCGGCCCTCCGTATCGGACTGCCGGAGCGCGAGGCGCGGGCGACCGTACACTCTGCCGCACGCAGGTTCGGTGATTACGCCATTCGTGCCCGGATTTCTGACGGGCGATGAGCTGAGGGATCCCAAAGGCCGTGTTGTGAGGAAAGTGTGTCGGTCGCTGTCCCGGGGTGATCGCCGGAATTCCGCGGGCGGGATTTACGAGCTCGGCAAGAGAAATTTATGAGAGTTCTGTGAGGCGTCGAAAAACCTACCCCTAACGAGTGAACGGGCTACGCCAGACGCCACTCATGATTCTGTGACAGAAGTGTGACGATCACGCCCGGTGCCGCTTCCACGGCAGCGACTATGCGCCTACGGTGGCCGGTATGGCATCCATTTCGAGCCCCGGACAGCAACCACAGGACAACCCGGAGACCTACGTCGGCCTCTCCGCCGAGGAGGCCGAGCGGCGCGCCAGGGGGCAGGGCTGGACCACGGTCCGATCCCTCCCGCCCGGCGCGATCGTCACCATGGAATACCGCTCGGGGAGGCTGAACTTCACGGTCGCCGACGGCACCGTGACCCGCTGCTGGTCAGGCTGAGGGTCAGCTCGTCGCGCCCCGGCCGCGCACCGGCGGCCCCAGCGGCGCGGGCCGGGAGGGGCGGTCGACGGGCGGTCGGCGGCTGCCGACCGGGGTGACCGGCGTCCGCTCGTGACGCGCG
>NZ_RJVR01000216.1 GCF_003999195.1 Streptomyces soli
TTCCACCTGACTCCCATGGAGCCAGACTGATCACTCGATCACGGAAGGGGTCACTTTTCATCGACCGAAAGAGGGTCACCGTTCAAAGATCGTCGACAAGAGGCATGGGGCGCGAGATCAGCCACTCAGTGCCGACCTCGGACCTACGCATTACGATGCACAGATCGTCGGTGCCCGATTTGCCGAGATTCCAAGGTCATCCAAAGCAAGAAACCCCAGGTCAGAGGCCTGACCTGGGGTTCACCATGGAGCCGCCTTCGGGATTCGAACCCGAGACCTACGCATTACGAGTACGAAAGCGATCATGCCGGATGCTGCCCGCCCGTGATGGCCTATGCCGTTTCCCCTGATCAGAGTGCGCACACCGGTCCAGCACGTATCACCTCATGCTGGCTGATCCAAAGGCGTCCGCGCTCCCCTTGCGCTCCCCGAGGGCACCGGTACGCCCTCACGACACGACGCTCGGATGGCTTCTACGAGATTCGCGGACGGTTCATGGCCGTTGACACCTGAAGGCACGCGCGCAGGCGACCGGCCCTTCTGGCAGCAGGAGTCCAATCCCCGCGTCGGCAAAAACATCATGTGCGGATCCCACAGACGGCAGCGCGCGTGGTGTTAACGGCCACGACCCGACGTCTGTGACCCCTCCGAGGGTCACCGAGGCCCCCTCCCCGTACCAAATGACCGCAGAAGCGGAGTGTCGTGAGCGCGTATTCCCCCGTGGGAGTCACCTGATGAGTACAACGACTGATCACCTGATCGAGGCCGCTGGCGGCGTGTCGCTTGCCGTGGCCGGGTGATAGCTCCGAGGGTGCTCACCGGTCTGCAGCGCCAGCGGGTTGTCGCGACCTCGGCTACCCGCGAGGGTGAGCCACTTCAGTTCCTGGTCGCGCCAGACGCTGAGGCCGAGGCTGCGATCCACGTGACCGGTGGCGACCGCCCTGCCGGTCGGCCCGCTTTGTGCCGACCGGCAAGTGACGGGTCACATGGTCGAGGGGCGCCCTAGGAGAGCGCCGGGATGGCGGAGCAACTCCTTCAGGGGACGCCCGGGCCGGGCGCCCTGAGCACTTGCGGTCGGCCAGGGCCATCAGCCCCCGACGGCGAACCGGCCCCGCCACTCACGAACCGTGTCCAGGTGCAGGCCCGTCTCGCGGGCGATACGCGCGTTGGAGCGCCCCCGTGCCGCGTGCAGGACGACCTGCGCGCGCAGGCGCAGCCGGTCCCGGATCAGGCGGACCACGTCCACCCCCTGCCCAGCCGGGTCATCCAGCTTCCAGTCCCGATACTGCTCGCCGGGGAAGACGGGGCAGGCATCTCCGCAGCCCATCGTGATCACCACGTCGGACGCCTGTACCGCCTCGGTGGTCAGCACCTTCGGTGGGCCGGTGTCGCCCGTCAGGGCTGCCGGGTCGACGGTTTGCTCGTGGATTCCGTGTCCTGCTCCTGTCCGGTCGTGGCGGACCAGCTGGCGAGCAGCTTCAGGCCGTCCTCGGCTGCGGTTTCGGGTGGCGCGCTGTAGACGACCACGCTCAGGCCGCTTTCGTCCGGCAGGCTCATGGTCTCCTGATCAAGTTCCAGGTCGCCGACGAGCGGATGGTTGAGGCGTTTGGTGCTCTCGCGGAAGACATGCACGTCGTGGGATCCCCACAGCACGCGGAAGGCGTCGCTGCGGGTGGACAGTTCACCGATCAGGTTCGTCAGTTCCCGGTCGTAGGGGTTTTTCCCCGCCTCGATGCGCAGCGCGCCCACGGCGAAGCGGGCCATACGCTCCCAGTCGGCGTAGAACCGCCTGGCCGCGGGGTTGAAGAACGCGAACCGGGCGACGTTCGCCCCGCAGGTCGGGTCGGCATACATCTGCGAGTACAGCGCCCGGCCCAGCGCATTGGCGGCCAGCGTGTCGAGGCGGTTGTTCATCACGTACGCCGGCAGCTCCGGCATCCCCTCGACGATCCGCGCCACGCTCGGCCGCACCGTCGGCCGAACCGCCCGCTGCCGGGCCCGCGCCTCGCCGACGCCGGCGACGCGGGCGAGGTCGTACAGGTACATGCGCTCGGTGTCGTCGAGCCGCAGGGCCTGGGCGAGGGCGTCCAGCACGCTGTCGGAGACACCTCTGAGGTTGCCGCGCTCCAGGCGCGTGTAGTACTCGACGCTCACCCCGGCGAGCGTGGCGACCTCACCCCTGCGCAGTCCGGGCACCCGCCGCTGACCGTACGCCGGCAGACCCGCCTGCTCGGGGGTGATCTTGTCGCGTCGGGAGCGGAGGAATGCGCTGACTGCGTCCCGGTTGTCCATGAGGACAGGGTAGGCACGCCGCGCGATGGGCGGGGGGCCCTGCCAGTACCCCTCACAGCAAAGACTCCCCCGTCACGGCCGTCTCCCGTTGCATGGTGCGTGCCCCGATCCCCCCGGGGCCCCGACCGGTGCGAGGACATACGAGCCCCGGCCGGCCGACCTTTCCAGTACCGAGTTCCCCATGAGGGCTTGCGTACCTGAACAAGACTGAAGGGGCACACAAGATGAGCAACCAGATCGAGACGGTGACGCAGAGCCCCTCGGATGTCGTGCGAGGGCTGTACGACGCGCTGAGCAAGGGCGACGTGCCGGGTGTCCTGGCCAAGCTCGCCCCCGAGGTGATCGTCGACGAGCCGAACCAGCTCCCCTACGGTGGCGTGCACCAGGGCCGCGAGGTGTTCGTGCAGTCGATCCTGGGCGCGATGATGGGCTACGCCGACGTCGCTATCACCGATGCCGAGGTGTTCGAGGGCCCGGCCGGCGTCATCGGAACGCTCACCGGAACGCTCACGGCCCACACCACCGGTGAGGAGTTCCCGCTGACCATGGTCGAGATCCACCAGGTCGAGGACGGCACGGTGCGCAAGATCGACGTCTACACCAAGAACCCCCACGAGCTCGCCGCGTTCTTCGCGCGCGCCGAGGCGGGCACCCGCTAACGACGACACGCTTCACAGTCCGGCCGAGTTGCCTCACGGCAGCGCGAGCAGCTCGGCCGACTCATGACCAGGCCCAGGCCGTCGCATCGACGACCCCCTGCCGGCATCAGCGATACCAAGGCCAGCCGCTCGGACTGCGCGCGTGGCTTCAAGCCGACTCGAAATCGTAGCCACGCGCACGACACAGCGAAGGAAACACCATGACCACCACCTGGTTCATCACCGGCACCTCCTCAGGCTTCGGGCGCCTGCTCACCGAACACCTCCTGGCCCGTGGCGACCGTGTCGCCGCCACGCTCCGTCGGCCCGAGGCTCTCGACGACCTCCACGCCGAGCACGGCGACCGGCTCTGGACCGCCCAGCTTGATGTCACCGACACCGAGCGAGTGCGTCATGTCGTCAACGAGGCGTTCGAGGCCCTCGGCACGATCGACGTCGTCGTAAACAACGCCGGCTATGGCCTCCTCGCCTCCGTCGAGGAGGCATCCGACGAGCAGATCCGGCGCGTCATCGACACCAACCTGCTCGGCTCGATCCATGTCATCCGCGCCGCCCTCCCGCACCTGCGCGCCCAGGGCCGAGGCCGCATCCTGCAGGTGTCCACCGCGGGCGGTCAGACGACCTATCCGAGCCTCAGCTACTACCACGCCTCCAAGTGGGGCATCGAGGGGTTCTGCGAGACCGTCGCCCGGGAGATCGCGCCGTTCGGCATAGCCCTGACCATCATCGAGCCGGGCGCGACCCCCACCAACTTCGGCAGCTCGCTCGACACCACACCGCCCCTGCTCGAGTACGAGAACACCCCCGCGGCCCAGACCCGGCAGGCGTTCCTGGGCGGGCACTTCCCGGTGCCCAACAGCGCGGAGAAGATCGCGGACGCGATGATCGACCTCGTTGACTCCGGCGCGACTCCTCTCCGCATCCCGCTCGGCCCCGACACCTACGAAGACGTCCGCGCTGCCCTCACCGGCCGGCTCGCCGCGCACGAGGCTCATCGCGACGTCGCCCACTCGGTGGCGGCCACAACCGTCGGGTGACCGAAACCCGCGTCAGCCGGCGATCCGCTCTCAGACCACCATGCGCCGCGTTCCCGTACGGCCTCATGCGGCCCGATCGATTGCCGCTCACCGCAATACGGGACGCAACTGCGGTGGACGGCACCCCGGTCCAGGAGAACACCTCCGGCAGGTCCACGCGCGCCAGCATCGCGTTCACCGCGGCCCGCAGGAGGTCTGCGGCGGCGAGGTGGAGCCGGCAGGCGCAGTCGAGGGCGTCTTCGGGGTGCCGGTGAAGGCGCCGGGGGGTAGCAGGGAATCCTCGTAGCGGTCGCTGCCGGCGTAGTAGAGGGCGAAGCCCATCGGCTCGAGATACCCCCGTAGCGCAGGCGCATCAGCTTGACGGCCTCGCCGTCGGCCAGTTCGCCTTCCACGTAGGCGAATGCCCCGCGGTGACGGATGTGCAGGTTCGTCAGTTGCGGCCAGGCGGTGCGGACGTGTCAGGCCAGCCGCTGGGCGAGTAACAGCTGGGTATGCTCCGGCGTCGTGGGCATGGCGGCCACCTTGCCGGATCGCCCGGCACCGGATGCGGCAGGCTGCCGACCGTACTCCGCCCCCTGGCAGGGCGGCGGAGCCATGCCTCGGCAGCGCGCGGCGGGGTACGCAGCGCTGCGGGAGTGACGGACTCGCTGAGCAACTCGTCCACGCTGGCGCCGGGACCAGGAGCGGGCGGGGCGTGCCGAAGGGCCCCCTCATTCAGTCGGTTGGAACGTCCACGCTGGCCGCCCCCGTGGAGGGTCCTTGAACCAACCATCTCGCCGCCCCGTGGTGGGCAACCCGACCCCTGCCCCGGTCAGCCACCACTCGGCGGACCGCCGACTACTCTCCGCCGCCGATGGCATCCAGCTCGGCGAGTGCGTCGGCGGGCAGTTCGAGGGCGGCGCCTGCGATGTTCTCGCGCAGGTGCTCTGCTGAGGACGTCCCTGGAATGAGCAGCAGGTTCGGTGAGCGCTGCAGCAGCCAGGCGAGTGCCACCGACATCGGCGTGGTCTCCAGCTGCTTGGCGACCCGGTGCAGGGCGTCCGACTGCAGCGGCGACATGCCGCCCAGTGGCCAGTACGGCACGTAGGCGATGCCCTGCCGCGCCGTGCTCTCGACCAGTTCGTCGTCTTGGCGGTTGGCGATGTTGTAAAAGTTCTGCACACAGGCCACCGGTGCGATCGACTGTGCCTCAGCGAGTTGGTCCGCGTCGACCGTGCTCAAGCCGAGATGTCGGATCAGCCCCTGCTCGCGGAGTTCGGCGAGCGCGCCGAACTGCTCGGCGATCGAGCCCGGTTCAGGCGAGTCGAAGCCGCCGACCCGCAGATTGACCACGTCGAGCACACCGAGGCGGAGGCGTCGGAGGTTGTCGTGGACCTGCTGTACCAGTTCGGCGGGGGTACGGGCGTGCGGCCATCCGCCCTGCTCATCGCGGCGAGCGCCGACCTTGGTGACGATGTGCAGGCCCTCCGGGTACGGCGCGAGGGCCTCGCGGATGATCTCGTTGGTGACGTGCGGGCCGTAGAAGTCGGCCGTGTCGATGTGCGTGATGCCCAGTTCGACGGCTGTGCGCAACACGGCGATCGCAGCGTCTCGGTCCTCGGGCGGGCCGAAGACGCCCGGCCCGGCCAGCTGCATAGCGCCGTAGCCGAACCGGGTGAGGGTGAGGTCACCCAGGCGGTAGGTGCCGCCGGGAAGCTCGTTGCCGGTCATGGTTTCCTTTCCTGCTCCCCGGCATCTCCGGGAGCCAGATCCACGCTACAAAGCCCTCGTGGACATAGCCTGTGCCCTGGTCATCCTGGGGGTATCAGGGCCAGGCACGGCGGCCGACGAGCTCGTAGCATCGAAGACATGAGCAGGCCGAATGCGCTCGGGGAGTACCTGCGGGCACGCCGTGAGCTGACCGACCCAACAGACGCGGGGCTGCCGGTCGTGGGCGTCCGCCGTACCCCTGGGCTGCGGCGGGAAGAGGTCGCCACCCTGGCCGGGATCAGCGCCGACTACTACCTGCGCCTGGAGCAGGGGCGCGACCGCAACCCGTCCCCGCAGGTGCTGGAGGCCCTGGCGCGGGTGTTCCGGCTGGACGCGAGCGCCACACACCACCTGTTGAGCCTGGTGGCTGTCCGCCCGGCCGCCCGCCGGAGACCACGCCGCGAGGTGGTGTCGGCCGGGGTCCGACAACTGCTCGACGCGATCAACCTGCCGGCGTTCGTGGAGAGCCGGATGTTCGACGTGCTCGCGGCGAACCGCCTGGCCACCGCCGTGTCACCCAGCATCCGGCCGGGCGTCAACCGATTGCGTGCGATCTTCCTCGACCCCGCCGAGCGGGACCTGTGGCAGGACTGGGAGCAGACAGCCCGGGGCATGGTCGCCGGGTTCCGCGCATCTGTGGGCGGCGACGTCGAGGATCCGCGGATCGCTCAGCTGGTCGGCGAGCTGTCGCTGGCCAGCGAGCCGTTCCGGCGACTGTGGGCTCGGCATGACGTCACCGCGCTGGCCGGAGGCTCGATGCGGCTGCACCACCCGCAGGTCGGCCTGCTCGAACTGCGCCGGGAAAAACTGCCGCTCGGCGACACCGACGGACAGATGCTGGCGATCTACCACGCCGAGCCCGGCTCAGCGACGGCCCGTGCGCTCGGCTCCCTCGCTTCTCCGACCGCCACGCAGGCGTACCCCACCGCTTCAGCATCCGATAACGGCACCGCGTCGGGCCGAGCAGTCGCTGCGAGGCCCCGAGCCTGACAGCAGTGTCGGCAAACGATCGTTTACCGACACTTGAGGGCCCGGTCCGAGGCCCAGGCGAGTGACCTGTGACAGCGAACCCTGACCATTTGCCATGGAAGGTTAACCACTGCTCAGTTCGTGCCATCGAAGATTGACCACCGAGGTCAACGTGCTGGATACCGTCCCGATTGTCGGTGGCTTCGGAGCCGGGCAGGACGCCGAGGCGAACTCATCGACACGCGAGCCGGAACGGCTGTGCGGTTTCGGAGTAACGAGAACACCCTTGATCTATGGCTCGGTCATCGGGTCTGCCCAGCTGCCGGGCCTGCTGCGAGCGGAGGGGTCTCAGCGCAGCCGGCGCACGCGCAGCACCAGGTCGTCGGTATGGTGCGCGCCGGCGCCGCCGTCGGGTGCCACGCGTGGCCGCTGCTCGTCCACCTCCACCTCCCAGTCGTCGTCGAGCAGAGCGGCGACCATCGAGGGCCAGACGTAGTCAGCCGGGTCGAAGCCGCTCTCGTGCGCCTGCTGGGTGTCCATCCCCGCGTGGTGTACGAGGAGCAGCACGCCTCCGGGCGCGACGGCCGCGAGCAACGCTCGCTCGGCTGCGGCGTCGGGGGTGCGCAGCAGGGCTGGGTACTGCGCGGAGACCAGGTCGAAGTAAGCCGGTGGGAGCCCCGCCTCCGTCAGTGCGGCGTGTACCCAGCGAACGGCGAGGCCAGCGTCCCGCGCGTGCCCGGCCGCCCGCTCCAGCGCCACGCCCGAGACCTCGAGCGCGGTCACGTCCCAGCCGCCGCGCGCGAGCCAGACGGCGTCCGCGCCCTCGCCACAGCCGACGTCGAGCACCCGCCCGGGTGTGAGCCCAGCGACCTCGGCCACCAGCGCACCGTTGGGCTGGCCGCTCCACAGCTGTTGTCGGTCGGTGTAGCGGTTGTCCCACTCCGCCCGCACCGCGGGGTCTCCGACGTATCCGTCGGCAGGCAAGGGGGCGTCGGACGTGGGCGATCCTGCTGCGATGTTGTCGGTCACGGGCCCACCGTCGCCGATCGTGTCCCGGTCAGGCCACTCCTGTTGCCGGTCCGGCAAAACGGCGTCCAAGGGGACAGCCGGGCGTAGTCGCACTGGACGTCATCGAAGCAGACTGGCCGCGGCCTCCCAACCTGCGCAGTCAATCTTCGATGGGTGCAGATCTTTTGAGGGTCTGGCCCACCTGCGGTTTTGTACGGATCGAGTCCATCGTCGCCACGGAGCCCATCACGGCCGACCTGCCCCGTCCGTCTCTCACGGCACCCGTTGCTCCGCGTCGGCGCCCTACGGCCGGGCGTAACTGACACGGCGTAGCCGTGCTGGATCACGAACCCGCAGGTCACGCTCGTGCAAGACACCCTCAAAGGATCTGCACCCATCTTCGATGGCACAAACCGTCGTCGGTCAGTCTTCGGTGGCAATCGGCCAAGGATCGATGGCACGGGACAGTGAGACATGTTGTCCTCTGTCATCCAAAAGAGGCGTTTGACAGCGAACCCAGTCGTTTCGGCTTCCTTGCCAGTGAACCTAGTCGTACGGGGCGAGGGACTGAGGATGCCGAGTGGCCGTACCGGCTGGGGTGGATCTTGCGGAGGCGTACGTCGAGTTGTCGTACGTGGACGGGTACTCGCCCTTGTCGTTGGCCAGGCGGCCGGTCAGCAGTCCGGCGTCGCGCCACTTCTTGACGGTGTTGGGGTGGAGTGCCAGGCGGCGGGCGATCTCGTTGAGGCTGACCATGCCGAGGTCGGCGAGGCGTTGGGGATGGCTGCGAAGGCGGTAAGCCCGGCGGATGTGTTTGACGATCCCGACATGAATAGGCTGGTTCATCCCGCTGACCTGGCCTTGCGCGGTGAGGACCTCGGCGATCTGGCCGTCGGTGTGGTCATCAAGAAGGCCGTCGATGGCGGCGACGATGTGCGCGGGGGTCTGGCGGATCTGCCAGGACGCGAGTGGGACGGGCATGACCAGGGTGTGCTCCTGGCCGCCGCGCAGGCGGACGTGGGCGGTGATCTGCTCGGCGCGGACCAGGGTGACGTCGGTGACCAGCAGGCGGGCCAGCCGTTTTCGTTCCCGCACCGGGGTGGCCGGGTCGGTCCACAATCTCGGGAAGTCGCTGGCCAGGGCGGTGATCCGGGCGCGTTGGGCAGCATCCAGGGTGCCGGTTCCGGTGGCTTTCGTCTTCTCGTAGGTGTCGGTGGCCTCGACGAGTTCGCGCAAGGCGGCGTTCCAGTCGGCTTCCAGGCTGGTGGCGACCAGGCGGTTGTCGGGGTCCACGGCGAGGTAGCGGCGCCGGGCGAGGTCGGTTTGGTAGCGGGCGCGTTCGACGGCGGCGGCTCGCAGTTGGTCGGCTTCATCCGCGCGGGTGGCGAGTTCCTCGGCGACCGCGAGGGCTGCCTCCAGTGCGAGCGGGGTGAGGGCGTTGACCAGCAGTTGTCCGACGGCGGCGTCGACACCGACGCCGTGGACGCGCTGGCAGATCGGATTGCCGTGCTCGATGCCCTTGGCCTGGCAGGGAGGGGCGCGGCGATGACACCCTGGGGGGTTTCGCTGAGCAGCACGCGCCAATACGGTGGCCCGATGATGTCGATCAAGAAGTTCCAAGTCACCTTCGACTGCGCAGAACCTGAGCGCCTCGCTCGTTTCTGGTGCGAGGTGTTGGGGTACGTCGTACCGCCGCCACCGGAGGGGTTTGCCACTTGGGACGATTTCAAGCGCTCGCTGCCACCTGAGCAGCAGGACGCATGGTTTGCCTGCAGTGATCCCTCAGGCGTGGGCCCGCGACTGTACTTCCAGCGCGTCCCCGAAGGGAAGGCTGCCAAGAACCGGCTGCATCTTGACGTGCGGGTTGGCACCGGACTCGTGGGTGAAGAGCGCCTCGCCGCACTTGAGGCCGAGTGCGCACGACTGGTCCCGCTCGGCGCGGTACACGTGCGAACGCTGTATGACGGCAATGATTCGTGCATCCCGATGCAGGACATCGAGGGCAACGAGTTCTGTATCGACTGAGGGGCCGCGAACGTGTCCTCCCAGATCAACTGAGACGGCACCGGGCAACCGTACGTCCGGGACCAGGTCCACTGAGATTTCCAGCGTCACAGCGTCTCAGTTCTTCTGGTCGCTGCAGGTCACAGGCATCACCAGGGACCAGATCATCTGAGACGGGACAGGGTGTCACGCTGTCACGAGGTGTCCTGTGATGACCGCTCTCATCCAATCGAGGCGTTTACTCAGCGAACCCAGTCGTTTCGCCTTCCGTCTCAGTGAACCTAGTCGTGTGGCTGATCGCACTGGGGGTGCTGGGTGGCTGTACCGACTGGGGTGGATCTTGCGGGGCCGTACATCGAGTTGTCGTATGTGGACGCCGTACGCGAGCGACAACGGCGGCCGCTGCTGGACTGCGTGACGGGCCGCTTCGAGGACGTGGTGCCGGTGCGGCCCTTTCGGTGGGCTCGCGGTGAGCGTCACTTCGCGGGCTGGTATTGGGTGGCGGTGACCGGGCAGCACGTCGGCTTCGAGTCCTGGTTGGAGCGGGACCGGCTCCTGCTCATGGACTTCGACCCGCAGGTGACAGGGGTCGCCTCGCAGCCGTTCTGGCTGCACTGGCACGACGGCGAACGGGAGCGTCGGCACGCTCCGGACTACTTCGTCCGCCGCGCGGATGGCTCGGCGGTGGTCGTCGACGTCCGCGCGGATGAGCGGATCGAGCCGAAGGACGCGCAGGCGTTCGAGGTGACGCGGTTGGCCTGTGCTCAGGCGGGGTGGGGCTTTGAGCGGGTCGGGACGCCGGGGGCGGTGCTGCTGGCGAATGTCCGGTGGCTTTCACGCTACCGGCACCCACGGTGCCTACTGCGACCGGTCGCGGACCGGTTGCTGCAGGTCTTCGCGGAGCCTGGTCCGCTGTTGCTTGGAGCCGACGCTGCTGGTGACCGGCTCGCGACCCTGCCCACCCTGTTTCATCTGCTCTGGCTCCAAGCGCTGACCTTCAAGGATCCATCGGTCGAGCTGATGGGTCCGCGCACGGTCGTGAGCCTGAACGGCGAGGGTGCCCAATGAGCGGGAGCGGGCGGAAGGTTCCGCCCACGGCCAGGATCGCGGAGTTTCCCGAGACGGCGGCTGAACAGGCCCATTGGTGGGAGAGACACATTCTCGAAGTGCTGCACGGCTTACCGCCGTCTGCTTCCGAGGGGGCGGTCCCGCGGCCGGAGTTCGATCCGAGACGGCACTCGCTGGCTGAGCGCGAGCGAGCGAAAGCAGCCGAACTGACGGCGGCTGGACACAAGGTGACAGCCAGCGGGATCAAGCAGCGGCGCCAGCGCTATCAGCGTGACGGACTGGTCGGGCTGGCCGACGGCCGGTCGGCCAAGCAGATGCCTGCCTTCGGCAACGTCGATGCGACGGTGGTGGAGGCGATGCGGCAGGCGATCGGCGAGACGGCCGAGGACTCGTCGAAGACGATCGGGTTCATCGCCTGGCGGGCCAAGGAAATCCTGGCTGGCCGTGAGGACGCCGCCGACGTCGAGGTTCCTTCGCGGGCCACCCTCTACCGGCTCTACGGCAAGCTGGCGGCCGGCACGCATGCGACGGGCTCGGCCCGCACGCGCCGGTCGGTCAACGCACGGCCGCCCGGCCCCTTCGGAGAGGTGCCGGCCAGTGCGCCGGGCGAGCTCATGCAGATCGACTCGACCCCGCTGGACGTGCTGGTGCGGCTGGACGACGGCATCGCGGAGAAGGTCGAGCTGACCGCGATGGTCGACATCGCGACCCGGTCGATCACTGCGGCGGTGCTGCGGCCGACGACGAAGGCGGCCGACGCCTCCGCACTGCTGGCCCGCAGTGTCACCCCGGAGGCGATGCGGCCGGGCTGGTCACAGGCCCTGCTGATGTCGCGTTCGGTGCTGCCGCACCGACGGCTGCTGACCTTGGACGAGCGCCTGGAGCACGCGGCGGCACGACCGGTGATCGTTCCGGAGACGATCGTCTGCGACCACGGCAAGGTGTTCATCTCGAACAACTTCCGGGCGTCCTGCCGCTATTTGGGCATCAACCTGCAACCTGCCCACAAGGCGACGCCGACGGACAAGGGCACGATCGAGAAGACTCTGGGCTCAGTGGCCACGCTGTTCGCTCAGTTCGTCGCGGGCTATACCGGCTCGACCACGGACCGCCGTGGCCGGAAGCTGGAGGACGGGCCGCTGTGGTCGTTGCCCGAGTTGCAGAGCCTTCTCGACGAGTGGGTCGTCGCGGTCTTTACCGACCGTGAGTTGTGCTGCCCGTGATGTCCGCCTGGGCCTGTGACATGGACGTCATGGGCTCGTTTACCGACCGGGACCGGAACGTCTGCCATGTTCCGGAGTCGGTACGGAGGACGAGTGGTACGGCACATCGTGGTCGGGGACTTGAGGGTCCAGCGGAAGGGCGGACGGCGATCGTGGACGATCGTCTGGCCCGAGGGCACCATCCATACGGAGGCAGACCGGTTCCTGCGCGTCCATGACGGCACTGGCACCCAGAAGACGTACGCGTACTACCTGGTGGATCATCTGCGGTGGCTGGAGCGTGAATGCCTGGCCTTCGACACAGTCCAAGTACGCGACCTCGAACGGTACATGGGCATCGTCGGCGCCGAGGTCCGTATGCCGCTCGGCGAGCCCTGGCGGGTCGGCAAGCGCCCCTATGACCGGTCCGCACTGTCGATCGCGGCGTCCTGTTTGAAGGGCTTTTACCTGCACCAAGCCTCCCTCGGCATCAACGTCGACCTCGGCGAGAAGCTGGATGGCACCCGGCTCCCGTCGCGGGTGGATCGTCGTCGCTCGTTCCTCGGACATGTGAAGTCCGCGATGCCCGCGAACCCGCTCGCGCCGAAGGGCCCACACCGCCGGCATCCGAAGATGCTCCCGGACGGGGCGAGGGACAGGCTGCTGGAGAGAGTGAACTCGGCCCGGGACCGGCTGGTGGTGACCTGGCTCGCCGACGGCGGCCTTCGGGTCGGTGAGCTCTGTGGGCTGCACCTGGTTGACCTGCATCTGCGTGAGAACGCGGCCTGCAACGAGTGCCGCAGCCCTCACCTGCATGTCTGCCATCGTCCGAACAATCCGAACCGGGCCGAGGCCAAGACCAAGCACTCCTGGCAGGTTGAACACGGCACGGTGACAGGCGGGTTGATCAAGCGCGTCAGCCCGGCGATGGTGCACGCCTACTTCGAGTACATGACGACCGAGTACCCGCGCGGGGCCGGACACGGCATGCTCCTGGTTCAGCTCCACGGCGCCGGCACCGGGCAGCCCTGGGCTCCGGTCGGCGCCCGTCGGATGCTCGGCCGGGCCGGGAAACGCGCTGGCCTGGGGCTTGTGAAACCCCATGCTTTCAGGCACACGTTCACCTCCGCGGTTCTTGATGCTGCCGACGGCAACCTGCTGATCGCCCGAGACGCCGGCGGCTGGGCCTCGACGGCTACGGTCGACGAGGTCTACGGACATGTCGACGTCCACGACCCCACTTTCGACGCCGCCCTGCGCACGGTCTGGGGTGAGCCGAAGTGAGCATGACGACGCCCCTGCTGCCGCAGCAGGACCCCCGCGCTGGCCGGGACCGGCTGGAAATCCTCACCGTGCTGATCAGCGCCCCGTCGTTCGACCCGCTGTTCCGTCCCGATGTCGTCAAGATCCCGCCGAACCATGCTGTCTACCGGTGGAATTGCCTCTGCGCTGACTGCGAGCGGTCCACGATGGGACATGGCGACCTGTGCTCTTCTCACGAGATGCTCTGGCGCGAGCACCGCGACCTGGGTGGAGAACGAGCCGAGTTCCTCCGCACCGCGCCGCCCGTCGGCCCCGGGGAGGGGATCGAGCAGCGATCCTGCCGGATCTGTCCCGGGCGGCCCGCTCGGCACCACACGCTGGCGCTCTGCCACTACCACGAGTTTCGTTGGTATAACCAGCGCGGCCGCCGCGGCGGTGACCTCGACTTCGATGCCTGGCTCGTCGATCAGCAATCGCATCCCGGCTTCGGCAATTGCCAGGTCCAGGTCTGCCCGGAACTCGCAGACTCCCCGCTCGGGCTGTGTTTCCGCCACGAGCGCCGCTACCGCAGGCAAGGCAGGCCGGGAGGAGCGACGCTGCCGTCGCAGTGGGGCACCCGCTTCGGGCGCCGGGGATTGGTCACGCCGGTCAGCTACGAGGACGAGCTCGCCTTCCGGCGCTGGTGCGGGAGCGCCGGGGCCGTGCTCCGGCCTGCGCAGGTCAATCTCCGGGGGCTGCATCCGCTGCTGCGGGCCGAGATCAAGTGGGGCATGTTCACCTATACCCAGAAGGCACACGGCCGATGGGAACTGGTCACCTGGCAGGGCTTGGCGAACTTCGCCCGCGAGCACGGTCTGCGGTCGCTGACGGATGCGGGCCCCGAGGAGGAACGGCTGCTGCAGAAGGCGGCCAGCCGCGAGGCGGTCCACATCGTCCGGGCCGTGGCCGGCTGGCTGCAGCCTCTCTACGTGACGCCGGCCGAGACGCGCGAGCTCGGATACATCCTCACCGAGCACTTCGGGCGGAAGCTCACCGGCCGCTCGGTCCACATGGACCTCACGGGCGTCTCCCAGCGATGGCTCCGCGACCTCATCTGGGACCACCTCGTCGCAATCCTGCGTTCTCCCGGCTGCCCGCGCAGCGGAAGCACTTTCGACGACATGCGCCGAGCCGGTCTGGAGCTGAGTACCTTCCTGGAACTCCACGCGCCGTCCGGCGGCCACGACCCGCGAGCCTTGACGGCAGACCATATGCACCAGTTCGTCGCCGACCAGCGGCAACGCGAGAGGGACGGGCTCGTCTCGCTCGCGGCCAGAGGGCGCCCGGGCAAGCAGTCGATCGTGACCGACAACACCCGCCAGCGCGTGTTCCACCGCACCCGGCGCCTCCTGCGCGGGGCAATGGAATCGGGAGAGGCCGAACGCCTCGGCCTGGACCGCGCGTTCATCGGCGCCATGCCTGCCCCAGGACGGACAGTCCGCCGTTCGCGGCCGCCGTTCGCCGACGGGGTCGCCCGCGCGCTCGCCGACGAGACCAACCTGCGCGGACTCTCCGAAACCTACGACCCGTTCGACCGCGGCCTGCGGGACGCCTGGGAGACGATCATCGTCACCGGCCGCCGCTGCGGAGAAGTCCTCCAGCTCCGCCTGGACTGCCTCGGCCGCTACGGCGGACTCCCCATGCTCTGGCACGACCAGACCAAAGTCGGCAACTACGACCAGGCCCTGCGCATCCCTGAGCGAGTCCACCAACTCCTTCAAGCCCGCCAGCGCAAGACCCTGGCCCTGTTCGAGACCCGGAACAACCGGCCGCCCACCGCCGAGGAACGCGCCCAGATGGCGTTGTTCCCCACCAACATCCGCAACCGCGACGGCCATCGGCCGCTGAGCTACAAGTGGTTCCACAAGGGCTTCAAGCTCTGGATCGACGATCTCGACATCGGCCGCTGGGTTCCTCATCAGGCTCGCCACAGTCTGGCGACCAGCCTGCTGCGGGCCGGGGCAAGCTTGACGCACGTCCGCCGCTACCTCGGCCACGTCTCCGAGCGGATGGCCGAGCACTACATCCACCTGACCCAGTCCGATCTGG
Source organism: Streptomyces soli (assembly GCF_003999195.1). Taxonomy (GTDB): domain Bacteria; phylum Actinomycetota; class Actinomycetes; order Streptomycetales; family Streptomycetaceae; genus Actinacidiphila; species Actinacidiphila soli. Next base: position 15,340 of record NZ_RJVR01000216.1, read on the forward strand.
AGGACGTCCTCCAGCACGTCTGGGTCGCCGGCCCTGGCAGCCCCAGACCCGGTGAAGTCCTCACCGAGCCGACCACCCCGCTCACCCGCGAGCAGGCCCAGGCCCTCGCCATCGATCTATCCCGCCGGAGCACCCCCGCCGAAGGCGGCTTCTGCACCTTCCAGCCCGTCGTCGACGGCGGCGCATGCCCCTGGAACCTCGACTGCCACAACTGCGACAAGTTCGTCCTGTCCGGCGCCGACCTCCTCTACTGGCGGCGCAAGCGCGAACAGTGGCGGCTGTTGGCCGAGGGCGCCCCGGACGACGCCACCGCCGACTACCTTCACCGCTACTTCGAGCCCACCGCCCGCGCCATCGACGGCCTGGAGAAGGCCCTGGCCGGCCTCGGCCTCCTCGACGACGCCCTCGCCCTGGACCTGCGCAAACCCCAGGACTACTTCCACCGCGTGTGGTCCACCGCCTTCCGCGCCGCTGACCTCGCCGACGCGGGCGACGACGAGCAGAGCAAGTACAGCGATACGTGCACAGCCGACGGCGACGACCCCGAACAGGACATCGCATGAAGACCGCTGCCGTTCCAGCCCCCCGCACCGCCGCTGCCCTGGCCGCCCGCCGCCACAAGACCGAGACCGCCCTCCAACGGGTCCGCGAAGCCATCACCCGACTCCGGCGCGAGAAGGCCCAGGTCAGCGTCGCCGCTGTTGCCCGTCGCGCGGACGTCTCGCGCACCTTCCTCTATGACAACTCCGAGGCCCGAGCCGCCATCGCCACCGCGATGGCCGAGACCGGAGACCGCCGGACTCAGTTGCTCGCCGACCAGGACGATGAGCACGAGGCGACCTGGCGCGAACGTGCCCTGAACGCCGAAGATGCCCTCAAAGCGGCTCACGGCGAGATCATCGCCCAGCGGGCCCGCACTGGTGAACTCCTCGGCCAGATCCGGGACTTGCAGGCTGAGTGGACAGAAGAAGCTATCCAGCGGATCACCACCGAGAACACCACACTCAAGCAGCGGGTCCGCCAGCTCACCGCCGACAACCGCGCCCTCGACGAGCGGCTCAAGGCCGCCCGCTCCAACCTCCGCTTCCAAGACCGGCGCGTTGCCGACCTCGAAGCCCGCCTCACCGACCCGGCTTCAACGATCTGATCCCGTTCGGCTACGACCCGCGGATGTCAGTGGCGCGGGCCATACTCGTGCTGCGGCGCCGCCCGGGCACCGCAGCACGAGGGGAGCGACATGGCTGAGGTGCTGGTTTTCCACCACGGGCACGGGCTGACCGTCGGCGTCCGTGAGTTCGCCGAGCAGCTGCGACGGGCCGGACACACCGTCCACGTCCCGGACCTGTATGAGGGGCAGGTATTCGACAGCCTCGAGGAGGGCATGGGTTACGCCGAGGACGCCGGGTTCGGCACGGTCATCGCCCGCGGAACCGCCGCCGCCGAGGGGCTGCCTGCGGAACTCGTCTACGCCGGGTTCTCGCTCGGCGTCCTGCCGGCGCAGAAGCTGGCCCAGACCCGCCCCGGCGCGAAGGGCGCGTTGCTGCTGGAGGCTTGCGTCCCGGTCGCGGAGTTCGGCGGCGCCTGGCCCCACGAGGTCCCGGTCCAGGTCCACGGCATGGACGCGGATCCGTTCTTCGCCAGGGAGGGCGATGTGGACGCGGCCCGCGCGCTCGTCGAGACAGCTGCGGATGCCGAGCTGTTCCTCTATCCCGGCGACAGGCACTTGTTCACCGACAGCAGCCTGCCGTCATACGACGAGCAGGCCGCCGCACAGGTCTCTCATCGAGTGCTGGACTTCCTCGACCGCATCAAATAGCCCGGCATTTCGGCGAGGGCGACCAAGGCCAAAAGCCGCCCGCTCCAACCTCCGCTTCCAGGACCGGCGCGTTGCCGACCTCGAAGCCCGCGTCCGAACCGGGATCAGCGACGTGGTCCTGCCTCGCTGACCACCTCACGGCCCGTCCACCGTCCCGGTGGACGGGCCGTCCCACGAGACCACCCGGACGAGCTACAGCAACGGCCCCAACTCATCTTCACGGACATGTAGTCTATGAATCACCGCAGGTCAGAGCCAGAACACGAGCTCCCGCGGTCGGTAAAGACCGCTGGCAGACCAGGCCGCATGACGGGTTGCGTGACCCGGAGGCGCCGAAGCGGGCGTTCTCGCCGAACGAGAAGTACGCCACGCTGGTGGAGTCCTGCGGTTACGTTCCGGTCCCGCTGAACGGCGAGGACTACATCGAGCTTCTGCCCGAGCGCTGGCAGGCGATCAACGCCTACGGCATCAGGATCCAGCACCGAACCTACGACGACGGCGAGTTGGGCCCACTGCGCCGTCAGCATTCCGGGGTGGCGGCGAAGAAGGGTCTGTGGGAGATCCACTACGACCCCTACGACATCTCCCGGATCTGGGTGCGCGACCGCCGGGGCGATCGGTGGATCACCGTGTTCTGGAAGCACCTGCGTCGCGTCGGCGTCCCGTTCGGAGAGCTGGCCTGGGACCACGCATGCGAGCAGGTTCCCGGCGGCACCGAGGAACAGATCGCGGATGCTGCCGCGGCCCTGCTGCGGCGGGCCCACGACGGCCCCGCCACGGAGAAGGGCCCTGCGGCCAAGCGTTCCCGCCGAGTCGCCGCCCGGACCCGGGCCACCACCCCCGACCGGCCGATCCCGGACCCGCCTGTTGCCGAGGCCGCGCCGGAGGAAGAGGCGGACACCGGGCTGGCCAAGGTCATCCCGCTCGGTCTGTTCGACCCGCTCGCCAACCCATGGAGACGTCCGTGACCATCCCCGAACCGGCAGGCCGGCACTCCGCCCTGCACGAGGTCGACGCCGCGGCCAACCGGCAGCTCACCACCCTGGACGGATGGCGGGCCTTTGCCGCCGGGCCGCCCGAGCCCCCGGTCCTGTTCTCTCCCGACGCGTTGCGAGGGCTGTCCTCGGCAGAGCGGGCTCTCTACGACGAGGACCGGCTCGACCATCACGCCCGGATGCTCGTGGTCGCCACCTCGTTCGTCGAGAAGACGGTGGTCTGCGGCCGTCGACTGGTCCTGCTGAACCGGCACGCGATCAGCGCTCGCCGCGGCCTGATGGTCTCCGGCCTGCCGGGCACGGGCAAGACCAGTGCCATCACCCAGCTCGGCCTCGCCCACGAGCTCCTCGATCGGGCACGCCACCCGAACGTCGCCGACCGCATCCCGGTGGTCTACATCACCGTCCCGCCGGCCGCGACCGCCCGCATGGTCGCGGCCGAGTTCGCCCGCTTCCTGGGGCTGCCTGTCCGTCCCCGGTCGAACATGACGGATATCATCGAGGCCGTGGTCGGCGTCTGCACGGACACCTACACGGGGCTGGTGCTCGTGGACGAAATCCACAACGTCTCGCAGGTCACGCGGGCCGGTGGCGAGGTCTCCGACACCCTGAAGTACTTCTCCGAGCGCATCCCCGCGACGTTCGTCTATGCGGGCATCGGCCTGGAGACCAGCGAGTTGCTGGCCGGCACCAGGGGCGCCCAGATCGCGGGCCGCTTCACCCTCGTCCCCACCCGCCCGTTCCCCTACGGCGACGAGTGGAAGGGCCTGGTCGCGACCATGGAGGAGACCTTGCTCCTGCACGATCACCCGCTGGGCAGCCTGGTCAAGCTGGACCGTTACCTCCACAACCGGGCCGACGGCATGATCGGAGCGTTGTCCCACGCGATCCGGGGCGCCGCGATCGACGCGATCCTGGGCGGGACCGAGCGCGTGACCAAAGAAGGGCTCGACGAGATCCCCCTGGACCACGCCGCGGAGACGCTGAGGAAGCCGGCGAAGAAGGCGGCCACCCGGTGACCGAGGCATTGCCCGAACAACTGGCCCGACTCCCCGTCCACGTCTCACTGCGACTCGGCGAGGGCACCGACTCATTCATCCGCCGACTGGCCCAGGCCAACCACCTCAAGCCCAGCTACCTGCGCGGATGCCTCGTCGGACCGCCCGACTACGGGCGCGGGAAACGACCACGCGCTGACCGACTCGCCGCAGTCACCGGCCGTCAGCAAGCCGTCCTGGAACGGGTGCTGCCCGATCTGGTGCGATACAAGCGTGCGAGGCCGGCCCCGGACAAGCCCAAGCGACGTGTCACCACCAGCGCGGACAAACCCGCGCTCTTCGCGGCGATCCGTCGGGACGCCCAGGAAGGAGAGAAGTCCGTCCGTCAGCTGGCGGCCAGGCATCACGTCGGCCCGAACATGGTCCGCCAAGCACTCGCCTCACCGACTCCTCCACCACGCAAGAAGAGCCCGGCCATCGAAGGCCGAGCCAAAAGGCGCGTTGGACCAGTCATCGACGTCATCCTCGACGAACACGCCGCCGCCCATGCCGGCCAACTTCCCACGATCGGGCTGGTCTGGGAGAAGTTGCTGGACGAACACGACGCCAGCGTGTCCTACGGCACCGTTCACCGCTACATGTCCAACCACCCGCTGAGGAACCCGGACACATTGACCAGGCGCCCCGAACGAAGTGCGGGAAACTACCTCGCCGCCACCCAGCAGACCTTCCACACGAACGTCCTCAAGCACTACCAGGCGCTACTGACCGCGGTTCGTCGCGAGCCCGCCCGGCACGGCCTCGACGGCTCCTTCTCCGCGATGACCGCCTTTCTTCTCGGCCTGGATGCCGGAAGCTCCTGGAGCATGCTCACCGGGTTCCAGGAATGGCTCGTGGTCCGTCTCGGTCGAGGCCACGATCTGACCTGGCCCCTCCTCGTCCGCCACCTCGCTCCAGGGGGTTGGACTCACCCGCTCACCAAACAGGCCGACGCCGCAGCTGTGATCACGCTCCACCGACTCCTCCGCGACTTCTTCACGATCCGGGAGCGACCGGACGGCCTCGCAAGGATCTTCCTGGACTACCAGTCCTGGATGGTCACACAGGACTGGTATCAACTCGACGCAGCAGAGCCGGCCCCAGGCAGCTGACCAGGCCGGTGGTCGTCATTTGGAACAGCGCGATGGCCTACTTGGATTGGGGGTCTTCACTCACCGCGGCGGCGACCAAGGCCACCAGATTCTCGGTCCAGCAATCGCTCTCTTTCGTCGCGACTTCGACACCGCAGCCGGAACAGACGAGGTTGGGGCCGTCCTGGCCCGCGAGGCCGCAACAACCATTGACGCGGCGAGCATCGGAGTGGAGTGCCGTCCCCGGAACGTCGTCGGGGTGAAGGATCAGAAGGCTGCCGTCGAAGTTGACCTTGAAGGTTCCCTGAGCCATCCGTGGTGAAGCGATCTCGTTGCCAGGCGGGCGTTCGGGGCCTCTCAGCGGTTCCCCCGGCTTAACCTTGCCGGTCAGAGGCTGCTGACAGTTCACGCAGTGAAAGACGACCACACGACCATTCTGCCAGCGAGACCATGAGCATGAAGCCGACACCGTATTCACCACGACCTCGGCGGCCTGCAGCCGTCTCACTCAATCCAGTCCACGCAGGCCAACGCGATCCGGCCGCCTAACTTCGTTGCGACAGGTCATGTGACAACGAATCTTGGTCGATTGCCACCGAAGTTTGACGTCCGGCCGTCTCGTGACAGCGAAGTTTGACCGCGCAGATCAGATATGTCCCGTAAGCGTGGGAAGCTGTGCCGGGACACGATAGAGGTCACCTGGACACGGTTTCTGTCACCGCGACCGGCGGCGTACGTACGGCCGGACCATCGGCGCAGGTCGGCGTCACGGGCCCGATGACAGATGCCCTGTCCACGACGCCGGTGGTGACAAGAATCCTGTCCCGGCGGTGACAACAAGCGCGTCCTGCGCGCCGTTGAGGCCCAGGCCGCGGGCGTTGCTCGGTGACAACTGCCGGGTCCCGGCACAGAAGCGGTCGTGCACCATGCGGATCAGCGCACGTTGGAACGCGCGATGCGGAATCCCACGTCGTCGACCTGGAAGGTCGGGTGGCTGCGGCGCCGCACGGGGGCCCGGCAGCTCCAGTGCTCGTCGAACCAGCCACCGCCGCGTAGCACCCGGTAGGTGCCGTAGACCTTGGCGTCGTAGATGTCCCAGCACCACTCCCAGACGTTGCCGAGCATGTCGTAAAGGCCCCACGGGTTGGGCCGCTTGCCGCCCACGTCGTGGATTCGCTCGTGCGAGTTGCCGCGGTGCCAAGCGATCTCTTCTAGCGGTCCGTAACGGGGTCCGGTCGTACCGGCGCGGCAGGCGTGCTCCCACTCGGCTTCGGTCGGCAGCCGGTACCCGTCGGCGGATGGGTCCCACTCGATGCCTTCGCCGTTGGCATGGAAGTGGTAGGCGGGCGCGAACCCGTCGCGCTGGGACAGGGCGTTGCAGAACCGGACCGCGTCCCACCAGGAAACGCCCTCGACGGGCAACTGGTCCCCACGGGTGGTGCTTGGCCGCTGGTCGGTGATCTGCGCGTACAGCGACTGGGTGACCGGGAACGCCGCGAGCTGGTAGGGCACGAGCTCGACCGACCAACTGCGCTGGGTCCGCCGGTCCGACAGCGTTACCTGCCCCGGCGGGATAGCGATTATCTCGTGCCATGCGCTCGCGTCCATGGGCAGACGCTACCGGCACCTGTCCTGGCGACCGCGCTGCCAGCCTTCCACGCCCCGAAGCGACGCCCTGAGGGCCCTCTGTGATTCGTTGTCACAGGACAGCGAGGAGCCCCCGGATCGGGGCACCGCAGGCGATGACGTACGGCGTCCCGCCAACGATGGAGCCGGGGCCGGTGTCAGGGGCGTGCGGTGGCGGTACGGCCGCCTGTGACGCGAAGAAGGTCGAGCTTTCCCGCGTCGCTGCTTCCGGCCGCTGCCGTGTAGGTGACCATGCGCAGGTCCGCGCCCGGAACGATCAGGACGTCGCAGTCGAGCAGGATGTCGCCGATCTCGGGATGCCGGATCGTCTTGCGGTCGGTGGTGTGCTGGGCAGCTGCTGTCTGCGTGGCCCAGTGATGAGCGAAGGCGTCGGATTCTTCCCGGAGGTCGTGCACGAGACGATCGAGCTGGGCGTCGGCGGGGTAGCGGGAGGCGCCGTCCTTGAGGTCGGCGACGATCGACGCCTCGAAGGTGTCCTGTCCGCGCTCGGACTGGACGGGAAGCATTGAGGCATGAGCGGCGCCGTTGCCGAAAAGGGCGCGCGCGAGGTTCCGTTCGGCGGTCGGGAGGACGGTGGGGTCGCCGTGCAGGGCGCTCCACATGGTGTTCCACCACACCAGGGTCCAGTCGGCGGTGAACACCCCGATCGGGACGTCGCCCAGGCGCGCGGCGAGCCGCTGGATGCCCGGGGGCACATGGGTGCTGACGGTGCCGTCCTGCGGCGGAAGGAGCCCGGCGCTGCGGTACAGCTGGTCGCGCTCGGCCCGGGAGAGCTGAAGGGCTCGGGCGAGGGCGCCGACGACCTGGGCCGAGGGTTTCTTCGCGCGTGACTGCTCCAGGCGCAGGACGTAGTCGACCGAGAGCCCGGCCAACTGCGCGAGCTCCTCGCGGCGCAGGCCCGGGGCGCGACGGCCGGCCGTCGCGGTGAGGCCGGCGTCGGCCGGGGAGAGGCGGTCGCGCCAGGCGCGCAGGAGTACACCGAAGGTGGAGCGGGAGGCGGCCATGGCTCCATTCTCACCGCTCGGCGCCCGGCGAGCCTGGGTACTGCCGGTCCTAGTGACGGGGACGGCACTGGTTGACGGTGGCGCAAGCGACGAACGTTGGTGATGCGCCCAGCCGGGCGCACACCGGCTGACCAGTCAAGGAGCCTCCCATGCGGCACACCATCGTCATGACCGGCGCGAGCCGCGGGATCGGCCGCGTCGCCGCGGAGCACATCCTGCGCCAGTCTCCCGACGTGCACCTCCTCGTCGTCGCCCGCGGATCCTCCGGCGCACGCCTGGCCGCGGAACTCGCCACGGGCGGGCACACGGTCTCGCACCTCTCGGCGGACCTCGGCTCGCTGGACAGCGTCCGCTCGGCCGCCGCCGAGATCCGCGACCGGCTGCAGCGCGGTGATCTGCCGCCGCTGCGCGGCTTCGTGGGCAACGCGGGCATCCAGTACACGAACGCGCTGACCGAGGGGCCCGACGGGTTCGAGTCCACCTTCGCCATCAACGTGCTCGCCAACCACCTGTTCGTCCGCCTGCTCCAGGACCGCTTCACCGCTCCCGCCCGGATCGTGATCACCGCCAGCGACACCCACTTCGGCGACTTCAAGCACAACATGGGCATGGTGCCCGGCCCGGCCTGGAAGTCCCCGGACGTCCTCGCCCGCACAGGTGCCTTCCCCAAGCCGGACACCACCACCGGCGGGCGCACCGCGTACTCGACGAGCAAGCTGGCCGCGATCTACCTCGTGCACGAGTACGCGCGCCGGCTGCCGGCCGGGATCGACGCCGTCGCCTACAACCCGGGCTTCGTCCCCGGAACCGGCCTCGCCCGCAACGCGAGCCCCGCCGCCCGGTTCGCGATGCGCCGCATCCTGCCAGTCATGACCCTCACCCCGTTCGCAACCAGCCGCAGCACCGCCGGGCGCTACCTCGCCGACGTCGTCCTCGGCACGACCCAGGCGCCGACCGGGGCCTACGTCGACCGCAAGCGCGTGGACCGGTCGTCCGAGGAGTCCTACGACCCGCAGCGCGAAGGCGAGCTCTGGGAGACCGCCGAACGGTTCACCGCGCCGTACCCTGCCTGAATCGTGGAACCTCCGGGCTCAGCCCGAAGTCGGAACCGCAACGTCGCGAGTTCGCACCTTCCGCAATTCACGATGGCCAGAATTCAGGAACAGATATGTGAGGTACCCGCCGCTGCGGCGGCCGGGCCCACGGCCCTGATGACCGCCCCGTATCGCAGCCCACGCCTCTGACTCTCACGGTGCGGATCGCGTGATCCGTGCCGCGTCGTCCGCGGCCTGTCGGGGGCGGGGCACGGTGACGGCGGTGTTCCCCTCGCCCCGTCCTACGATGAGCGCGGGGGGTACTGCGGCTGCCTTTCGGCCTCACCTGGGCTGGACCCCTAGACCGCCGCGGCGTTCCTCGCCGCACTCACCGGCCACTGGCACCGCAACGCCCGCGAACCCGCACCCCCGGGCGCCCCCGGTCAGCGCGCCTACCATCACCGCGCGGCCGCCGCTGGTCTCACCGTCCTCGATCACCTCCTGAGTTGAATCGACGGTGAGAGGGCTACGGCACGTTTCCGGCGTATTCCAGTTGCCCGCCCACTAAGGCCGGCACGACAGCCCCATCCTGCAGAAGAATCGAGCCCATGAGCCCGTACGTCACCACCGCCACAAGCGACCGCTATCACGCCAGCCCCGACTGCCCCGCCTTCCGCCGCGGTGTCCTCGGGAACGAGGCCCAGGGCATCGCTCCGCGGCCGGTCCAGGAGATGACTGCCGATGAGGCCCAGCTTGCGTGGCAGACGCCGTGCCACGTGCCCGGAGTGCCTGGAATCGGCGGGGCAGAGTACGCGGTGACCGATGACCTAGTCGCCGCGGGCCCGCCTCGACGAAGACGAGCGTGCCGCCCGCCGCCTCGTTCAGCGACGCCTTCGTCCAGTCCCATGCCCCGGACTGCCTGTACAGCACCGGCAAGAGCTGACCGTACCTGGCAGCGGTGACGGGCCAGCACGGATCACGGCTCTTGGCTGAGGTCGACAACTGAGCCGGGCACGCACGGCGAACCCAAATACACACCGACCACCCTCGTTGTACTGGCACGTACCGGGCTGGTTCGCGCCACGCAGACTGCAGCCGACGCAGCCAAAACCACCCACTACCGGGCACCACCAGACCGATAACTGATGGCGCGTCAATACCAATGCGCTCCCCTCGCGCTCCCCTGGCCTGCCGACAGCCCACCCGCCGCACCCCGGCAGCCGAGCCGCCATGAAGAAAGTCCAGCTCAAGGGGCACTTACGCCCAGCGGCGCCACAAGCAAATCCATAGAGTGAACTATCAACCTACGCATCGGAATGCGTAGGTCGAAAAGCACTTACACGCACACTTCCCAAGGTCAATAAAAAGGAAAAACCCCAGGTCACAGGCCCGACCTGGGGTTCACCATGGAGCCGCCTTCGGGATTCGAACCCGAGACCTACGCATTACGAGTGCGTTGCTCTGGCCAACTGAGCTAAGGCGGCAAGCTGCGCAGCCAGAGTGGCGTCAGCAGCGCGGCCAAGTCTACACAGTCCCGGAGGGTGCCTCTGACCAGGGGGAGTGGGGTGGCGGGGCGGCGGGGAGGTGGCTGGTGAGGGCGTCGAGGAGGAGTGACCGTGGCGGGGTGGGCGTTCATCGGGTTCGACGCGTACGTGTCAACGGCGGAGGAGATGAAGGACGCGGGGCGGCAGGTGCCGAGGGCGATGTGGTGGGCGCTGCTGAGCGTGGGGGTCGTGGTGATCCTGAACGCGATGGCGGTGGCGCTGGCGCCTCCGCACCCGGCGGACGTGGGGGCCGACAAGGACGTCGATCCGGTGACGACGGCCTCGGGTCGTGGTCGGAAAAGCCGTTCGTGTGCGTGGTGCTGGTCGGCTTCCTGGCCTGCGCGATGGCCTCGCAGGGCGGCGCCGCCCGGGGACTGTACTCGCTGGCCCGGGACGGCGCGTTCCCCTTCTCTCGGCAGGTCAGGAAGGTCAACGGGAGGCAAGCGCCGATCGGCGGGCCGGTCGCGTCGACGCTGCTGAGCGCGAGCGCGCTGCTGCTCGGGATGAACGCGACGGCGATCGGCGCGGTCATCGCCTTCGGTACGGCGGCGACCTTCCTGCCGTTCTTCCTTACGCCGCTGGCCGCGCTGATCGCCCGGCTGCGAGGCAAGTAGCAGGGACGTAACGGCCGCAAGGGCACCGCCCTCAATGTGCTGGCGGTGCTGTGGGCGGGCTTCGAGCTGGTCAACGTCTGCTGGCCGCGCGTCCTGGTCGCGCCGCCCGGCGCGCCCTGGTACCAGGTGTGGGCCCCGCTCCTCGGCACCGGGGTGGTGCTGGGGAGCGGGGCCGCCTACCTGGTCGTCCGGCGGCCGCAGGAAGAAGTCATGACGCCGGCGTCAGTCGAGGAAGCCGGTCAGCACCTCTTGCCGTCGGCCGGCACGATGCCCTCCAGCAAGTAGCGGTTGACGGCAGTGTCGATGCAGTCGCTGCCGCGCGCGTACGCGGTGTGGCCGTCGCCGTCGTACGTGAGGAGCGTGCCGGAGTCGAGCTGGTTGGCGAGGGACTGGGCCCAGGCGTAGGGCGTGGCCGGGTCGCGGGTCGTGCCGACGACGAGGATGGGGGCGGCGCCGCCGGCGGTGATGCGGTGTGCGGTGCCGCTGGGAGCGACTGGCCAGTAGCCGCAGGTGAGGCTGGACCAGGCGAGGTTGGTGCCGAAGGTCGGGGAGCTGCGGGTGAAGGAGGCGAGGGCGCGTTTCACGTCGCTGGGACCGGAGAGGGCGGGGGGAAGGTCGAGGCAGTTCACGGCGGCGTTGGCGTACATGAGGTTCGAGTAGCTGCCGTTGGACGTGCGCTCGTAGTAGGAGTCGGAAAGGGCGAGGAGGCCGCTACCGTCACCCTTCTTCTCGGCCTTGGTGAGGGCGTCGCGCAGGGTGGGCCACATGGCCTGGTCGTACATGGCGGAGATGACGCCGGTGCTGCCGAGAGCCTCGGTGAGCTTGCGGCTGCTGCCGGTGGGGAGGGGCTTGGCGTCGAGGTCCTTGAAGAAGGCGTCGAGGCGCTTGCCGGCGTCGTCGGCGCTGGTGGTGCCGAGGGGGCAGGCGACCCTGCGTACGCAGTCCTTGGCGAAGGCGGTGAAGGCGGTCTCGAAGCCGCCGGCCTGGACGCGGCTGCTCTCCAGGGCGGAGACGGAGGGGTCGACGGCGCCGTCGAGGACGAGGCGGCCGACGCGGGACGGGAAGAGGCCCGCGTAGGTGGCGCCGAGGAAGGTGCCGTAGGACTTGCCGATGTACGTGAGCTTCTTGTCGCCGAGCAGGGCGCGGAGGATGTCCATGTCACGGGCGGACTCGACGGTGCTGACGTGCTTGAGGAGCTGGCCGGCGCGCTGCTGGCAGCCGGCGGCGAACTGCTTGTCGGCCTGGACGAGGGCGTTCTGCTCGGCGGTGGTGTCCGGGGTGACGTCGGTCGCCGTGAAGGCGTCCATCTCCTTGTCGGACAGGCACTTCACGGGCGCGCTGCGGGCAACGCCGCGCGGGTCGACGGCGGTCATGTCGTAACGGGAGGTGACGGGCGCCGGGTAGCCGAGGGCCGCGTACTGCAGGTAGTCGATGGCGGAGCCGCCGGGGCCGCCGGGGTTGACCAGGAGGGAGCCGAGGCGGGAGCCGGGGCCGGTGGCCTTTTTGCGGACGACGGAGAGCTTGAGGTCGGTGGCGGCGGAGGGAGCGGCGTAGTCCAGCGGGACCTTCATGGTCGAGCACTGGAAGGCGGCCGTGCCGCAGGCGCGCCACTTCAGCTTTTGCTCGTAGTAGGGCTTGAGCGCGACGGAGTCCGACCCGTCGGACGAGGGCAGCGCGCTCAGCGATGAGGGCGAGGAGGCGGCGGCGCTGTGGCCCACGCTCCCTGTGGTGCAGGCGGTGAGCAGCAGCCCGGCAACCGCGATGACGGTGCCGGAGGTGCGGAGCAGGCGCGGGGTGTCCATCAAGGTGCCTCGGTTCCTCCCGTCGGGTGATTGGGAGCGTATCCGCCCTGATGGGGCGGAACCGTCCTCCGCCACGCTCTTATGGGTGATTCAGGTCCGTCGAGCTTCTCGGTGAAATAGCCCGCGACGAGGCCGAGCAGGCGGCGACGCGGGGTGATGCCGTCAAGGATGCGCACCTCGGTCAGATCCTGCATCTCGTCGCGCAGGCGCAGGGCGGAGGCCGCGTGTTCCTCCTCGCCGGACGGCGTGGCGAGGAGGAAGTCGGTGGTGCTGCGGCGGGGCAGCGCCATGTCGTCGTACGTCCCCGAAATCCCGGCGGCCGCCTGGTAGTGCTCGGGGTGCGCGAGGGCTTCGCGTACGGCGCAGGGCGCCTGGTCGCCGAGGCCGAGCAGGGCGCGGGCGCTGCGGACCGGGGCGAGGCGGTAGCGGTCGGTGACGGCCTCCGGGACTTCGGCGCCGCAGCGGGCGGGCAGGACGACGACGAACGGGTCGGCCAGACCGCTGCGGACGTGGGTGTCGAAGGCGCCGAGCAGGGCGGGGGCATCGTCGTCCTGCGCCATGTACGCCACGACGTACGGGAAGTCGAGGCCGGCGGCGCTGGGGTAGCCGTACTGCGGCGGCAGCCAGACCCGGGTGCCGTCGGCGTACCGCTGGAGGGTGCCGCCGGCGGGGTACGCGACGGTGCGGGGCGGGCCGGGGTCGCGGGCAGGGGCGGGTGCGGGGTTCCGCCTGGGGCGCACGGGAGGTGTGGGGGCTCGCGCGGGAGCGGGCTCGGCAGCAATGTGCGCCGGGTGTGCGCCCCCCGGTCCGCCCCCCAAGCCCGACCCCCAGCAGATCGCCACCGCCACCACGGCCGCCGCCACCGCCGCCCCAGCCGCGCGCACCACAGTGCCGGCGTACGCCACCGGAAGCTCGTACGGCCTGCCGGCCCGCTCCGCCCACCAGTGCCGCAGCGCCGAGCGGGCGAGGGCGGCAGTGGCGACGGCGCCGAGCACAGCGGCGAGCAGCGGGAGGAGCTCGACCACGTTGACGTACCACCTCGGGGACGGGGGCGCTGGTCAGCAGCCTGCGTCACACCCCGCCGCCCGCCCGGCGCCGACGCGGCGGGTGGGGCCCGTCGGCGGTGCGATGATCACCCGAACGAGGGACTCCAGTCGCGCCCGGAGCCGTAAGCGGCCTCACCCCGCCCGCAGCGCCAGCGCCATCGCCTCGACCGCCAGGAGCGGCGCCACATTGCGCTCCAGGGCCTCCCGGCAGGCCAGGACCGCCTCGATGCGCCGCAGCGTGTGCTCCGGGCGGGAGCCGGAGGCGATGCGGTCGATGGCCTCGCGCGACTCGACGTTGGCGATGGCGACGCCGGTGCCGAGCTGGACGGCGAGCACATCGCGGTAGAAGCCGGCGAGGTCGATGAGGGCCAGGTCGAGGGTGTCGCGCTGGGTCCGGGTGGAGCGGCGCTTCTGGCGGTCCGCGAGGTCCTTCATCACCCCGGCCGTGCCGCGCGGCATCCGGCTCCCGGCGCCGGCCGAGGCGCCCATCGCGGCGCGCAGCTCCTCCGTCTCCTTGCCGTCGACGGCTTCGGCGACCTGCTTGGCGTCCTCCGATGCCGCGTCCACCAACTCCTGGGCCGCCTTGAGGCAGCCGCCGACGTCGGCCACCCGCAGCGGCAGCCTGAGCACCGCCGCCCGCCGTTCCCGCGCCCGCGCATCGGTCGCCAGCCGCCGCGCCCGCCCGATGTGGCCCTGGGTGGCGCGGGCGGCGGCCTCCGCGACGGCGGGCTCGATCCCGTCCCTCCGTACGAGCACCTCGGCGACCGCTTCCACCGGCGGCGTACGCAGGCTGAGGTGCCGGCAGCGGGAGCGGATGGTCGGCAGCGCGTCTTCGACGGAGGGCGCGCAGAGCAGCCACACGGTGCGCGGGGCGGGCTCCTCGACGGCCTTGAGCAGCACATTGCCGGCGCCCTCGGTGAGGCGGTCGGCGTCCTCCAGGACGATGACCTGCCAGCGGCCGCCGGCCGGGGAGAGGGAGGCGCGGCGCACCAGGTCGCGGGTGTCCTTCACGCCGATGGAGAGCCCCTCGGTCCGGACCACCTCGACATCGGCGTGCGTCCCGATCAGCGTCGTATGGCATCCGTCACAGAATCCGCACCCCGGCGCCCCGCCCAGCGCCCGGTCCGGGCTCACGCACTGCAGCGCCGCCGCGAAGGCCCGGGCCGCGGTCGAGCGCCCGGAGCCGGGCGGGCCGGTGAACAGCCAGGCGTGCGTCATCTTCGACGCCGCCGGGTGCGACTCCCCCGCCGCCACGGCCGTGACAAAGGCGTCCGCGTCCCGCGCGGCGGCGGACAGCTGCGCCGTCACCCGGTCCTGCCCGACCAGGTCGTCCCATACCGCCATCGCCGACCGTCCTCCGGTGTCCCCGCTACGTCCACCCCATTGTCGGGTACGCCACGGACAGCCGGCCCCGTCCGGCCGGGTGCCGGCACCCCGCGACGGCTCGCATACGCTCCCTCCATGCGCCCCGCCCGCCCTGTCGGCGCCGTCACCCGCGGCACCACGAACCCGAACCGGCTGCGCCGGATGGACCGGTGGATCGCGGCGACCTACGGCACCGCACTGCGCCGGGCCACGGATCCGGTGGCGGTGGACCTCGGCTACGGGGCAGCGCCCTGGACGGCGGTGGAGCTGCTGACGCGGCTGCGCGCGGGCGTACGCCCGGACGCCCGGGTGGTCGGCATCGAGATCGACCCGGCGCGGGTGGAGGCGGCCCAGCCGTACATACGGGACGGGCTGACCTTCGCGCACGGCGGCTTCGAGGTCCCGCTGCCCGGCGGGGAGCGCCCCGCACTCATCCGCGCGGCCAATGTGCTCCGCCAGTACGACGAGGACGAGGTGGCCGCCGTATGGGCGCGGCTCAGGGCGCGCCTGGCACCCGGCGGGGTGATCGTCGAGGGCACCTGCGACGAGATCGGCCGCCGCCATGTCTGGGTGGCGCTCGGACCGGAAGGACCCCGAACGGTGACCTTCGCGACCCGCCTCGGCTCGCTCGCCCGCCCCTCCGACCTGGCGGAACGCCTTCCGAAGGCGTTGATCCACCGCAATGTGCCGGGCGAGCCGGTGCACGCCTTCCTCAGCGACTTCGACCGCGCGTGGGCGGCGGCGGCGCCGTACGTATCGCTGGGGGCGCGGCAGCGCTGGATCCGGGCCGTACGGACGCTGGCCGAGGCGGACCACTGGCCGGTGGTGGACGGCCCGTCGCGCTGGCGGCAGGGCGAAGTGACGCTGCTCTGGCAGGCGTTGGCACCCCGAGCACCGCGCAGCTGATTCCAAATCGCGGTTCGGCGTGGCACCATCCGCATGGATGTGACGATCCGTCAGAAACGGGTGCCCGCATGCGACGACGACGTACGACCACCACATGGCTCGCGGCAGCCTGCGCCGCGACACTGCTCGCCGGGACAACGACCACCAGCGCCCACGCCGACCGCGCCCAGCGCACCCTCACCGAGGTCCGTACGCAGGTCAGCGAGCTGTACCGCAAGGCCGAGGTCGCCACGGACGCGTACAACGCGGCCCACGAGAGAGTGACCCAGCAGCAGAAGGACATCTCACCCTCGCCAGGGCCATCGACAAGGCGCAGAGCAAGCTCAAGACGCTCACCGCCCAGGCCGGCGCCCTCGCCGCCGCCCAATACCGCAGCGGCGGCACCGGCACCCTCGACTCGGAACCTGCAACTGCTCCTCGGCGGCGACACGGACGCCGGCACCGCCCTGGACGGCGCCGCGCTCACCGAGAAGGCGGCCCATGCCGCGAACACGACGATCAGCGAGCTGACGACGACCAAGTCCGAGCTGGACACTTACGCGACCGCCGCCACCGCCGAGCTGGCGAACCTCACCAAGGCCCAGCAGGACGCGCCGACGCGAAGAAGCAGATCACCACCCGGCTCGCCCAGGCGCACGCCCTGCTGGCCACCCTCCAGGCCCAGCAGAAGGCCCGGCTCAACCGCCTCGAGGACGAGGCGGCCTACCAGTCGCAGATCACCTGGCTCAAACCCGACACCGCTACCCAGCTGACGCAGCAGGCCACCACCGCCACCGCCCAGGGCAGACAGGCCGTCGCCTACGTAACCGCCCAGCTCGGCAAACCGTACGAATGGGGCGCCGAGGGTCCCCGCGGCTTCGACTGCTCGGGCCTGACGGAGCAGGCCTGGAAGGCGGCCGGCACCACCATCCCGCGCACGGCGGAGCAGCAATGGCGGCAACTCCCGTACGTGCCCCTGGCCCGGATGCGGCCGGGCGACCTCGTCGTCTACTACGACGACGCCAGCCACGTCGCGATCTACGTCGGCGACGGCGCGATCATTCAGGCCCCTCGTCCTGGGAGGACCGTCACCGTGGCAGGGGTCGGATCGATGCCGATCCTGGGCGTCGTACGACCCGGTTCGACCGTGTGACCCGCGCCATGCGCAGACAGTCCCCAAACGTGACGTTGGTCATGTCCAGTTCGTCCCCTGAGAGATGAAATCCCCTGCTGAGAGGCGCATATGACACAGGCGGTTTACCGTCAGCTCTCCCGCCGCACCACCTGCTGCCGCTATGGTCGCCAGTCAGCGCAGCACCCTCGGGGGGAGGGAAGGAACATCCGATGTCCGCAACAGAGGTCCCCCAGGCCTCCGTGCCAGGGCCGCGCCAGGGATCCCTGGCCGACGGCCGGACCTCGCCTGCCCTCACGCTGCTGGCGATCGGTGACTACCCAACCGGCGCCTTCACCGTCCCCGACATGCTCGACGTCTCCGGCACCCGCGTCCGTATCCGCCGGGCCCGCAACCTCACCGAGGCCGAGCGGCTGCTGAAGGACGACGTCAACTGCATCCTGCTGGACCTCGACCTCGCCGGTGAAACCGGCCTGGACCTCGACAGCCTGCGGCACGTCCTGCGCCTCGCGCCCCGTACCGCCGTCCTGGTCCTTACCAGCAGCGGCGAGACCGACGCCGAGCGCGCCGCCGAGGCGGTCCGGATCGGCGCGCAGGACTACCTCACCCGCGACGAGCTCGACCCCTCCCACCTCACCCGCGCCATCCGCTACGCGGTCGAGCGCAAGCGGGCCGACCTCGCTCAGCGCCAACTGGCCGAGACCCGGCTCCTCGCCCAGGAGAACGCCCGCCTGGAGCGCGGCCTGCTCCCCGTTCCGCTGCTCGCCGGCGCCGAGGACTGGCTGACCTTCGCCTCCCACTACCGCCCGGGCCGCAGCCGCGCCCTGCTCGGCGGCGACTTCTACGACACCGTACGGACCCCCGACGGCACCGTTCACGCCATGATCGGCGACGTCTGCGGCCACGGCCCCGACGAGGCCGCGCTCGGCGTCGAGCTGCGCATCGCCTGGCGCGCGCTGACGCTCGCCGGGCTGAGCGGCACCGTGCTGCTGTCCACGCTCCAGCAGGTCCTGGAGCACGAGCGCGCCGACGACGAGATCTTCGCGACCCTCTGCGCCCTCGACATCGCGCCCGACGGCCGCACCGCCGACCTCTACCTCGCCGGTCACCCCTCCCCGCTCCTCTCCCACCCCGGCGAGCTGCCGCGCCTGCTGCCGTACGAGCACGGGGGCCCCGCCCTCGGACTGCTGGCGGACGCCGACTGGGACGGGGAGCGGATCGAGCTGGGCGAGGCGTGGAGCCTGATGCTCTACACGGACGGCCTCATCGAGGGCCACATCGGCGAGGGCACGCAACGCCTCGGCCAGGACGGCATGGTCCGGCTCATGGCCGCCCACCTGGCGGCAGGGCTGCGTGGCGAGGAACTGCTCGACGCGGCGGTCACCGAGGTACGCGATCTCAACGGCGGAGAGCTGACGGACGACGTGGCGCTCGTCCTGCTCGACCGGGGCCAGACCGCCCCGGCGCCGGACAGGCCCTAGCGGTTGAAGGGCCCGTACGGGCCGTCACTGCTGCTGCCACCACGGCGCCGACGGGGGCCGGTGATCTCCTTGACCGCGGGACGCACGTCGACCATGTACACGATTGTGGCGATCAGGCCGAAGATCTGCAGGAAGAGGATCCCGTACACACTGACCGCCACGGCCAGGCCGAGGATGATCAGCCAGAAACTCTTCTTCTGCTTGTCCGCCGCACGGTAGGCGTCCTGCCGACGGATCGCGGCATCGACGAACGCGAACACCGTGAACAGCACCAGGGCAATCGAGGCCCAGCCCAACAGGTTGTTGAACCCTTGCACCAGCATGCCGTCCACCTCCGTCGTCGGCTCCACCGTACCCGTTGAACGGGCCGGGCACGCGTGGCGTGCCCGGCCCGCTGTCACGGTCTCGCAACCGTCACCACTGACCCATTACTGGCCGGGCTTGGGCGGGGTCTTCTTCGGCGTGACCTTCTTCGCCGCGGTGGGCTGCTGCTGCTTCGCCGGCTCAGCGGGAGCCGGCGCCGCGGGCGCGGGCGCGGGCGGCCGCACCGGGTCCGGCTCGATCGCGATGGCGACCTCTTCCACCTGGTCGGCGGCCTCGCCGCGCCAGGTCGCCACGGCACCCTTGCCGCGCTCGGCCAGCCCGTCGTACGTCTCCCGGGCCTTGACCGCGTACTCCGCCGCCCGGCCGACCTGCTGCAGCGCGAAGTCCTGCGCGGCCTCGCGCAGCTTCTTCACGTCGCCGTCGATCGTCCCCAGCAGCTCGCTGACCTTGGCCTGCGCCTTGGTCTGCGCCTCCTTGGCCTGCGCGGTGACCTTCTCCTGCACAGCCTTGGGGTCGGTGCCGCGCACCTTGTCGATCTGCTGCGGCGCCTCCGCCTTCAGCTTCTCGAACAGCGGCGGGACCTCCTTCAGCTTCTCCGCGGCGAGGTCGGCGGTGCCGGCCAGCGCGTAGAGCGGCGTCGGGTCCTTGAACGTCTTCACGATGTCTTCGGTGATCGCCATGAGGGTTTCTCCCGTGGTGAGGGTTTTCGGCGTTGTCCGGTCTGCTATCGATCTGCTATCCAGCGGCCGCGGCGTCATCGCCACTGCCACCGGTCGTCCTCGGCTTCAGCACGGCCACAGCCTTCTTCGCCGTCTTCTTCGCCGCCCGCTTGCGCGGCGGCACCGGCGCCTTCGGCTGATCCTCGTCCACGGCGCCGTTCTCCTTGCGGAACGACTCGTAGATCTGCAGCAGCACCTGCTTCTGCTTCTCGTTGATCGCCGTGTCCGCCAGAATCGCGGCCCGCAGCTCCAGCCCCTCCTGGTCCCGCTCGTCCAAGATCCCCGCCTGCACGTACAGGGTCTCGGCCGAGATCCGCAGCGCCTTCGCGAGCTGCTGCAGGATGTCCGCGCTGGGCTTGCGCAGCCCTCGCTCGATCTGACTGAGGTAGGGGTTCGACACCCCTGCGGCGTCGGCGAGTTGGCGCAGCGACAGCTGCGCGTTACGGCGCTGCTCGCGCAGGTACTCGCCGAGGTTGCCGACGTTCAGTGAAGCCATGCTTCGATACTGCCCCGTAGTGCTAACTATTGCAAGCGGATCGCTTGCAAATGGCTTACGTGGCGACGAGGCGTCCTGTGAGCCTGAGCACGATAGGTGTCGTATTTGCAAAACACCTGTCGTGTCCTGTCTCACGCGATCACAACGGCCCACCCTTTCGGGCCACAACTGCGCGCTCAGCCGACGGCAGCGCCGAACCCCTTGGGCAGCTGGCTGAGCAGATCCTGCTGATCTTCACCGACCCACGCCACGTGGCCGTCCGGCCGCAGCAGCGACGCGGGCGCGTCCAGTTCCTCGCTGACGTCGACGACGTGGTCGACCCGATCTGCCCAGCCCGCCACCGAGAGCCGGCCGGTCTGGTCGAGCAGCAGCCCGCGGCCGCCGTGCATCAGCTCGTAGAGACGCCCCCGCTTCAGCCCCACGTCCCGCATCCGCCGGCCGAGCAGTTCATGCCCCTCGCCGAAGTCGTAGCGGACCCCGACCGCGGTGATGATCCCGGTCACCTACCGGTTCACCTCCTCGAAGTCCATCAGCTTCGAGAACAGCTCCCGCAGCGCGGTCGCACCCGGATCGGTCCCCAGCAGCGTGATCTGCGTGCGGGTGTTGTCCAGCACGCGGGCGCCCACCGGGTGCCGTTCGGCGTGGTAGCTGTCCAGCAGCCCCTCCGGTGCCCAGCCGTTGATCGCGGCGGCCAGCTTCCAGCCGAGGTTGAACGCGTCCTGCACGCCGAGGTTGAGCCCCTGCCCGCCGGTCGGCGGGTGGATGTGCGCCGCGTCGCCGGCCAGCAGCACCCGGCCGACCCGGTAGCGCTCGGCCTGCCGGGTGGCGTCGCCGAACCGGGACAAAACAGGTGTGCGCGCTCGTCTCCCGACAGCCGCAGGGCGCGGGCCAGAGCCTCGACGACCTGCGCCGACGGGTTGGTCGCCCGGCTCTGTTCGAGGCGGGTGACGTAGTCGACGGAGATCCCGGCCAGCAGGGCCAGCTCCTCTCGGCGCAGCCCGGCCGCGCGCGCCGGTGTCCGCCGACGGGCAGACCGGCCGTCTCGGGCGAGACCCGGTCGCGCCGGCGCCGCACCGCCTGCCCGAATTCCGTCGCCGACATGCCACCAGTGAACACCGTCCACCGGGGGACTTGCCTGGTACCAGCCATCCCAGGATGACGGGACGACTGGCTGACCATGCCGCCGCACCGCAACCATGGAAGGCATGACAACAACACTCATCACCGGAGCGAACAAGGGCCTGGGCTTCGAGACCGCCCGCCGGCTCATCGCGGCAGGTCACACTGTCTACGTGGGCAGCCGGGACGCCGACCGCGGGCGCCGGGCCGCCGAGCAGTTGGGCTCGCGGCCCGTCCTCCTCGACGTCACCGACGACGCCTCCGTCGCGGCCGCAGCGAAGACCATCGAGGCCGACGGCGGACTGGACGTGCTGGTCAACAACGCGGGCATCGAGATGCGGACGGCGGACGGAGGTGTGGTCGGCGCCGCGGAGGTGACGGCCGACATGATGCGGACGCTGTTCGAGACGAACGTCTTCGGCGTCGTTCGCGTCACCCACGCGTTCCTGCCGCTGCTGCAGCGCTCCGCCGCCCCCGTCGTGGTCAACGTCAGCAGCGGCCTGGCCTCGATGGCCCGGGTCACCGACCCGAGCACACCGACGTATGCGTACCCGGGGGTCTCCTACCCGGCGTCGAAGACCGCGGTCAACATGATCACCGTGCAGTACGCGAAGGCCTTCCCGGGCATGCGGATCAACGCGGTGGAGCCCGGCTACACCGCGACGGACCTGAACGGCAACACCGGCACGCAGACCGTCGAAGAGGGCGCCGAGATCATCGTCCGCATGGCGCAGGTGAGCCGCGACGGCCCCACCGGAGCCTACTTCGACGCCGAGGGCCCCCTCCCCTGGTAAGGAAGGGAATCACCAGGTGGGAGACCCCGACACGGTCGGGGCCTCCACCGGCCGGCCGAGACCCACCGCTGGTCACAGCCTCGGCGTAATGCTGGCTCGCCGCCGACTCCGAAGCAGCCGAGGCCGTGCTCCCCGATCCCGCCACCGAGTGGGAGGACTGCGGCACCTGGAAGACGGACGGCCCGGCCGTTATCCCTGGGACGCAGCTTTGCATACGGGCAGAGGCCTATGGCGAGACAGCGGCGAGGACGGATCGGCGACCGACGTGCGGGCGTAGAGCACTGAGCGGCCGGCTCGGTGGGTGGTGACCAGGCCCACGTCGCGCAGGGCGGCGAGGTGCTGGGACACACCGGGCGGGCAGATGCCGGTGCGGTGGGCCAGCTCGGTGGTGGAGGCGGGAGTCTCCAGTTCGGTCAGGAGCAGGGTCCGTGAGCGGCCGAGTACGGCGGCGATGGCGTCGGTCCTGCCGACGGGCCGGGGCTCCCACAACGACCCCACGCCGCACGCCGGGTAGGCGAGTTGCGGAGGCTCCGGCAGCGTCACGCGGGTGAGGGGGCCAGGCCTGGTGAACGCCGAGGGAATCAGCAGCAGCTCCGCGCCCGCCGTCCTCCGGGAGCGCGTCCGGTGTCGGAGGGCCAGCCGTAGCCAACACGCTGCCACCTTCCGGAGCATTGCGGACTGAAACTGACCGCAAGGTCTCGTACCTTCGAAGGAAGGAAAGACGCACGACGAAAGCAAGAGGTGTACGCCATGCCGACCTTGGTACCCGCGGAGACGGACGAGCGCGACGGCCTGCTCAAGTTCCTGGACGCCCAGCGCGGCGGCCTCCGGCGCGCCGTCCTCGGCCTCACCGACGAACAGGCCACGACCCAGGCCGGCGCGAGCTCCCTCACCCTCGCCGGGCTCATCAAGCATGTCGCCCGCACCGAGGAGGTCTGGGTCCAGGGCACCCTGATGGGCCGCCCCGAATTCGCCGGCAACGAGGCGGACTACGTCAGCGGCTTCCAGCTCCTCCCCGACCAGGGCGAGACCCTCGCCTCCGTCCTCGCCCGCTACGACGCCGTCGCCCGCGCCACCGGGGAGGCCGTCAACAGCCTCCCCGACCTCGAAATCACCGTCGCCCTCCCCGAAGCCCCCTGGTACCCGCCCGGCATGAAGGTCTCCGCCCGCTGGATCCTCCTCCACCTCATCGAAGAGTTCGCCCGCCACGCCGGCCACGCCGACATCGTCCGCGAGTCCCTCGACGGCAGGACCGCATTCGAACTCGTCGCCGAGTCCCTCTCCCAGGAGGGAAGGCACTGACCCTGAAAGCTGTACGGCACGGCTACCGGGCCGGTCCGCTGAGCCGAGCGAGGCCCAGGTCGATCGCCTCCACCCGGCTCGGCGCGCGGTTCTGCGGGTCCCACCAACGCACTGCGGCAATCTCCTCGTTCGGCCGGAACTCGCGGGGCGTCACACACCGCCCCGCGAACAGCGCACCGTACTCGGGACGTTGCTCGGGGCCCAGCGCGAAGCGTGCGTAACCAACGAAGGTGACAGGCCCGTCGGGCACCTGCCCGGTCTCCTCCCGGAGTTCGCGCACCGCGGCCTCGCGCGGGCTCTCCGGGGGTTCGATCATGCCGTCGGGCAGTTCCCAGGCCTTGCGGTGGCGGTCGAAGACCAGCAGGACCCGGTCACCGCACCAGAGGGCGAACAGAGCGAGCGGCAGCGGCGCGTCGCGCGGCGGGGCGGCCTCGTCGGCGCCGCGGTCGAAGGCGATCAGCCGGTCGGAATCAGGCATCCAGCACCCGCAGGACCTCTTCGTGAAGGGCGGCGTTGGAGACGAGCACCCCGGACGGTGATGACCGGGCTGCGTCGCTGACCGCGCCGCCCGCCCGATGGGCTTCGCGCCGATGAGTTTCGCATCGAGGGGCCGTCTACCCCTTCGTAAGCCACCAAAGCTCACCGGAACTCATCAGAGACGAGGGCACACCATGTCCACGAAGATCTTCGTCAACCTGCCTGTGAAGGACCTCGCCAAGTCGGTCGCCTTCTTCAAGGGGCTGGGTTACTCCTTCAATCCGCAGTTCACCGACGAGAACGCCGCCTGTCTGGTCATCAGCGACGACATCTTCGCGATGCTGCTCGTGGAGCCGTTCTTCCGGCGGTTCACGAAGAAGGAGATCGCCGACGCCACGACGACCACCGAGGCGATCGTCGCCCTCGGCGTGGAGAGCCGGGAGCGGGTGGACGAGCTGGCCGACAAGGCGCTGGCGTCGGGCGGCCAGGCCGCGAACGAGACGAACGACCAGGGCTTCATGTACGGGCGGAGCTTCCAGGACCCGGACGGGCACATCTGGGAGGTCCTGTGGATGGACCCGAAGACGGTGGAGGGGTGAGGACGCGGCTGCCGCCCGCACGGGGGGGCGGCAGCCGCGTACCGCGTTGCTCAGCGGGCGGAGAGCTCCGCGGCGACCAGCTCCGCGATCTGGACGGCGTTGAGTGCCGCGCCCTTGCGGAGGTTGTCGTTGGAGAGGAAGAGCGCGAGGCCGTGCTCGACGGTCTCGTCGACCCGGATGCGGCCGACGTACGACGGGTCCTTGCCGGCGGCCTGCAGCGGGGTCGGAATCTCGGAAAGCTCGACGCCGGGGGCCTGCGCCAGCAACTCGTAAGCGCGCTCGACGCTGATCGGACGCTCGAAGCGGGCGTTGACCTGGAGCGAGTGACCGGAGAAGACCGGGACGCGGACGCAGGTGCCGGAGACCTTGAGCGCGGGGATCTCGAGGATCTTCCGCGATTCGTTGCGGAGCTTCTGCTCCTCGTCGGTCTCGAAGCTGCCGTCATCGACGATCTTGCCGGCCAGCGGCAGCACGTTGAAGGCGATCGGGCGGGCGTAAACCCCGGGCTCGGGAAACTCGACCGCCTCGCCGTCGAAGGCCAGTTGGTCGGCGGTCTCCACGACCTTGAGCGCCTGCTGGTGCAGCTCGGCGACGCCGGCGAGCCCCGAGCCGGACACCGCCTGGTAGGTGGTCGCGACCAGCGCGGCCAGCCCCGCCTCCTCGTGCAGCGGCTTGAGGACCGGCATGGCGGCCATGGTGGTGCAGTTGGGGTTGGCGATGATGCCCTTGGGGCGGTCCGCGATCGCGTGCGGGTTGACCTCGGAGACGACCAGCGGGACGTCGGGGTCCAGCCGCCAGGCGGAGGAGTTGTCGATCACGACCGCGCCGGCCGCCGCGACCTTGGGCGCCAGCGCCTTGGAGGTCGCCCCGCCCGCCGAGAAGATGACGATGTCCAGACCGCTGTAGTCGGCGGTCGCAGCGTCCTCGACGACCACCTCGCCGTCCTTCCACGGCAGCGTCCGCCCGGCCGAGCGGGCCGACGCGAACAGCCGCAGCTGCTCCACCGGGAAGTCGCGCTCGGCCAGCACCTTCCGCATGACCCCGCCGACCTGGCCGGTTGCTCCGACGATTCCGATCCTCATCGCGTCTGTCCCGTCTCTCCGATCAGTGCGTACGTACGGTCCCGAGTATCCCCTGCTGCGGCAAGTGCCCGGACGGCCGTCTCACGCGCTGGGCCCCCGGCGGCCAGCAGCGGCAGCCGTACGTCCGGGGTCGGGATCCGCCCCTGGGCGTGCAGTACCGCCTTGATCACGGTCGGGTTCGGCTCCGCGAACAGCGTGGCCGCCATCGCCGAGAGCTCACGCCCGAGCCCCGGCTCGTACGCCCGGAAGAGCTCCACCCACCGCCCGGTCCCAAGGTGCGCCGATGCCAGGATCCCGCCCGGCGCCCCCATCGCGAACAGGGCCGGCGCGAAGACGTCGTCCCCGGCATAGAGCGGGACCTCGCCGACGAGCGCCACGGTGTCGGCGTCGATGCCGCCGACCGCGTGCTTGAAGCCGATGACGCCGGGGATCGCGGCGAGCGCCCGTACCGTCGCCCGGCTGAGGGTCTGCCCGGTCCGATACGGGACATTGTAGACAATCAACGGAACTCTCGAAGCAGCCGCCACCCGCTCGAAGTGCGCCACCACCCCCGCCTCCGACGGCCGCGTGAAATACGGCACCGTCACGAGCGCCGCATCCGCCTCCAGCCCCGCGACCTCCGCCTCCGTCCGCCGCGTGTCATTGGACCCGGCCCCGACCGTGAAATGCGCCCCGCGCTCGCGGCACACCCGGCCCACAACCTCGCTGACCGCAGCCTTCTCGCCCTCATCAAGCGCCGCCGCCTCCGCCGTGGTCCCCAGCGCCACCAACCCGGCGGCCCCCTCGTCCACCAGCCCCTGCGCCAGCCGCTCCAACGCGGCGCCGTCGACCCGCCCGTCCTCACCGAACGGCGTGATCAGCGGTACGTGAATTCCCTGCACATCCATACGCCGAGCCTGCGCCACCCCGACCATCAAGGTCCATTTAATTGTTGTGCACGGAACCAGTAAGCAACACTACGATCCGCGCGTATGACGCCGATGCAAACGCCGTACGAGATCTCCACCGACCCCGCCCGCCTCGACCGCGACCTCATCCACCACTGGCTCTCCACCGACGCCTACTGGGCCCTCGGCCGCCCCCGCGCCAAGCAGGACGCCGCCATCTCCGTCTCCCTCAACTTCGGCGCCTACGACACCACCACCGGCGCCCAACTCGCCTACGCCCGCGTCATCACCGACCACGCCACCTTCGCCTGGCTCTGCGACGTCTACGTATCCCCCACCGCCCGCGGCCGCGGCCTCGCCACCGCCCTGACCACCGCCGTCCGCGACCACCTCAAGCCCTTCGGCCTCCGTCGCATCCTCCTGGCCACCCACGACGCCCACAGCGTCTACGCCAAGGTCGGCTTCGAACCGCTGGCGGACCCGGAGCGGTGGATGGCGCTGACCGTGAACTGACCGCTACGCGGTGACGGACTCGTCGCGCCCATGACCGCGATGCCAGTCGGACAGAGCCAGTTCGATCTCGGAGGGGGTCGGTGTCTTCTCGATCCCCAGCGGTTGCTTCGCTGCCTCAAGCGCGCGCCGCACGGCAGCGGTCGCATGCTGAAGCCGACTCTGGTCGGGCGACGCGCCCAAAGAGACCGCGCCCCGGATGACGTCCGTGTAGACGTCCTGCATCCGCTTGTAGTCGAGGTAACGCGGAAGATCCACATCGGCCCCCCGGGACACTTCCTCCCCGACTGCTCGCTGCCATCGCTCGAACATCTCGTCCGCCTGCTCCTGGGGGTACCGCATCAAATGCAGGTGTGTGACCAGGTCATAGAGCGGATCGCCGACCTGGGCGAGTTCCCAGTCGATGGTCCACAGTCGGCGGTCGGGATCGACGATGAAGTTCTCCCGGTGCAGATCCGCGTGGAGAAGACGGTAAGGACGCCGGATCAGGCCGCCTTGCTTCTCGACGCGTTCTACGAACCTGTCCAGGGCGTGCTCCGGGATACCGAGTGCTTCGAAGAGCCGGCCGTATTCAGTGCGATTCCGCTCGTAGACGTGCTCGCGGGTGTGGTCGACCATCCGCCTGAGGAACGCCGTCGAGTCCCGCTTGTCCACGGCGCCAGGGCGAGTGCAGATCCCCTGCCGCTCGAGAATCCGCGTGTCGAACCGGGCGAGGTTGCGAAAGAGCTGCGCGATCTGCTGGAGGTAGTGCGGGTCGATGGCCGTGTCCACGGCACTGGTCTCCCCGAGCGTCCTGCCCTCGATGAAGATCGAAACGCAGACCTGACCATCGACGCGCAGCACCCTCGGGATCCTGCGCACGTACGGCCGCAACTCCCTGATGAGTTCTTCCTCGGAGCCACGGTAGTCGTACCAGAAAACGTCCGATCTGGGCTCAGACACCTTCAGTCGTGGACCAGTGGGGTGAATCCGCACGGCATAGGATTCGCGGTGATGGCCCTTGAGAGGACCCTCCACCTCGGAATCCCGCCTCAGCGCAGCCGCGACGTCCTCAACGGCGGCGGCGGTCAAAGCACCCATCGACTGCGAGTCCTATCTTCCCTAGTGTCTCTACGCCCCGACCGCAACCCATAAGCGGCGTGGGGGGCTCGCCACACATCTAAGCCCGCGGCCGGGTCGAGACTCACCGGAATTCATCCATCCGAAACAGCTCTGCACACATCCTCCAGCGAAGAGACCACGTGAGAGGCCCCCGCGTCGTACAAATTCGCCATCTTCTCCGCGTCTCGCCCGTATCCCAAAAAGGTGACGCCGACCTTGTGTGCGGCGATGAAGTCGTCGGCGCTGTCGCCGATCATCAGGCACTCGGCGGGCGTTGTCTCCGTCGACCTCAGCGCCCTGATCAGACACGACGGATCCGGCTTCATCAAACCCGGGTCACCGGTGCGGCCGTGGATGTGCGACCCGAAGCACTCCCTGAGTCCCCGGCCGTCAAGATAACGCTCAGCAACCAACGGCGAGTTGTTGGTGGTGACTGCCACGCTGCTGCCCTTGGCGGAGAGCAAACGGACCAGCTTGTCCGCGTATGCCGTGGGTATCGCCGATTTGACGGCCTTCAACTCGTGCTTGGTCAACAGCTCTTCGAGCTCACGGTCCCTGCCGAGACCCATCGAGTCACGCAAGACCCGCAGCGGGTCATCAACATCAGGGGCGTCGGGGGCCTTCAGGCCCCAATCGATGAGCTGTCTCTTGAGTACGCCGGCGACATCCGCCGCCGGATAGCCGGCGAAGAGTCTGGCCACAGGTCCGTCGAAGTCGAACAGCACGCACTTCGCAGAGGCCACGAGTTCACGCAGCACGGGTATCTCGGTAGGGGCGGGGGAGGGCAACGTCACTCGAAGAGTGTCAACGGCTCGGCGATCGTTGACCAGAGGGAGTCGAACCACCTCTGGGAACGGCGCACAAACTCCACATCATGAGGATCCGGGTCGTTCCCTCCAGTGGAGTAGTGGAAGAGTTGGGCATCCAGCCCCAGGAAATCGTAGATCATCATGTCCTCTCGCTTGATGGAGACCGTGCGGTCGACGACTTCGTAGTAGGCGAAGAGTGCCTCGCGGCCATTGAGTAGATACAGCTTGTGCGTAGGCGTGTAGGGAACCGTCTTGATCTGCAGAGACACCTCGGAGACGAGGCGACGGTCGGCCACGTCCTGAAGGGAGTTCTGGAAGACCTCGGCTTGGTTCCGCGTGAGTCTTCTCAGCCGTTTCAACGGCTGCTCGTCACTCGCGTCGTCGACCCTCCGCGGTACGGCGAGGGGACCTTCAAGCGTTGGCAGCAACAGCCTTACTGTGATGGTGCCAGGCTGGATGTCACCTGACCGGATCCGCTGCAGCGGTACCTGAACAGCCTTGTTGAGAGTCTCAGTGGTGAGTGAGAACACATCGAGAGTCACGCGTTCGACCTCAAACGCGGCAGCTACGTGGGCGGCGAGCTCAGGCTCTGCCTGACCGTGCCGTGATCGCTTTACGCCCACCCGCTGGGCCACCGGCCGGTCCAGGACGTACGCGCCCCGGCCCCGCTGCCGCCCGACCCGGGGACGGCCGTCTTCGATCTCCGCTCGCAGCTCAGCTGCGATGCGGCGGTAGGGCGCGGTTACGTCGCCATCCGATCCGGGCTTTGGGGTCACAAGCACAAGCTACCCAGACTTCGCCAACTTGTTGATAGATATGCCGATCATCCCCCCGGGCGTGACGCGGCAAAGCTCCTTGGCGTTCAAGTCAAGACGCACAGCGCGCTGTCTCTTGAGTGCGCCGGCGACATCCGCCGCCGGATAGCCGGCGAAGAGTCTGGCCACAGGTCCGTCGAAGTCGAACAGCACGCACTTCGTAGAGGCCACGAGTTCACGCAGCACGGGTATCTCGGTAGGGGCAGAGGAGGGCAACGTCACTCGAGGAGTGTCAACGGCTCGGCGATCGTTGACCAGAGAGAGTCGAACCACCCCTGCATCTCGCGCACGCTTGCCTGGTCGTAGGGATCCGGGTCAGGGCCCTTGGCCGAATGATGGAAGAGCATCGCCGCGAAGCCCAGGAAGTCGTATATCTCCATGTCCTCTCCAGCGATGGGCACCGAGCGTTGTACCACGTGATAGTAGCCCGACAGGGCCTCCGTGCCGTTGAAAAGGTAGACCTTGAAGAGCGGAGTGATCTCCACCGTTCGCATCTCGACAGCCACGTCTGAGACGAGTCTCTGGTCTGCCAGCGAAGCAATGGAGCTGAGCAGGCTGGCTGCGTGAGTCTGAGCCAGCCCCCGCAGGCGGTTCAACGGCCGACTGTCTGAGGCGTTCACGACCCGCCGTGGCACCGCAAGGGGGGACGTGAGGCTGGGCAGGAGAACTCTGAGCCTGATCGACTCCGGCTGCAGTTCCCCCGCCCGGATTCGGCCTAAAGGGGCCTGGATTGCGGCCCCGAGTGACTCAGTGGTCAGGGTGAACGTGTCCAACGTGACATGTCTCGCTTCAAACGCACTGTTGAGGTGGTTTGCCAGGACGACTCCGGCCTGGCCGGGCATCGCACGTTCAGAGACCGGTAGCGTCGCGGACCGGTCCAAGACGTACGAGCCGCGGCCCTGCTGGGAGTCGATGTAACCGTCCCGCCGGAGTTCCTCCAGCGCACGCTGGACGGTCGCCCGGGAGACGGCGAATCGCCGGCACAACCTCTCCTGCGTCGGAATCTGATGCCCTATGGGCAACAGGCCCTCATCGATCTGCTCGCGCAACTCCGCGGCGATGCGGAGGTACGGCGGGATCCCGTCCTGCGCGGGACTTTGCGCACTCATGACAAGACCGTACAACTGTCAGTCAAGTGCGACGGGTTGACCGAACAAATGCGGGACTTGGCTGAGAGCGTTTGACGCTGGCAACAGCCCGAGCTATGGAGAGCACAACCGGCATGGACAGGCGGAGCACTTACCCAGGTTGTTGGGACATCAAGCCAGGTCAAGTGCGCTGCAGTGGGCCAATGGTGGGCAGCAAGGCTCACGCCTACTTTGATGAAAGGTCGAGCAGTCGGCCAACCTCAGTCACCGCTCGACGGCCAAAGGAGGTACGGCGATGGTCCTCATCAGCTTGACCGAGTGGATCGCGGCTTATGCAGCTGACCAACTAGTGACCATGAAGTACGGCGCGGTCGGCGCCCTGGCCCTGGGCCTGGTCGCTGTGGGCCGAAAGACCCGCAACGCCACTTGCCACTGCGCCGGGCTCGTCGCCTTGGCTTTGCTGCTCGCCCAGTAGCCGTTCCTGTAGCCGCTGCCAGCCGACGGACAGGCCACGCTTAGGCCGCCCCTGCAGCTGGCTGCGGTGCCAGGCGGTGAGTGCCTCCCGGGTCGTCTCCTCGTCCGCAATGGAGCGCAGACGAAGAGGGTTCGCGGCCTTCAGCAGCGCATCACGCACGACCCTGACTGCCGACTCCATGCCGTCCGGACCGTCGGCGTTCAGTAGATCGCGCGCCGCACGCATGACGTCGGGGTAGACGGACTGGGCATGTTCGAAGGCCAGGTAATGGGGCAGGTCGGTCTCGAGTCCGGCAGCCGATTCGACAGGGACGGCATTGCGCCACGCCTCGATTACCTGGTCCCTTTGGTCGTCGGGGTATTGCATCCGGACCAAATGGGTGGCCAAGTCGTGCATGGGATCGCCAAAGGACGCCAATTCCCAGTCGAGAAAATACAGGGGCCGATCCGGATCGTCCGTGACGATAAGGTTGTCACGGTGCAAATCGGTGTGCAGTAGGCCGAAGGGGCGGCGCTGCATGGATGGGATGACCTTGGCGAAATCCCGCATGGCGGACGGACCGACGCCCAGCGCTTCGAAGAGGTCTCCGAACCGGTTCCAGTTCGGTCGGCGGATCCGCGTCTCCGTCATACGGGCGAGCCGACGCAGATAGCCAGTGCTGTCACCGTTGCGCGGCCAGCTCGGGGGCAGCAGGGGCACATCGTTGCGGTTCAGACGAGTCATGACGCCGAAGAGTCCTGCCAAGGCGTCGATGTAGTAGGCGTCCACAGCCTTGCCAGCCGGGCAGCGCTCCGATAGGGCGGTGCCCTCCACCCAGAGATGGACGGAGGGCTTACGACGGGGGTCCAGCGGCGACGGGAGGTTCGGGATCTTACCCCGGAGCTTCAGCAGGATCCGCGACTCGCTCTTCCAGGTACGGGGGACTACCGCCAGCGCGTCCGGCCGTGGCACGCGGACTTTGACAAGGCTCTGGGCCTGTTGTCCGAGTTGCTGCGCGAGGTGGGGAAGCAGCGGCATGAGAAAGTTGTGGTTGTGGTGGCCACCGGCGAGCTCGCCGTATTTCATGGCGTGGCTGACGAACCGGTCGTAGGCGTCCCCGCTGACCTTGCCGGCTTCGGCAACACAGCTTGGAGGCTGTGGCGACCGGTGGTCGAGAGGGACGGCAGTACCCACAAGGCTGCTCCTGGCTTGTCACGGCGTCACTGGGCGCAGGCCCAGCAGACAGGCAGCCCCCTCAATCCACACGGGTTCGGTCGCCGTTCTGGATTGGGGCGCCAGCCTAGTGGGTAAACTACCGTCTGCAACCGAGTCTCGCTATGCGAGCATGCAGGGTTAACGCAGATGATTCACTCAAAGAGCGGCTGCTCTTCGTCCTGCGCAATGGTTTCCCACAGGGATTGAAACCACCTCTCGGACTCCTCGAGGAATTCACCCTCCAGGTTGAACAACTTCGCGTCGACTCCATGCACGTCGTAGATCTGGATCGTGTCGCCGCCCCCGACGCCCAGCTCCCGCTCCATGAAGCGGTAGTAGCCGAAGACGCCCCGGCTGCCGTTGAGCACGTAGAGCTTGTGGACGGGGGTGATCCGGACCGACCGGACCACGAGCTCGACGCTGGCGACGTAGTTACGCTCACGTAGATCCTTGAGTGAGTTGACTAGGCCGTACGTGTGCATGTTGGTCAACCGGCGCAGGCGGTCGAGGGGACGCTCGTCCTTGGGCTCGTCGACGCGCTGGGGGACGGCGAGGGATGTGGCCGGACTGGGGAGGACCAAGCGGACGCGGATGCTCCGGGGGGCCGGCTGGCCGGACATGATGCGCTGCATTTGCATGAGCAACGCACCGTTGAGCGATTCGGCTGTCAGACAGAAGGCGTCGATGGTGACCACGTCGGACTCGAACGCCTCCTCGATCGCTGCGACGAAGTCGACGGTCTCGCCGGAACGGGCAGTGGCGGAATCTTGCCGGTGCGAGACACCGTTGGCCGAAGAAGTGACCGCGGAGCCGGGGTTCCCGGCGACGAAAACGCCGCGGCCCTGCTCGGAGTTGACGTAGCCGGCCTTCTGGAGGTCCTTGAGGGCGCGCTGGATGGTGGCGCGGGAGACCCTGAAGCGTTCGACCAGCTCGAAGTGGGTGGGGAGTTGAGATCCGGCGGGGAGGTCGCCGCTGTCGATCTCGGCACGCAGAGATTCAGCGACACGCTTGTACGTGTGCTTGGCCTCGCTCGCTGGACGATCGCCGGTCATGCTGCCCAGCGTACAACTTCTGGTCATGCGAAGCGTGTTGGTTGCTACAAGTTTATGGATCGACAGTCAACGGGGACAACAACTACAGAGCTAATCAGTCAACTAGCTCAACTTCATGCGGAGTTGAGCATGTTGATGCAACGGGGTTCGCGGTCCCGGCCGGCCCGATGACGTGCCGGTAGGGGCAGCGCTTACGGCTAGGCGCGCCGATTGTCACATCTGTCCGCATCGTTCAACGATGCCGAACGCGCCACAAGGAAGGGGCCCGAGATGCCCGCTCTCGCTCTGTGTGCCTTCGCCTTCGAACAGCTTGTGCAGTACCGCTACGGCGCCGCTGGTGCGGTCGCCTTCGGGATGTTCACGGTGGGCCATAAGGCCCGGAACACCACGTTCACCTGTGTGGGGCTTGTGGTGATCGCTCTGCTGCTCGCCCACTAGATCAACTGGATCACTGGCTTTCACGCTCCTCCCAGCCGGCCCGACGACGTTCCGGCGACGGGATCCCTCGCCGTCAGCCGCCTGGAAGGGGTGGGCTCATGCTGTGGAACCAAGTCGTGCTGGCGCTGCTGGGCCAGTTACTGGAACGGGCATACGGGCCGTTGATGGCGGTCGGGTTGTTCGTGGTGGCGGTGGGGTGGAAGTCCCGGTCGCTGAAGATCTTCTGTGTGGGCGGCGTACTGGTGTTGATCGCGATTCGTTCTGTCTGGTGGGTCTGACCTCAGAAGATGTCCGGGCACCACGGGCGCCGCGGGGTGCGGAAGAGGGTGTCCGCGAGGGCGGCCGAGCCGGGGCGGTGTTCGGTGAGGTGGCCGAGGGCGGAGAGGCGGACGGCGGAGGCGTCGCCGAGGTAGAGGGCGCCCAGGGAGGAGACGGGGAGGGTGAGGTCGTGGGAGGCGGTGGTGGGGGCGCAACTGGCGGTGGAGTCGGGGGCGACGTCGAGGCGGAAGCGGCCGGAGGCGAAGCCACCGGGGTCCACCACGTCGAGGACCAGGGTGCCGGGGGCGGCGTAGGTGCGGGCGGCAAGGGCGCGGGGGGCGTCGAGAACGCGGAGCCACATGAAGTCGGAGGAGTGGTCGACACGGGCGGAGCGGGGGTCGCCGAGGAGGTCGGGGAGGAGGTCGTCGGGGGGCCGGTTGCCGGTGCGGAGCTTGGTGAGCCAGTCGACGGAGAGGAGGTAGCGCCATAGGGCGCGTTCGGCGTCGGGGGTGGTGGCGATGAGGTGGCTGACGGTCAGGGGGCAGTCGGGGTACATGCCGTGCCACTTCTCCTCGACCTTGTACGTGGCGAGGCCGTCGACGCGGTCGGAGGCGGTGTCCCGGTAGACGACGAAGAGCGGTTCCGTCCAGTCGGCGGAGGGGATGCGGACGGCGCCGGTCGAGAGCTCCCACCAGCGGTCGGTGCGGTTGATGGCGCCGGGGGTGAGGCGGCGGAAGCGTTCGTGGAGTTCGGGGCCGAGCTTGAGGACCTCGGCGGGGTCGGCGAAGTCGATGCGGCCGCCGTCGGGGAGGGCGAAGGGGCCGAGCTGGGTGCGGGGGACGTCGACTTCCCACTCGGTGATGGTGGTGGCGGGACCGAAGCCGAAGCGGCCGTAGATGGGGTGCTCGGCGGCGATAAGGATGGCGAGGGCGTCGCCGCGTTCGCAGGAGGCGGTGAGCTCGTTGGCCATCATGCGGCTGGCGAGGCCGCGGCGGCGGTGGCTGGCGTTCACGGAGACGTTGGTGATGGCGCTCGCGTCGAGCAGCGCACCGCCGGGGACGGTGAGTTCGCGGGGCATGCTGCGGAAGGTGGCCACGCAGCGGCCGTCGTCGTACGCGCCCTGGGTCCGGTCAAGATCCATGCCGTCCCGGCGGACCTCGACCTCCTCGTCCGACACGGTGGGGGCGTGCAGGAAGCCCCGGTTGAGGGCACGCAGCCATTGCGGCAGGTCGGAGGCGGTGAGGGTGCGGACGTCAAGGCTCATGTCCAGCACGCTATTCGGGCGGATGCGCGCTCGCACATGGTTTTGGAGCGTCCCGTCAGAACGCGGCCACCTCGCCGACCCAGCAGGACCAGCGAGCCGCGGTGCCGGCCCTCCACGAAGCCCGAGCGGACGACCTCGGCGAGGACGGGGTGGGCTGACGGCTGACGGCTCATGCGCACCGACGGTCGACGGTCGGCGAGTGAGCCGAGGTGGAGCGGCCGCTGTCGAAACGGGGGCACTCCTCCAGGCGAACTCGCCTCAAAAAAGATCAGTCCCCGGTGAGCAGGTCGTCGACCCGCGCTTCGCCCTCCCGGTAGCGCCGGGCGATCTCCCTGCTGCATCCGTCAACCGTACGCTGCAGAGTCTGGCGGCGCCGGGAGACCTGCTGTTCGTGGCGGACCAAGCGGCCCATGGCGTCGTGGAGTTCGTCGTCGGTGCGGGCGGTGAGGTCGGACAGCTCGACCTCGGAGAGCATCTGCTCGGCGAGGCGGCGGTTACGTTCGCTGACCGGGGTGCCGAGGGTGACGTGGCGGGCGGAGGAGCGGTGGCGGGACGGGCTGTCGGTGAGGATTTCCGGGAGGCGGTCGAGGACGTCGGGGCTGGCGATGCCGTCGGGTGAGTCGGGTGCCGTACGACGGCCGGTCTCGGCCCGCAGGATGTCGATGCGGCCCTGGAGCAGCCGGCGCAGGTAGGAGAGGTCGGCCTCTTCCTGCTGGGCGTCGCGGCGCAGGATGCGCAGCCCGTCCAGGGTGAGGGCGGACAGCTCCGGACCGGGCCCGGGGTCCGGGAGCGGGCCGTAGGGGCGGGGGCCCGGTGCCTTGAGCATGCGCTGGCTGCCTGTCTGATTCGTACTACCCGTACTACCGCTGGTGGTCATGCCTTTCGTCCCCTCGTCCGGCAGGATTCGATCGTGCCACTGTGCGAGGGTGCCGCGCAGCGACACTGCACCCGAACGGCCCCTGCGTACTGGTGCACGCACCACCAGCCGGGCGTACGGCCCCGGCGCCGCGCGCCCCCTCGGGGCAGGGAGAATGGGGCCATGCGTGCGGTGGCCCAGCGGGTGAGTGAAGCGAGTGTGGTGGTCGACGGCGAGACGGTCGGGGAGATCGTCGGGCCGGGCCTGTGCGTGCTGGTGGGGGTGACGCACGGGGACACGGCGGAGAAGGCGGCGCTGCTGGCGCGCAAGCTGTGGAGCCTGCGGATTCTGCCCGGCGAGAAGTCCTGCTCGGACGTGGGCGGGCCGCTGCTCGTGATCAGCCAGTTCACGCTTTACGGTGACGCCCGTAAGGGGCGGCGCCCCACCTGGAACGCGGCCGCGCCGGGGGATGTCGCGGAGCCGCTGGTCGATGAGGTGGTCGCGCAGCTGCGGGCGCTGGGCGCGCACGTGGAGACGGGCCGGTTCGGGGCGGACATGAAGGTGTCCTTGACGAACGACGGCCCGTTCACGTTGCTGGTGGAGATCTGACCGGCGCAGCGGCCGCTTAGCCGCTTACGGCTCGACGATCACTTCCTGGGCCGCCGGCGTGCCCTCGGCGGAGAGCATGGCGTCGGTGGGGGTGTTGCGCTTCACCACGGCCAGGGCGATCGGCCCGAGCTCCCAGTGGCGCGCGGAGGATGTGATGGCGCCGATGGGGCGCCCGTCGGGGCCGTCTTCGGCGAGGCGGAGGACGGTGCCGGGGCCGGGGAGCTTGACCTCGCTGCCGTCGAGGTGGAGGAAGACGAGGCGGCGCGGGGGACGGCCGAGGTTGTGGACGCGGGCCACCGTCTCCTGGCCGCGGTAGCAGCCCTTTTCGAGGTGGACGGCGGTGGTGAGCCAGCCGAGCTCGTGCGGGATGGTGCGGTGGTCGGTCTCGAGGCCGAGGCGGGGGCGGTGGGCCTCGATGCGCAGGGCTTCCAGCGCCAGGATGCCGATGGGGTTGCCGACGGTCTTCGCGTACGTCTCGAGCTCGTCGCGCGGGACGAAGACCTCGCGGCCGTACGCGGTCTCGCGCACGGTCCAGCCCTCCGGCACGGGCGAGATACTGCCCGCCGGGAGGTGGACGACGGCGTACCGGTCCGTCGCGTCGGCGATCTCCACCTGGTAGAAGAACTTCATGCTCTCCAGGTAGGCGATGAGGGCGTCCTGGGTGCCGGGCTCGACGTGGATCCAGGTCGTCGCGCCGTCGTCGACGAGGTACAGCGCGTGCTCGAGGTGGCCGTGGGCGGAGAGGACCAGGGCCTCGGTGGCCTGCCCGGGCGGCAGCTCGCTGACGTGTTGGGTGAGCAGGAGGTGGAGCCAGGGGAGGCGGTCCTGACCGGAGACGGTGACGACGCCGCGGTGGGAGAGGTCGACGAAGCCGGTGCCGTCCGCGAGAGCGCGCTGCTCACGGAAGAGGTCTCCGTAGTGAGCGGCAACGCTTTCGTCAGGG
Source organism: Streptomyces soli (assembly GCF_003999195.1). Taxonomy (GTDB): domain Bacteria; phylum Actinomycetota; class Actinomycetes; order Streptomycetales; family Streptomycetaceae; genus Actinacidiphila; species Actinacidiphila soli. Next base: position 53,044 of record NZ_RJVR01000216.1, read on the forward strand.
CCTTCTGCGGGGACGGCGCCGGGAAGCGACAGCAAAGGGCTCTTCATGAGTCAAGACTACGGCTCGGTGTTGGATCCTTGGCCTTTGGTGAACAGTCGGCGCATCGTCCGAAGATCGCGAAGTGCTTCATGTCGGTCTCGAAGCCGTACGCGACCTTGAGCCGGTCGGTGAGCGCGCTCGCCACGGACACGTCGGCCTCGATGACGGTGCCGCAGTCCCGGCACACCAGGTGCATGTGGTGGTGCCGGTCCGCGAGGTGGTAGGTGGGCGCGCCGTGCCCGAGGTGGGCATGGCTGACCAGGCCGAGCTCCTCGAGCAGCTCCAGGGTCCGGTAGACGGTGGAGATGTTGACACCGGAGGCGGTCTTGCGGACCTCGGTGAGGATCTCGTCCGGCGAGGCGTGCTCCAGGGCGTCGACGGCCTCCAGGACAAACTGGCGCTGCGGGGTGAGCCGGTACCCGCGCTGCCTGAGGTCGCTCTTCCAGTCCGTGGTCACCACCACTCCAGTGTATTCAGTTGTCCTCAGACGTACTCCGAGGCGGCATCGAGCAACCAGTCCGCGAGATAACCCGCGAAGGAGGAGCGGACCAGGACGCAGAAGCCCCTCTCCCGGCCGATGAGCACGACCTGCGCACGGGCCAGCGTCGTCTGGGCGCAGCGGCCCGGGCCGAACGCGCGGGGGTGCAGGTCGAGGGAGCAGCCATGGGCGAGCAGGTCACGGGCGCGGGGGCCGGCGACCAGCACCGTCGTGCGCTGGGCGGAGACATCGGTGACCGCTGCCGGCTCCTCGCCCACCGCCGTACGGATCCGGGCCTCGAGGTCCGCCTGCGTGCTGGGCGGCCCGACGACGAGCCATTCGTCGGGACCGAGCGACAGGGCGGTCAGCTCCCCGGCCTGTACGGCGGTGTCGGGTTCGGGGGGCAACTGGAGGCCGAGGGCGAGCCCGACGGCCTCGGCGGCCGGCCCCTTGGGGTCGAGCCGGACGTTGATCTGGGCGAGGAAGGGGACCTCGGCCAGCCGCAGGGCGCCGCCGGAGGTGCGGGTGGCGGCGGCGAAGCGGGCGGCGGCGCCGGACAGGGGGCTCTGGGGGCGGTGGGTCGTGGTTGTGCTGCCAACCATTGCGGTTTCAGGCATTGCGGTTTCAGCCATCGCGGTCTCAGCCATCGCGGCGGGCTCCCTCGGGGTCGTAGAGGACTGGGCCGGCGACTGTCACCGGGACCAGCCGGTCGCCGACGGGCGCGTACAGCCGCTCGCCGATACGGTCCCGGCCGCCCTTGACGAGCGCGAGGGCGAAGGTCCGGCCGAGGGCGGCGCTGCAGTAGCTGGAAGTGACGTGGCCGAGCATCGGGACGGGCGGCTCGGGGAGGGTGCCGGTGGCGACCAGGTGGGTGCCCTCGGGGAGGAAGTCGGCCGGGTCCTCGGGGAGCAGGCCGACGAGGTGCTTGCGGTCGGGGCGGACGGCGTCGGCACGGGCGTACGAGCGCTTGCCGACGAAGTCCTTCTTCTTCTTCTTCGACACGACCCAGCTCATGCCCAGGTCCTGCGGGGTCACCGTGCCGTCCGTGTCCTGGCCGATGATCGGGTAGCCCTTCTCGGCGCGCAGGACGTGCATGGTCTCGGTGCCGTACGGGGTGACTCCGGCCGCGTAGACGGACTCCCAGAGCGCGAGGGCGTCCCAGGGCGAGACGTTGATCTCGTAGGCCAGTTCGCCGGAGAAGCTGATCCGGCAGACGCGGGCCGCGATGCCCGCGACGGTCGTGTCGCGCCAGGCCATGAAGGGGAAGTCGGCGTTGTCCACGGCCAGATCGGGGGCCAGGTCGCGGAGCACCTCGCGGGAGCGGGGGCCGACGAGTGCGATGGTGGCCCACTGCTCGGTGACGGAGGTGAACCGGACCCTCAGGTCGGGCCACTCGGTCTGCAGCCATTCCTCCATCCAGTCCAGGACGGTGGCGGCATTGCCGGTGGTGGTGGTGACGATGAAGCGGTCGTCGGCGAGGCGGATGACGGTGCCGTCGTCGAAGATCATGCCGTCGAGGCGGGCCATGACGCCGTAGCGGATCATGCCGACTTTGAGGGTGCTCATCATGTTCGTGTAGAGGCGGTCGAGGAAGACGCCCGCGTCCGGGCCCTGGACGTCGATCTTGCCGAGGGTCGAGGCGTCCATGAAGGCCACGCCCTCACGGGCGGCGGTGCATTCGCGCAGGACGGCGGTTTCCATGTCCTCGCCGGGCTGCGGGTAGTACCAGGGTCGCTTCCACTGGCCGACGTTCTCGAAGAGCGCGCCGTGGGCGACATGCCAGGGATGGATGGCGGTGGTGCGGATCGGGTCGTGGAGGGCGCCCCGGTCGCGGCCGGCGAGGGTCGCGAAGCTGACGGGGGTGTACGGCGGCCGGAAGGTGGTCGTGCCGAGCGCGGAGACGTCGACGCCGAGGAGGTGGGCGACGGTGCCGGAGGCCAGTACGCCGGAGGTCTTGCCCTGGTCGTTGGCGGTGCCGGCGGTGGTGTAGCGCTTGGTGTGCTCGACGGAACGCATTCCGGCGCCGGTGGCCCGTGTGAGGTCGGCGACGGTGACGTCGCGCTGGAGGTCGACGAAGCTTGTCGCTCCGCCGGTGCCGAAGACGACGAAGACCGTCTCCGGGGCGGTCTCCGATTCGGCGTCTACGGGCGGCAGTTCGGGTTGCTCCGGTGCGTAGCCTTCGGCCTCCAGCGCGCAGGCGGCGGCTGCCGTGCCCTCCGCCGGACTCGCCGCGACCTCGACGGCCTGGCGGCAGGTGCCGGGGGCGGGGACGAAGGTGCCGAGGGCGTCGTCGTAGCGGAGCTTGCCGCCCGCCTGGCTGTAGAGGTGGCCGACGGGGTTCCAGCCGCCCGAGACCAGGAGGAGGTCGGCCTCGATCCGGCGGTCGCCCACCAGCACGGCGGTGAGGCGGTCTTCTCCTTCTGTGCCGGTGACGTACTCGCCCTGGCGGGTGTCGACCATCGCCGCGATCTCCACGCCTGCGGCGGCAAGGTCGCGGGCGACGGCGTGGGCGCTGTCGTTGGTCGTGAAGACCACGGCCTTGCGGCCCGGGACGACGCCGTACTTGTTGACGTACGTACGGGCCGAACCGGCCAGCATGATGCCGGGGCGGTCGTTGTCCGGGAAGGCGAGGGAGCGCTCGTGGGCGCCGGTGGCCAGGATGACGCGGCGGGCGCGGATGCGGTGGACGCGCTCGCGGGAGACGTGCGCGGGGGCGTGGGCGCCGAGGTGGTTGGTGCGGCGCTCGACGGCGAGGAGGTGGTTGTCGTCGTAGTAGCCGAAGACGGTGGTGCGGCGGAGGATGCGCACTTCGGGGGCGGAGGTGAGGAGGGCCTCGACTTCGCTTGCCCAGGTGAGGTGTTGGGCCGTGCCCAGCAGGCTGCCGCCCAGCTCGGGCTGGTCGTCGGCCAGGATGACGCGGGCGCCGCTTCTCGCTGCCGAGGCGGCCGCGGCGAGGCCGGCCGGGCCGGCGCCGACGATCAGCAGGTCGCAGTGGGTGTGCACGGCGTCGTAGCGCGCCGGGTCGGGGGTCGTGGCGAGGCGGCCCTGGCCGGGAAGGCCGGTCGCCACGAGGCCGTCGTACAGCTCGACGGCGGTGGCGGGGAGCATCGGCTCGGGGAACGGCTCTTCTATCTGGATGACGGCGTTGGGCTCTTCGACGCCGGCGGAGAAGATGCCACGCGGGCGGCCGAGTTTGATGCTCGTTCCGGTGCGGATGATGCCGTTGGCGAGGAGGGCGGAGGCGAGGGTGTCGCCGGGGTGGCCTTCGTACTGGGTGCCGTCGAAGGTGAACGTGAGGCGTTCGGCGCGGTTGACTCGGCCGCCCGTGGTGAGCCGGAACGGTTGGGTGCGGCCGTCCGTGGCGGGGGCAGGGGTTGACTCTCCCCCTCGCTTCGCTGGGGGCACCCCCACCACCCCGCCCCTTCCCGAAACCGGGGGCTTTGCCCCTGGACCCTGCTCCTCAAACCCCGGAGGGGCTGAATATGGCGGCGCCTCCACGAACTCGTTCGTCGACGTGTCGCGTACCGCGTTGAACCAGCGGCGGCAGCCGGCCGCGTGGCTCCAGCGCTCGGCGAAGGGTCCCTTGGGGTTGTCGCGGAAGAAGAGGTAGTGGGCCCACTCGTCGTCGGTCAGGGCCGAGGGGTCCTCGGGGTAGGCGATGTGGGCCTGGCCGCCGTAGTGGAACTCGGACTCGTCGCGGGGTCCGCACCAAGGGCATGGGATGAGCAGCATGTTGTGAGATCACCTCGCGATGTCGAGCGGGGCCGCCGGCAGGGCGGCGGCCGGGGCGTTCCGGAGCGGCGGCACGGGTCTGAGGCGAAGCCGCATCAGTGGGCTACCGCGGCCGCGCCGTGCTCGTCGACGAGCGCGCCGGTGGTGAAACGGTCGAGCGAGAAGGGGGCGTTGAGGGGGTGGGGGGTGTCGTGGGCGATGGTGTGGGCGTAGACCCAGCCGACGCCGGGGGTGGCTTTGAAGCCGCCGGTGCCCCAGCCGCAGTTGAGGTAGAGGTTGTCGACGGGGGTGAGGCCGATGATGGGGGAGGCGTCGGGGCTGACGTCGACGATGCCGCCCCAGGTGCGGAGCACGTGCGCGCGGGCGAAGACGGGGAAGAGCTCGAGCGCGGCGGACATCTGCTCTTCGATGATGTGGAAGGCGCCGCGCTGGGTGTAGGAGTTGTACGAGTCGATGCCGGCGCCCATGACCAACTCGCCCTTGTGCGCCTGACTGACGTACACGTGCACCGCGTTCGACATGACAACCGTGGGGTGGACCGGCTCCAGCAGCTCGCTCACGAGCGCCTGCAACGGGTGGCTCTGCAGCGGCAGATCGAAGCCGGCCATCTTGGCCAGGACCGACGAGTGCCCCGCCGAGCAGAGTGCGACCTTGCCCGCCGCGATGGGCCCGAGGGTGGTCTGTACGCCGACGACCTGGCCGCCGACGATGTCGATGCCGGTGACTTCGCAGTTCTGGATGATGTCGATGCCGGCGGCGTCCGCCGAGCGGGCCAGGCCCCAGGCCACGTGGTCGTGCTTGGCGATGCCGGCGCGCGGCTGGTACGTACCGCCCATGACGGGGTAGCGCACGTCGGGCGAGATGTTGACGATCGGGCAGACCTCCCGGACACCGTCCGCGTCGAGCCATTCGGCGTCGACGCCGTTGAGGCGGTTGGCCTCGACGCGGCGGACGCTGTCGCGTACGTCCTGGAGACTGTGGGCGAGGTTCAGGACGCCGCGCTGGGAGAAGAGGATGGGGTAGTCCAGCTCCTCCTCCAGGCCTTCCCAGAGCTTGAGGGCGTGTTCGTAGATGCCGGCGCTCTCGTCCCAGAGGTAGTTGGAGCGGATGATCGTGGTGTTGCGGGCCATGTTGCCGCCCGCGAGCCAGCCCTTCTCCAGGACCGCGACGTTCGTGATCCCGTGGTTCTTCGCCAGGTAGTGGGCGGTGGCGAGGCCGTGCCCGCCGCCGCCGACGATGACGACGTCGTACGACTTCTTCGGCTCGGGCGTGCGCCACAGCCAGTCGGGGTGCTCGGGGAGATCGGCACCGGGGGTGCGGGGGCTCATCGGGCGTCTCCTGACAGGTACGGGTAGAGCGGGTGGGCGGCTGCGAGGGCTTCGGTGCGGGCCCGCAGGGCTGCGAGGTCGGGGTCGGGCTCGGCGAGCGGTGCGCTGAGGGCGTTCATACGGCCAGGGCCTCCCGGATCAGCCACGCAGGCGGGACATCGTCGGGTCGAACAGGGGCTCTTCCGCGACCTGGGCGGCGATGCGCCGGTCGAAGTAGCCGATGTCCACAGCACGGCCCGGGGTGGCCAGGTCCGCCGGGAGCCACGCGTAGGCGATGCCCTTGCCGATGGTGTAGCCGTAGGCGGCGCTGGTGACGTAACCGACGGCCTGACCGCCGTCGTAGACCGGTTCCTTGCCCATGACGACGGCGCTCGGGTCGTCGATGGTGAGGCAGGTCAGGCGGCGCTTCACGTCCGCCTTGCGGCGGATCAGCGCGGCCTTGCCGATGAAGTCGACGTCCTTGTCGAGCTTGACGGCGAAGCCGAGCCCGGCTTCGTACGGGTCGTGCTCGTAGGTCATGTCGGTGCCGAAGGAGCGGTAGCCCTTCTCCAGGCGGAGGCTGTTGAAGGCGCCGCGGCCGGCGGCGATGCCGCCGAGGGGCTGGGCGGCGGCCCACAGGGTGTCCCAGAGCTTCTGGCCGAGGTCGGCGGTGGTGTAGAGCTCCCAGCCGAGCTCGCCGACGTACGACAGACGCATCGCGGTGACCGGGACCGAGCCGATGTGGGCGCGCTTGGCGCGGAAGTACTTCAGGCCGTCGTTGGAGAAGTCGGAGTCGGTGAGGGGCTGGAGGACCTGACGGGCCAGCGGGCCCCAGAGGCCGATACAGCAGGTGCCGGGGGTGATGTCGCGGACGGCGACCGAGCCGTCGTCCGGGAGGTGGCGGGTGAACCAGTCTAGGTCGAGATTGCCGTTGGCGCCGACCTGGAAGAGGTCGCGGGCGAGGCGGGCGATGGTGACGTCGCTGCGGATGCCGCCGTCCTCGTCCAGGAGGAGGGTGTACGTGACCGAGCCGACGGACTTGTCGATCTTGCCGGTGGACAGCCGCTCCAGGAAGGCGGCTGCGCCCCGGCCGGACACCTCGAGGCGCTTGAGGGCCGTCATGTCGTACATGGCGACGGTCTCGCGGGTGGCCTGGGCCTCGGCGCCGACGATCGGGGACCAGTAGCGGGCGGCCCAGTCGTTAGGGGTGGGGATGGAACGGCCGTCGACCAGGCCCGCGTTGGCCTCGTACCACTGGGGGCGCTCCCAGCCGTTGGCCTCCAGGAACCACGCGTCCAGCTCCTGCTGGCGGGCGTGGAAGGGGCTGGTACGGATCGGGCGCGGCTCCCCGGAGGGCTGGAGGGGGTGGAGGATGTCGTAGACCTCGACGAAGTTCTGGCAGTCGCGGGCGAGGACGTACTCCGGGGAGAGCTGGTGCGGCTCGAAGCGGTTGACGTCGCACTCGTGCAGGTCGAAGGACGAACAGTGGCCGTCGACCAGCCACTCGGAGACGGCCCGGGCCACGCCGGCGGAGTGGGTGACCCATACGGCCTCGGCGACCCAGAAGCCCCGGACGTCCGGTGACTCGCCCAGCAGCGGCATGCCGTCGGTGGTGAAGGAGAAGAGGCCGTTGATGCCCTCCTCGATCTTGGCCTCGCGGGTGGCGGGGAGCAGCGCCTGCGTCTCGGTCCAGGCGTCCGCGAAGTCGTCCTCGGTGAACTTGAGGACGGAGGGCATCTGGTCGGCCGCGTCCACGGAGAGGATGTCGTCGGCGGAGACCGGCATCGGGCGGTGGCCGTAGTAGCCGATGCCGATGCGGTCGAAGCGGTCGCGGTAGTAGAGGTCGGCGTCCTGGTGGCGCAGGATCGGGCGGACCGCTTCCTCCGTCTGGCCGGCGAGGGCCGGCACCGGGCCGGTCCAGGCGAGCTGGTGGCCGAGCGGGGTGAGCGGCAGGTTCATGCCGACCATGCGGGCGATCTTCGGGCCCCAGATGCCGGCGCAGCACACGACGATGTCGGCGGGAATGTCGCCGCCGACATCGGTACGGACGGCGGTGACCCGGCCGTCCTCCTGCAGCACGTCGAGGACTTCGTGGCAGGGCAGGAAACGTACGCCTCGCTCGGTGGCCTGCCGGACCTGCGCCTCGACCGCGAGGACGGCCTTGGCGAGGCCGTCCGTGGGCACCAGGAGGCCGCCGAGGACGCGTGAGCGGTCGACGAGGGGGTGCAGCTCGACGCACTCCTCGGGGCTCAGCAGGCGGGACTCCACGCCCCAGGCGGTGATCCAGCCGTGGCGGCGGTGCAGTTCGGCGAGGCGCGCCTCGGTCGTGGCCACTTCGAGGCCGCCGACCTGGAGGAAGCAGGGCTGGCCGTCGACGTCGAGGGAGCAGAACTTCTCGACGGTGTAGCGGGCCAGCTCGGTCATCGTCTTGGACGAGTTGGTCTGGAAGACCAGGCCGGGCGCGTGCGAAGACGATCCCCCGGTGGCCGGGAGCGAGCCCTGGTCGACGACCGTGATCTCGGTCCAGCCCGCGGCGGACAGCTCGTCCGCCAGCGCCGCCCCCACGACGCCCGCTCCGATGATGACCACTCGGGGTCCCGCCATCGCCGCACCTCCGCCTAAAAAGCAGTCCCAGTTGCTGTCAGCGCAACAAGCTTCAGGTTGCGCAACTCAATGTGCCTGTCCCTCCGGGGGGTGTCAAGAGGGCAGAACGCACGTGCCCGGCGGGCTGTCGGAGCAGCCCACCGGGCACGGGTGTTTCACGGGCGGTCGCGGTCGCGCGAGCTGCCTCATCCCGGGCGGAGCGCCCTACTTGAGCCAGGCAGCGACCTTGTCGGGGTTGGCGTCGACCCACTTCTTCGCGGCCGCGTCGTCCGACATCTTGTCGACGGCGATGTACTTGGCGACGAGGTTCTGGTCGTCGTTGGTCCAGGAGAAGTTCTTGACCAGGCTGTAGGCCGGGCTGCCCGACTTGGCGAACGTCGAGCTGACGATCTTGTCCAGGTTGTATACGGGGTAATCGCAGGCGATCTTCGACGCGACGGCGTCGCAGCCCGTCGTGTACGCGGGCAGATTGACCTTGACCAGCGGCACCTCGGACAGGAACCACTGCGGCTCGTAGAAGTAGCCGATGACCCACTGCTTGTTCTTCTCGGCCTGCCGGTAGGCCTGGATGAGCGCGGTCTCGCTGCCCGCGTACACCACCTTGTAGTCCAGCTTCAGGTTCGTCACCAGCGCCGCGTCATTCGTGACGTACGAGGGGTCGCCGTCCAGCAGCTGGCCCTTGCCGCCCGACTCCGAGGTCTTGAACTTCGAGGCGTACTTGTTGAGGTTCTTCCAGCTGGTGATGTCCGGGTACGCCTTCGCCAGCCACGGCGGTACGTACCAGCCGATGACGCCCTTGTTGCCGGTCTGGCCGGCCGAGACGGCGGTCTTCTGCTCGGTGATGTACTTCTTCTTCAGGTCGTCGTGGCCCCAGTTCTCCAGGACGGCGTCGACCTCGCCGGTCCCGAAGCCCTGCCACGCGACCTGCTCTTTCAGGTCCTTCTTATTGACCGTACAGCCGAGCTTCTTCTCCGCGACGTACGCGACGACCGCCGCGTCCGCCTCGTAGCCGACCCACGGGTTGACCGCCAGATTGAAGGTTCCGCACTTGCCGGAGCTGCCTGCGGCGGAGGAGGTGTCGCCGACCTTGGCACCGCCGCACGCGGTGAGGGTGAGGCCGAGCGCCGCCAGTCCGGCCGCGCCGGCGCGCCATCTCGCGGGACGGCTGCCCGCGACGAGGTGTATTGCCATGTGTCGTGCTCCTTTTGACTGCCCTAGCCCCGGCTGGGCACCGTGGTGCGTCGCGCCGCTGCCTGAGTGATCCGGTCGAACATGACTCCGAGCAGTACGATGGCGAGCCCCGCCGCCAGCCCCTTGCCGTACAGCTCTCCCTGCGAGAATCCGGCCACAACGTCGTAGCCGAGGGCGCCCGCACCGACCAGGCCGCCCACAACAACCATCGACAGCACGTAAATCAGGCCCTGGTTGGTAGCGAGAGTCAGGGCGCCGCGTGACATCGGCAGTTGGACTTTGGTGATGATCTGCCAGGTGTTGGACCCGGCAGCGGTGGCCGCCTCGACCGTGGTCTCCGGCACGGCCCGGATCCCGTCCGCGATGATCTTCATCGTGACGGGTGCGGCATAGACGACGGCGGCGACGATCGCGGTGAAGCGGGTCGCGCCGAACAGTGCGAGGAACGGCACCAGGTAGACGAACGGCGGCATCACCTGCGCCGCGTCCAGAGTGGGCCGGATGAGCCGGTCGGCCATCGGGCTGCGCCCCATCCAGACGCCGACCACGACCCCGAACACCATCACGAGCACCGTCGCCACGACCGTCGAGGCCAGCGTGGTCATACCGTCCGACCACACCCCGGTGCCGACCAGCAGCCCCACGCACACCCCCGCCGTGACCCCGGCCCGCCAGCCGCCCAGTACGGCGCCGACGGCGACCAGGACCGCGCCGACCAGCCACCACGGGGAGTCGGTCAGCAGCGACTGGAAGGGGTTGAGCAGGCCGTTGGTGATGAGGTTGCGAATGGCGTTCGTGAAGCCCGACAGATTGTCCTGCGCCCAGGTGGTCACGCTGTCCGCCGCGCTCGCGATGGCGCTGCCGGTGCTGCCCTGGCCGGGGAACTCCGCCGCCCAGACGTACGTGTGCGACAGGTAGACGACGACTGCCGCCACCACGCCGCCCGCCACCAGCAGGTGCTTGCGCCACTTGGCGAAACGGCTCCCCGAGCGCCTGGCCGCCTCGGCCCTTACGCTTGCCGCGGTCGTCACCCGGTCCAGGACGATGGCCATGACGACGATGGCGAGACCAGCATTGAAGGCCGTGCCCACATCCAGCGACTGCAGGGCCTGGACGACGGTCTTGCCGAGCCCGGGGGCGTCGATCAGCGCGGCGATGGTGACCATGGCCAGGGCGGCCATGATGGTCTGGTTGACGCCCATCACCACCGTCCGCTTGGACATCGGCAGCAGCACCTTGGTGAGCGTCTGCCGGCGCGTCGAGCCCAGCGAGTCGGCCGCCTCGACCGTCGTCTCGGGCACCGAGCGGATGGCGTGGGCGGTGATACGGATCGCGGGAGGCGCCGCGTAGATCAGGGTGGCGATGGTGGCCGACGCCGGACCGATGAGGAAGAAGAGGGTGAGCGGGGCCAGGTAGACGAAGGTCGGCATCGTCTGCATGAAGTCCAGGAACGGCGTCAGGATCCGGTTGACCCGGTCGGACAGCCCCGCCCACACGCCGAGCGGGATGCCGATGAGGAGCGCGACGAAGACCGCCGACACGGTCAGCGCCAGGGTGTCCATGCTCTCCTGCCACAGGCCCTGCAACCCGAAGAAGGTGAAGCCGGCCATGGCCAGGATCGCGACCCGCCAGTTGCCGAAGGCCCAGGAGACGTAACCGGCGATGGCGACGACGCCGAGCCAGCCGATGGTGGGGACCGGGCGGCCGGCGGACGGCTGGGAGATCAGCGACTGGATGAAGGTCACCAGGTTGTCGATGACCAGCCGGATCTCGTTGAAGAAGTAGAGGAAGAGCGGGTTGGAGTTGCGGTTGGCGCCGATGGAGTCGTTGACGTCGTTGAACCAGCGGTGCAGGTCGGTCAGGTCGGCCGCCGCCAGCGCCAGCGTCTGATGGCCGCGCAGCACGGCGAAGAGCACCAGCCAGGCGACCAGGATCCCGGCGATCACGACCCGGCGGCGGACCGCGCGTACCGGCCCGAGCTTGGCGGGTGCCTCCGCGATGGTTGCCATCACGCACCGCCCGCGATGACCGACAGAATCTCCTCGTCGCCGACGATGCCCAGCAGCTTGCCGTTCTCGACGACCTTCGCCGGCTTCTCGGCTGCCAGCACGGCCCGGGTCGCCTCCCGCACCACCACGTCCGGGCCCAGCTCCGGCCCGTCGAGGGCGTCGTCCGGGCCGGCCGGGCGCATGATCCACTTCAGGGTCAGCACATCGGCGCGCGGCACCTCGCTGACGAAGTCGCGTACGTAGTCGTCGGCCGGGGCGCCGACCAGCTCGTCGCCGGTCCCGCACTGAACCATCTTGCCGTCGCGCATGATCAGGATGCGGTCACCGAGCTTGAGTGCCTCGGACAGGTCGTGGGTGATGAACACCATGGTCTTGCCGACCTCGTGGTGCAGCCGGATGACCTCGTTCTGCATGTCCCGGCGGATCAGTGGGTCCAGCGCGGAGAACGGCTCGTCGAAGAACAGCACGTCCGGGTCGCCCGCGAGCGCCCGCGCCAGGCCGACGCGCTGCTGCATGCCGCCGGAGAGCTGGTCGGGGTAGGAGTTCTCGTAGCCGGACAGGCCGACCAGCTCGACGACCTCCAGGGCCCGCTTGGTGCGCTCGGCCTTGCCCATGCCGCGTATCTCGAGACCGTACGAGACGTTGTCGACGACGCGGCGGTGCGGCAGCAGCCCGAAGTGCTGGAAGACCATGGAGAACTTGCGGCGGCGCAGCTCGCGCAACCGCTTGGGGTCGGCGTCGCGGATGTCCTCGCCCTCGAAGACGACCTGGCCGGCGGTCGGTTCGATCAGCCGGGTCAGACACCGCACGAGGGTGGACTTGCCGGAGCCGGACAGGCCCATGACGACGAAGACCTCACCGGGTGACACATCGAAGCTCACGTCCCGCACTGCCGCCGTGCAGCCGGCCCGGTCCAGCAGCTCGCGGCGCGACAGACCCCTCAACTCCTCGGAGTCCGGCACCTTTTCGGCCTTGGGGCCGAACACCTTCCACAGCCCGCGCACGGAGACGACCGGGGTCCGGTCCTGATCCTGGGACGCGTCGCGCCGCTGCGACACCTCAGTATCGGTTGGGGTCACTGTCGACCTCTCTTCGGGCTTCAGCCGCGGAACCAGCGCTGCGGCTGCGGTTGGATGTTCTGCCAGATGTGCTTGGGCTCGCGGTACTCGTCGAGGCCGGCAGGTCCCAGCTCCCGGCCCACGCCCGAGTGCCCGAATCCACCCCATTCCGCTTGCGGCACGTAGGGGTGGTAGTCGTTGATCCATACGGTGCCGTGGCGCAGCCGCCGGGCGACCCGCTGGGCCCGGCCCGCGTCCTGCGTCCAGACGGCGCCGGCGAGGCCGTACTCCGTGTCGTTGGCGATGCGTACGGCGTCGTCCTCGTCGCCGTCCCGGAAGCGCTCGACGGTCAGTACCGGGCCGAAGGACTCCTCGTGGACCACGCGCATGTCCTGGGTGCACTCGTCCAGGACGGTCGGCGGGTAGTAGAAGCCGTCCGCCAGTGCGGGGTCGGTGGGGCGGGCGCCGCCGCACCGCAGTACGGCGCCTTCGGCGATGCCGGCGGCGACGTAGGCCTCGACCTTGTCGCGGTGGGCGGCGGAGATCAGCGTGCCGGTCTCGGCCTCGGCGTCGAAGGGGCCGCCGAGGCGGATCGTTCCTGCCCGGCGTACGACCTCGTCGACGAAGGAGTCGTGCAGCGAGTCCTCTACGATCAGGCGGGCGCCGGCCGAGCAGACCTGGCCCGAGTGCAGGAAGACGGCCGTGAGCGCGAAGTCCACGGCCGTCTCGAAGTCGGCGTCGGCGAAGATGACGTTGGGGTTCTTGCCGCCCAGCTCCAGCGCGACCTTCTTCACGCTCGCGGCGGCGGTCGCCATGATCCGTTTGCCGGTCTCCAGCCCGCCGGTGAAGGACACCATGTCCACCGCCGGATGCTCGGAGAAGGGCGCCCCGACCTCCGGGCCGGTGCCCAGGACCAGGTTGGCGGCCCCGGCAGGGAGGCCGGCCTCTTCCAGGGCCCGCATGAGCAGGATCGAGGTGGAGGGGGTCAGCTCGCTGGGCTTGAGGATGATGGTGTTGCCCGCAGCGAGGGCGGGCGCGACCTTCCAGGAGGCCTGGAGGAGGGGGTAGTTCCAGGGGGTGATCAGGCCGCAGACGCCGATCGGCTCAGACTCCACCCTGCTGATGGCGTCGTCCCGGCCGGTGTCGATGACCCGGCCGGCGCTGGTGCCCGCGATGCCGCCGTAGTAGCGGAAACAGGAGATGACATCGGCGATGTCGTACTCGCTCTCCACCAACCGCTTGCCGGTGTCGAGCGATTCGGCCCGCGCGAACTCCTTGGCGTCCCGCTCCAGCAGGTCCGCGACCCTCAGCAGCAGCGCCCCGCGCTCCCGCTCCGGCGTGCGCGGCCACGACCCCTCGTCAAAGGCGCGGCGGGCTGCGATGATCGCGATCTCGCTGTCTGCCCGCGTTCCCTCGGACACGGTCGCGGACAGGGTGCCATCAGCGGGGCAGCGAATCTCCCGGCGGCCGCCCGCAACCGGGTCGCGCCACTCACCGTCCAGATACAGGTCTGCCACGCGAGGAGCCCTTCAGACGAATTCGTTGCGCATAGCGCATCGAATTGCTTGTGGTGGAACACCCTGGCCGAATGGGTGACATACGTCAAGGGGTTGACGCCAGCGGGTTCCACCTCTTGACCGCAGGCGGCACGGGACCGGACCATGTTGCGTATCACTCACCCTGTTGCTCATTACGCACCAGCGGAGGTCGCACATGTCTGCTCGACCGCAACCCGGCCACGAGTACGTCCTCACCCTCTCGTGCCCGGACCGGGCCGGCATCGTCCACGCGGTGAGCGGCTTCCTCGTACGGAACTCCGGCAACATCCTTCAGAGCCAGCAGTTCGACGACCGGCTCAAGGGCCGGTTCTTCATGAGGGTCCACTTCGACGTTTCCGATCCAAACACCGATCTGGAAACACTGCGTTACCGCTTCGGCCCCGTCGCCGAGGCCTACGGCATCCGCTGGATTCTCCGCGACGCGGCCACGCCGACCCGCGCCCTCATCATGGTCTCGAAGTTCGGACACTGCCTGAACGACCTGCTCTTCCGGCAGCGCACCGGCGCGCTCAACATCGACATCCCGGCGATCGTCTCCAACCACCGCGACTTCGAGAGCCTCGCCGACACCTACGGCGTGCGCTTCTTCCACGTCCCCGTCACGAAGGACACCAAGCCCGAGGCCGAGGCCCGCCTCCTGGAGCTGGTCCGCGAACTCGACGTCGAACTCGTCGTCCTCGCCCGCTACATGCAGGTCCTCTCCGACGACCTCTGCAAGCAACTCGACGGCCGCGCCATCAACATCCACCACTCCTTCCTCCCCAGCTTCAAGGGCGCCCGCCCCTACAACCAGGCCTACGACCGCGGCGTCAAGCTCGTCGGCGCCACAGCGCACTACGTCACCCCCGAGCTCGACGAAGGCCAGATCATCGAACAGGACGTCGTCCGCGTCGACCACTCCCTCGACCCCGACGAGCTCGTCACCGTCGGGCGCGACGTGGAGGCCCAGGTCCTCGCCCACGCCGTCAAGTGGCACAGCGAAAGCCGCGTCATGGTCGACGGGAACCGCACCGTCGTCTTCCGCTGACGCGAGCCGTACGCGGCCGTACACAATCGCCGGACGCGCCGGGGGCCTCAACTCCCGGCGCGCGCAAGCATGTCGCGGCGCCAGCGCTCGGTCTCGGCGATCTGGTTGAAGGTGAAGACATGGAGGCCCGCCACCGCGGCGGAAGGCGCCGCGAGCGCCGGAGCGGTACGGGTCAGGAGCCGTTCCGGGGAGTAGCCGCCGGGGGTGGCCAGGCGGACGAACCAGGAGGCGTGCTTGGCGAGGAAGCGGGTGGACTCGCCGACGCCGATCTTGGGGCCCTTGACCGGCGACGCGGTGACCGTGATCACCACGTCGCGCGGGACGTGGGCGAGGACCTTGTCCTCCGTCGACTTCGCCGGGAGGACTTCGTAGCGGACCCGGCTCAGCAGCTGCTTCAACGCGGGTCGCGGTGCCGGTAGTACTCCGCCTTGGAGGGCGGGAGCGGGTCCTTGCCGAGGATGAGGTCGGCGGCCTTTTCGGCGATCATCATGACCGGGGCGTAGATGTTGCCGTTGGTGACGTAGGGCATGACCGAGGCGTCGACGACCCGCAGGCCCTCGACTCCGTGGACCTTCATGCTGTCGGGGTCGACGACGGCCATCTCATCGGTGCCCATCTTGCAGGTGCAGGACGGGTGCAGGGCCGTCTCGCCCTCCTTGGCGACCCATTCCAGGATCTGCTCGTCCGTCTCGACCTCCGGCCCCGGGGAGACCTCACCGGCGTTGTACTGCTCCATGGCGGGCTGGTTGAGCAGCTTGCGGGCGACGCGGATGGCCTCGACCCACTCGCGCCGGTCCTGCTCGGTGGAGAGGTAGTTGAAGCGCAGCGCCGGGTGCTCGCGCGGGTCCTTGCTCTTGATCTTCACGGAGCCGATGGCGTCGGAGTACATGGGCCCGACGTGCACCTGGTAGCCGTGTCCGCCGGCCGGTGCGGAACCGTCGTACCGGACCGCGATCGGCAGGAAGTGGAACATCAGGTTCGGGTAGTCGACGTCCTCGTTGCTGCGGGCGAAGCCGCCGGCCTCGAAGTGGTTGGTCGACGCCGGGCCCTTGCGGAAGAGCCACTGCAGGCCGATGAAGGGCGCCCGCCACTTCGCCATGTACGGCTGCATGGAGACGGGCTGCTTGCAGGCGTACTGGACGTAGACCTCGAGGTGGTCCTGCATGTTCTCCCCGACACCGGGGAGGTCGTGGACGACGGGGATGCCCAGCGCCTGGAGCTCCTCCGCGTTGCCGACGCCGGAGAGCTGGAGCAGCTGCGGGGAGTTGATGGCGCCGCCACAGAGGATGACCTCGCCGGCCCGCACCTCGTGCTGCTGCTTCTTCTTGCCGAGGCCGTGCTCGTACTCGACGCCGACGGCACGCTTGCCCTCGAAGAGCACCTTGGTGACCAGGGCGCGGGTCTTGACCGTCAGGTTGGGCCGCTTCATGACCGGGTGCAGGTAGGCCTTGGAGGCGGAGAGGCGGCGGCCCCGGCGGACGTTGCGGTCGAAGGGCGCGAAGCCCTCCTGGCGGTAGCCGTTGACGTCGTCCGTGAGGGGGTAGCCGGCTTCCTGGACGGACTTGAGGAAGGCGGGGAACAGGGGACTCTTCGCCGGGCCGCGCTCCAGGACCAGCGGGCCTTCGTGGCCGCGGAACTCGTCCTTGTCGTCGGCGGCGAGACAGTTCTCCATGCGCTGGAAGTAGGGCAGACAGTGGTGGTAGTCCCACTTCTCCATGCCCGGGTCCTTGGCCCAGCGCTCGTAGTCCAGCGGGTTGCCGCGCTGGAAGATCATGCCGTTGATGCTGCTGGAGCCGCCGAGGATCTTGCCGCGGGCGTGGTAAACGCGCCGGCCGCCCATGTGGGGCTCGGGCTCGGACTCGTACTTCCAGTCGTAGAACCGGCTGCCGATCGGGAAGGTGAGGGCGGCGGGCATCTGGATGAAGACATCCCACCGGTGATCCGGGCGGCCGGCCTCCAGGACCAGCACCTTCTTTGCCGGATCGGCGGAGAGCCGGTTGGCCAGCGCGCTGCCTGCTGAGCCGCCGCCGACGATGACGTAGTCGTACTGCAAGGGAGCCATGGACCTCTCGCTTCCCGATCGCGCCGTCGATATGCGGGGCATGGTAGTACGAGTATCGCTATACGCACCAGGTTGCGTGCCACGCAACTTGAAGAGCGGAGGTTTCGGTTTCGTTTCCTACCGGGCTGTTGTTTACCGCGCGTATAGTTTCGCTGTGAGCAACTTCAGCGCAGATAACGAAACGGCGGGATCGCAGACCGGCGGAGTGCAGTCCGTCGACCGCGCGATCAGCGTCCTGGAGATCCTGGCCCAGCGCGGCGAGGCCGGTGTGAGTGAAGTGGCGGGGGAGATCGACGTGCACAAGTCGACCGCCTTCCGCCTGCTGGGCGCCCTGGAGGCACGAGGCCTGGTGGAGCAGGCCGGCGAGCGCGGGAAGTACCGCCTCGGCTTCGGGATCGTACGGCTGGCCGGCGCGGTCACCGGCCGTATCGACATTACGCAGCAGGGCCGCCCGGTCTGCGAACGCCTTGCCGAGGAGATCGAGGAGACCGTCAACATCGCGGTCATGGAGAAGCAGTTCGCGATCAACCTCTTCCAGGTACGCGGCCCCGGCGCCGTCACCGCGCACAACTGGGTCGGCCAGCTCACCCCGCTGCACGCCACCTCCAGCGGCAAGATCCTGCTCGCCCACCTCCCCGCCCGCGAGCGCGCCGAGTTGCTGTCCGACGCGGGCCTGGAGAAGATCACGCCGCACACCCTGACCTCGAAGACCAAGCTGGAGAAGAACCTCGCCGAGGCCAGGGAACGCGGCTACGCCTGGACCCTGGAGGAGCTGGAGATCGGCCTGCACGCCATGGCCGCGCCCGTACGCTCCCGCGACGGCGAGGTCATCGCCGCGGTCAGCGCATCCGGCCCCTCCTACCGCTTCACGGAGGAGCGGATGCACGAGCTGGCCCCGGTGCTGATCAAGGGCGCCGCCGAGATCAGCCACCGGATGGGGTACCTCGGCCAGGACCTGGGCTAACTGCCCAGCTTGCCCTGGACCCAGTCGTGAAAGGCGCCGATGTGGTGCTCGCTGGGGACCAGGACGCCGCCCTTGGCGTACAGGCGGGAGCTCATGGCGGGCTGGCAGCGCTCGCAGGCGTCGAAGTCCTGACGGTTGACGCGGTCGAAGAGCTCGACGGAGCGGCTGACGTCCTTGCCGCTGTCCACGACGTCCTTCAGGTAGAGCCAGTCGCACTCGACGATCGTGCGGTCGGCGGCCACCGGGTACATGCGGTGGAAGATGACGTGGTCCGGCACAAGGTTGATGAAGACCTGCGGCTGGACGGTGATCGCGTAGTAGCGCCGGTCCTGGTCCTCGCTCACGCCCGGTATGCGGTCCAGGCCCTCCGAGCCGTCGACCGTGAAGCCCTGGACGTCCGAGCCGAACTCCGCGCCGTGGCCGACGTAGTACTGCGCGGCGTAGCCGTCGGCGAACTCCGGGAGCACCTCGGTGAGTTCGGGGTGGATCGTGGCGCAGTGGTAGCACTCCATGAAGTTCTCGATGATGAGCTTCCAGTTCGCCTTGACGTCGTAGACGATCCGCTTGCCGACCGCCAGGCTGTCGATGTCGTAGCGCTCGATCGACTCCACGTCGCCCAGCCGCGTCACGACCGCGCCGACGACCTCCTCCTCGAAGGAGGGCGGCTCCTCAGCCAGGCAGACCCAGACATAGCCCAGCCATTCCCGTACGTGGACGGGCGCGAGGCCGTACTCGGTGCGGCCGACGTCCGGCATCTTGGTCAGGTTCGGGGCGGCGATCAGCTTGCCTGTGAGGTCGTACGTCCAGGCGTGGTACGGACACTGAAAGGCCCGCTTGACCTCGCCGGTCTCCTCGGTGCAGAGCTTGGCGCCACGGTGCCGGCAGACGTTGAAGAAGGCCCGGATCGCGTTGTCCCGCGAGCGCGTGACGATGATGCTCTCCCGGCCCACCTCGACGGTCCGGAAGGCACCGGGCTTGTCCAGCTCCGAGGCCCGCGCGACGCAGAACCACATCGTCTCGAAGATGCGCTCCTGTTCCTGGGCGAAGATCCCCGGGTCGGTGTAGTAGGAGCCGGAGAGGGTGGCGATCAGGCTGTCCGGCAGGCTGGTCGATGTCACGTGGGCACTCCTCCAGGCGTTGTGCGATAGGCAACGCGATGTGCAGTACGCAACTGCTTTCAGGCAGAATGTGGGGCGGGAAACGCCGGTGTCAAGACCTCACGGCGGCCGGAGCGACCGAAGCGGTCGAGGCAGCCGGCTGAGCCAACTGCTTGCGCCAGCGCATGAACAGCCGAGGCTGGTCCATGCCGAGCACCGCGACCGGTTCCCCGGCCCGGCGGTAGACCGCCAGGAAGCTGCGATCGTCCGCCGCCCCCTCCTCCACCGTGACGCTGTCGGCGACGGCGGCATGGCCCGCGAACTGGATACGCACGCCGTACTGGTCCGACCAGAAGTACGGCGGCCTCACCGGACCCGGCTCGGCCGCGCCCCCGGAGAGCAGGGCGGCCACGGCGGAGGCCGGGCGTTCCAGGGCGCCGGTCCAGTGCTCGACGCGGCGGTGGGCGCCGGCGAGCGGGTCGTACCAGTTGGCGCAGTCGCCGACCGCCACGACGGCGGCGAGGCTGGTGCGGCCGTCGGCACCGCACGTGACGCCGTTCTCCAGCGCGATGCCGGAGCCCTCCAGCCACTCCACATTGGGCCGGGCGCCCACGCCGACGACGACCGTGTCGGCGGGCAGACTGCGGCCGTCCGCCAGCAGGACCGCGTCCACGCGGCCGGATTCGCCGCTGAGCCCCGCCACCGCGACGCCGCACAACAGCCGCACGCCGTGATCCGCGTGGAGCGAGGACACGACGCCGCCCATGGCCTCGCCGAGCGGCCCGGCCAGCGGGGTCGGCGCCACCTCGACGACGGTGACGTCCAGTCCGAGGGCGTACGCGGTCGAGGCGACCTCGGCACCGATGAAGCCGCCGCCGATGACGACCAGGCGGCCCCCACGGGCGAGGTCGGCGCGCAGCGCGAGGGCGTCGTCCAGGGTGCGCAGCGTGTGGACGCCGGCGAGCCCCTCACTGCCCGGCAGGGTGCGGGCGGCGGCACCGGTGGCGATGACGAAGCCGTCGGCGCGGACCGCCGTGCCGTCGGCCAGGCGTACCAGGCGCTCGTTGCGGTCCAGGCCCGTGGCCCGTACGCCGAGCAGCCACTCGGCGGCCAGATCCTCGCCGTCCGCCTCCAGGGCGAGGTCGGCCTCGGCCATCGTCCCGGCCAGGAACTCCTTGGAGAGCGGCGGCCGGTCGTACGGCCGGTGGATCTCGTCGCCGACGATGACGAGCCGCCCGTCGAACCCCTGCCTGCGCAGGGAGCGGGCGGCCGACAGGCCGGCGAGCGAGGCCCCCACCACGGCCACCGTTCTCACGCGAGACCCCCGGCGAGCCGGGCGCCGACGCAGGGCGGCAGGTTGGGCACTGCCTGCGAGGGCTCGACGTAGATCATGCCGTCCTCGACCACGACCTGGTGCGTACGGACGGGCAGCTTGGCAGGCGGCGAGTCGACCGAGCCGGTGCGCAGGTCGAACTTCGACGCGTGCAGCGGGCATTCGACCTCGCACCCTTCCAACCAGCCGTCGGCGAGCGAGGCGTCCTGGTGAGTGCATGTGTCGTCGATGGCGAAGACCTCTCCGTCATCGGTGTGGAACACCGAGACAGGCGGGTCGATTTCGAGCCGGTAGGCCTCGCCTCGCGGCAGATCCGCGAGGCGGCACACGGGAATCTTCATGACACCTCGGTGCGTATGACGAAACTGATTGCGGTAAGCGCAACAACAGTCTGGAGGCGCCCCCACCCCCTGTCAAGGGAGACGAAAACCGCCCCACAGCGTGGGGCGGTTGACGTACGAAAGGCCAGTTCAGCGGGGTCAGTGACCGCGCTTGATCCACTCGTCGAGCTGCGGCGCCTCAGCCCCGACGGTCGTGCCGTCACCGTGTCCGGTACGCACAACCGTGTCGGACGGCAGCGTCAGCAGCCGCTCCCGGATGGAGTCGATGATCGTCGGGAAGTGCGAGAAGGAACGGCCCGTCGCCCCCGGCCCGCCCGCGAACAGCGTGTCGCCGGTGAAGACGGTGCCCAGCGCGGGCGCGTACAGGCAGACCGCTCCCGGCGCGTGGCCCGGGGTGTGCAGGACGGTCAGCTCGGTGCCGGCCACCGAGAGCACCTGCCCGTCGGCGAGTTCACCGTCCGGGGAGCGGTCGGGGTGGGTCTGCTTCCACAGGAACAGGTCGTCCGGATGGAGCAGCACCGGCGCGCCGGTCCGCGCGGCCAGCGCGGGCGCGGCGTCGATGTGGTCGTTGTGGGCGTGCGTGCACACGATCGCGACCAGCCGCCGGTCCCCCACCGCCGCCGCGATGGCGTCGGCGTCATGGGCGGCGTCGATGACGATCGCCTCGCTGTCGTCGCCGACGATCCAGACGTTGTTGTCGACGTCCCAGGTGCCGCCGTCGAGGGAGAAGGTGCCGCTGGTTACGACGTGGTCGATGCGGGCAGTCATGCGAAGTTCACCGCCGAGTTCGGTTCTGTGCGTCGCCGGAATTCAGTCCGTCCGGCGTTCGAGGACACGCCCGAAGGGCGTTCGGCTGCCCAGGGGGAAGCCCTCTGGGGCAGCCTTACAGCACCACCACCGACCGCAGCACGTCACCGTGGTGCATCCGCTCGAACGCCTTCTCGACGTCGTCCAGGGCGATCGTCTCGGTGACGAAGGCCCCCAGGTCGAGGCGGCCCTGCAGATACAGATCGATCAGCATCGGGAAGTCACGGCTGGGCAGGCAGTCGCCGTACCACGAGGACTTGAGCGAGCCGCCGCGCCCGAAGACGTCGATCAGCGGCAGCTCCAGCTTCATGTCCGGCGTGGGCACCCCCACCAGGACGACGGTGCCGGCCAGGTCGCGGGCGTAGAAGGCCTGCTTGTACGTCTCCGGGCGGCCGACCGCATCGATGACGACGTCGGCGCCGTTGCCGCCGGTCAGCGCCTGGATGGCCTCGACCGGGTCGTTCTCGCGGGAGTTGACGGTGTGGGTGGCGCCCATCTTCTTCGCCGTCTCGAGCTTGCGGTCGTCGATGTCGACTGCGATGATCTTCGCCGCGCCGGCCAGCCGGGACCCCGCGATGGCCGCGTCGCCGACACCGCCGCAGCCGATGACGGCGACGGAGTCGCCACGGCCGACGTTGCCGGTGTTGATCGCGGCGCCGATGCCCGCCATGACGCCGCAGCCCAGCAGCCCGGCGACGGCCGGGGAGGCGGCGGGGTCGACCTTGGTGCACTGGCCGGCGTGGACGAGGGTCTTCTCGGCGAAGGCGCCGATACCCAGGGCCGGGGACAGTTCGGTGCCGTCGAGCAGAGTCATCTTCTGCTTGGCGTTGTGGGTGTTGAAGCAGTACCAGGGGCGGCCGCGCCGGCAGGCCCGGCACTGACCGCAGACCGCTCGCCAGTTGAGGATCACGAAGTCGCCGGGAGCCACGTCGGTCACGCCCTCGCCGACCGACTCGACCACGCCCGCCGCCTCATGGCCGAGGAAGAAGGGGAAGTCGTCGTTGATGCCGCCCTCGCGGTAGTGGAGGTCGGTGTGACAGACCCCGCAGGCCTGGATCTTCACCAGCGCCTCGCCCGGCCCGGGGTCGGGCACGATGATCGTTTCCAGACTGACGGGGGCGCCCTTCTCCCGGGCGACGACGGCACGGACCTGGTGAGCCATGAGTGCTCCTCGGCTGGTTGCTTATCGCGGCACGCAGCGCGCGTGCCGCAACGAAAGCATCCGGGAAGGGGACACAGCGGTCAAGGACCACGGCACTCAGCGGAAGAAGGCGATTCCGTCGTCCGGGAGGTCCTTGAGGTCCTTCGCCCACTCCCGCGGATCGACGACCTTCTTCAGATGGGCAGACATGTACGGGCGCAGCGGCACGGTCGGCGTGGTCTTCTCGGCGACCCACATCAGGTCGCTGTTGACATACCCGTACAGCCGCTTGCCACCGCTGTAGTGCGGGGCGGACGGGATCCGCGCCACGGCGTCCGTGATCAGGTCGATCTGCGGCTTGCCCTCGGCCAGCTCGCCGTACCAGATCTCGACGACGCCCTCGTCGCGGGTGGTGGTGACCTCGACCTTGCGGTCCTTGTCGATCCGCCAGAAGCCGGCCTCGTTCTCCAGCGGCCGGACCTTCTTGCCCTCGCCGTCCAGCACCCAGGTCTTGGACACGTACTCCAGGAAGGGCCGGCCGTCGTGGGTGAAGGTCACCTCCTGGCCGAAGTTGCACTTCTCGTCGCCGGGGAAGTCGAAGACTCCCGCGCCTTCCCAGTTGCCCAGGAGAAAGGCGATCGGCACGAGCTCCGGGTGCAGGTCGGAGGGGATCTCGATCATGTTCAGCGCTGTCCCTGGTAGAGCTTCTTCACCGCGAGAACGGAGAACGCGGCGACGCCGACGCAGACCAGGATGAGCAGAGCGTCGAAGAAGTACGTGATGCTCACGGGTGGAGCTCCTCGGGCAGGCGGGGCGGTAACGGACCGCGTACGAGTCTAGTCGCCCCACCCGGGGACGGCGCAGTGAGGTGCGCCGCCCCCGCGTGGCCCGGTCGTGTCCGGCCGGGTCAGCCCAGCAGCTGCGACTGGAGCAGCACCGTCTGGCGGAAGGGCACCTGGGGCTGGCTGCCCTTCTTGGTCAGATAGACCAGGGCCACGGTGTCGCCCGACGTGAGGAAGGCGTAGCGCACGTGGTTCGTGCCGCGCGGCTTGTCCTCGTCGTAGATGTTGGTCGTGACCCCGTCCGGGACGCCGTCGGTCGGGAAGGCGGCGTCGTACGACGCGACCGGCGCCTCGGAGAAGACCGCGTTGTCGGAGATGTCGCGGACCGCGTACGCGGCACTGCTGTACTGGAGCAGATAGATCTCCGCGCGTGTGCCGTCCGGCATCGTCCACGCTCGCGCCGCGATGTGGCGCAGCGTGTCCTGGTCCATCCGCAGCGCCAGGTTCTTCCGCCCGGCCTCCTGGAACAGCTTCAGGAACGTGCTGGTGGGAAGCCAGCCGTCGCGCCCCGGAAAGGTCTTGTCGAGCTTCGCCCCGGCCGGAGCCGGGAGCAGCAGCGACCGTACGTCGGCGTAGTGCCGGCCGGCAGGGTTGTTGTCCGCGTCGAGCGCCCGCGGCTTCCCGGCCGGCAGTTTCGGCAGCTTCAGCGCCTGGTACGTCCAGCGCCCATCGTCCGGCGTCTGCAGGCCCGGGATGTCCGTACGCCTCGGCTGCGTCACCCCGTACGCCGCCGCCCCGCCCAGCGCGGCGAACACCACCACGGCCGCCGTCCACCGCAGCACCGCGCGCAGCACCCGGCGGTCCTTCGGCGCCGCCGGCTCCGGAGGCGCGGCCCAGGGGTCGAGGGCCACCGGTGTGTCCTGTGGCACGGGCGTGGGCTCCGGCTCCGGCACGGACGCGGGCTCCGGCTCGGCCGTGTGCGGAATGTTCTCGGTCGTCATGCGGCCTCTCCCGGGTCCTGGACGCGGTCGAGCTGCTGCTTGAGCAGGTCCGCGGCGCTCGTCTTGTCCAAGGGCGATGTGCCGGTGGCGTTCATGGTGATGAGGAGGTCGCCCTCGGTGGCCTGGCAGGTCATCCAGTCGAGCTTGGAGCCGGACGTCTTGGGCGGCAGGATGCAGCGGGCCTTGTCGTGGCCGGCGACCTTCGGGCCGTTGCGGTAGATGCCCAGCGCCTTGGTGAAGGCGGAGTAGAACTCGGTCATGCTGCGGGCGGCCTGCTTGTTCTTCATCTGGACGATCTGCGTCTCGACGACCAGGTCGCCGCTATTGCTGGTGTACGTACGCATGCCGATGCCCTCGATGTGCAGCTGGTCGACCGCCTTGCGGGCGGCGTTGCGCTGCTTGGCGGACAGGTCGCGGTACGAGTCCTTCATCAGGGTGACGGCACGCTTGCCGCTGAGCTCGGTGTCGTTGCCGTACTCGGCGATGTCCGGGCCCGCCGTGTAGCCGTCGGGCATGGGCAACAGCAACTTGCCGAGGGCGCCGTAGTGGCTGCCGCCGGACTGGGCTCCGTACTCGCCGGTCTTCTTGGGGGCGGGCGCCTTCCAGGGCTGGGAGGCGCTTTGCTTCTTGTCGTCCTGCTGGTGCTTGAGCATGGCGTAGCCGATGCCGCCGCCAGCCGCGACGCCCACGAGCACGACGGCGAGGGCGAGGGCGAGGCCCTTGCGGCTCTTCTTCGGCGGCTCGGGAGCGAACTCGGGAACGAACGCGGGCGCGGGCTCGGGCTCGGGCTCGGGGAGGAGATTCGTGGTCTCGTCGGTCACAGCCGCTCCAACTGCCGCTTGGCCAGGGACTGGATGGTGCTCATGCTGATCGACCGCGACGAAAAGACCCAGATGTCCACCATGACGTTCCCCTGGCGGGCCAGCGCACGGGCCGTGTACAACGGCAGGTAGCCGGCCTTGATCTGCGGCTTGGAGTAGACCCACGCCGTGCCGTCGACCGAGCCCGGAATGTCCTTGCCGTTGTTGCCCGCGTAGTCCTTGTCCGCCATGTAGCTCTGCTCGTCACTGAGCCGCTCGGGGGTGTAGGCCTGCTGGTCGTCCCGGAACTGGACGAGGTTGATCTCGGTCTCGACGTAGTTCGAGTAGCTGCCGGTCGACCAGCCGGTGGCCGCGATCCGGCGGAAGCCGTTGCCTGCCAGCAGCCGGAACATGACGTCCGGCTTCTTGTACGACTCGGCGTAGTCGTACTCCGACATCCAGTTGTTGTCGGTGTACGAGGCCGTGTAGTCCTTCGCGCCCTTGGGCTTCTTCAGCAGCAGCTTGCGCAGGTCGCCGTCGTACGTGACGAGCGTGTCCTCGGCCGCGGTGAGCGGCTTGGCGGCCGGGGCCGCGCCCGTCGGCTGCTTCAGCTTGGCCTGGGTGAGCGGCGGGAGCGGGGTGTCCGGGCGCTGGTACTGGATCTGGTAGCCGACGCCGGTTCCGGCGAGGACGCCGAGGATCGCCGCGACGGCGATGATCAGCGTCGTGCGGCCCCGGCGGCGCCGGGGCCGGGGCTGGGGCGGAGCCGCGTCCGGAGCCACGGGTGGCTCCAAAGGGGGCTCGGGGATGGGGACAGGAGCGTCCAGGGACAAGAGGTTCTCCACGGGTGGATCGGAACAGGGCAAGTTTTGTTGGGCTGCCGCGTGGCGCGGGCGGCTCAGCGTCCGGTCTTCAGGCGGCGGTACTGCAGGTCGAAAAGCACTCGCAGCTGCGCGCGGTCCGGGGTCTTGGCCGGAGGAGCTGAGCCGGTACGCCTTCGAGGGGTGGCTGCCGTCTAGATGCCGCCGCTCTTCACCGCGCCGGTGACCGTGCTGGACGGCGTGGGCGCGGCGGTCGTCGGCGCGGCCGTGGTCGTGGTCGTGGTCGTGGTCGTCGACGGGATCGTGCAGGGCGCAGCGGCGGTCATCAGCGGGGTGCGCCGGGGACGGCGCGGCGGTACCGGCGCGCCCGTTGGCATGGGCGGAACAACCAACGAATCGGACTGCGCTTCCACAAGGCCCCCCCGGGCAATCACACAACGCCCTCGCGCCCCACGCGCAACAAGCGGAACCGGCATTATGTCGACTGAACGCAACCTCTTGACAGTCTTTTTTGTGTGAGACGGCCCACGCATAGGGTAGGGCCATGGCGAAGAAGCTCGTGATCAAGGTAACCGCAGGCACGGACGCACCGGAGCGCTGCTCGCAGGCGTTCACCGTGGCGGCCGTTGCGGTGGCCAGCGAGGTGGAGGTCTCGCTCTGGCTGACCGGCGAGTCCGCGTGGTTCGCGCTGCCGGGGAAGGCCGCCGAGTTCGAGCTGCCGCATGCCGCGCCGCTGCCGGAGCTGATCGACGGGATCATGGCGGGCGGCGGCCGGATCACGCTGTGCACGCAGTGCGCGGCCCGCCGCGAGATCACCGAGAAGGACGTCCTGGACGGCGTACGGATCGCGGGCGCCCAGGTCTTCGTCAGCGAGATCATGCCGGACGGCGTACAGGCCCTCGTCTACTGAGGCAGCGGCCACGCAGGCAGCGGCCACTGACGCAGCGGCCTACTTGTGTTCCCTGTCGTCCAGCTCCCGCCACCACCGGTCGGACTGGGAGTCCCCGGACTCGTCCCACCAGCGCTCCCCCGGGTCCCTGCGGTTCGCCACGATCGCCGCGAAGGGCGGGATGACCATCGCCACGACGCACATCACCACGGCCGCCGTGACCGACCACAGGCGTACCACGCCCCACGCCAGGACGAAGAGCCCGACGCAGCTGCCCATCATGACGAAGTAGAGCCGATGCCGCCGTTGCACGCTCATGCTTCCACGGTACGCCGAAGGCCGCGCCCCAGCAGGAGCGCGGCCTTCGTATGTACTCGTACTCGTAAAGCTGCCGTCAGACGGCGATGGCGATCTCCGCGGGCGAGCCCTGCTGGGCCACGACCGTGCGGTCCACCGTCGCACCCGGGACGAGCGCGCGCAGCGTCCAGGTGCCCGGGGCGGCGAAGAAGCGGAACTGTCCGGTCGCCGAGGTCGGGACCTCGGCGGTGAACTCGCCGCCGCCGTCGAGCAGACGGACGTAGCCGCTGATGGGCTCGCCGTCGCGGGTCACCGAACCCTGGATGATCGTCTCGCTCGCCACGTCAACTCCTGCCAGGTCCGGGCCGCCGGCCTTCGCTCCACACATATGGTCCTCTTCCCTTTCCCTGTTACTTCGCCGCGCCGAGCTCGATCGGCACGCCGACGAGCGAGCCGTACTCGGTCCAGGAGCCGTCGTAGTTCTTGACGTTCGGCTGCTCGAGCAGCTCGTGCAGCACAAACCAGGTGAGCGAGGAACGCTCACCGATGCGGCAGAGCGCGATGGTGTCCTTCGACAGGTCGACGCCCTCGTCCTCGTAAAGGGCCTTGAGCTCGTCGTCGGACTTGAAGGTGCCGTCGTCGTTGGCGTTCTTCGACCACGGGATGTTGCGGGAGGTCGGGATGTGACCCGGCTTCTGCGACTGCTCCTGCGGGAGGTGTGCCGGGGCGAGCAGCTTGCCGGAGAACTCGTCGGGCGAGCGGACGTCGACCAGGTTCAGGCTGCCGATCGCGGCGATGACCTCGTCACGGAAGGCACGGATCGAGCTGTCCTGCTCCTTGGCCTTGTACTCGGTGGCCGGACGGTTCGGGACCTCGGAGCCGTCCACCAGGTCGCGGGAGTCCAGCTCCCACTTCTTGCGGCCGCCGTCGAGGAGCTTGACGTCCTGGTGGCCGTAGAGCTTGAAGTACCAGTACGCGTAGGCGGCGAACCAGTTGTTGTTGCCGCCGTAGAGAACGACGGTGTCGTCGTTGGCGATGCCCTTCTCCGACAGCAGCTTCTCGAAGCCGGCCTGGTCGACGAAGTCACGGCGCACCGGGTCCTGGAGGTCCTTCTTCCAGTCGATGCGGACGGCGTTCTTGATGTGGTTCTTGTCGTACGCCGACGTGTCCTCGTCGACCTCGACAATGACCACCTTCGGGTCGTCGATCCGGTCCTGGACCCAATCGGCGTCCACCAGGACGTCACTGCGGCTCATGCTGTTCTCCTCCGGGGCAGTTCGGATATCTCGCCGGCGTACGGACGGGTACGCGCGGCGGCGGCGCTTATCGCTTACGCGACGGGGGAAGGGCGGCCAGGAAAATGCGCAGGCCTAGCGCATGCGACAGAGCATGGCGGCGACGCGGCACAGGTCAACTGCCCGCCGCTTCGTAAGGTCCGCCTGTCGCTTCATGACCTCGATCGTAGGCACCGAGCGGGGCAGTGTCACCGCTGGTCCGCCATTCGGGACGCCGGTGTCCGCATTGTGGTACGGATGACGGGCGCGCACCTGTTCGAAGGGCCCTCACGGTGATCGCCGGGCGCGGGGCGCCTGCGGGTCGGACTCCCCCATCTCACCCTGCGGACGTATCGCTCAGCCCGCGAGCACGACCTTCGTCCCCGTCGCGGCGATCGTGATCCCCTCCGGGCTCGTGTCCACCGACTTCAGCTCGATGCCCTCCGGCAGCCCGACCAGCTTCCGCGCGAAGTCGATCTGGCCCCTGATCAGCGTCTCCACGGACGACGGCAGACCGCTGACGTTCGGGATCGAGTCCGCGTGCAGCTGGATCGTGTTGCCGCCCGTCACGCTGACCTGGCTCACCACCGACCGCTTCACCGTCCCCACGACCGGCAACGACAGACTCACGGTCAGCTTCACCTTCCCCTTGCCGTTGGCAGCCGCGCCGCCATACGCCACGGAGACCCCGTCCGGCGCCGCCTTCGTCAGATCCGCGTACGTCACCAGCGCCGACCCGTCCGCCGTGTCCGCCACCGCCGACGCGAAGCCGTTGCCCAGCCGCACGCCGCGCAGATCCGCCGTGAACCGGTCGATCCGCAGCGCGGTGCCGCCCGTGCCCGCCGTGATGCCATTGGCCGTGACCGTCACGTCGTCCAGCTTCTTCGACGCCACCTGGGTCAAGAACGGGAACCCATGGATCGACACATCAGGCTTTTCGGACAGCCCCTGGGTCTGCTGGGCCTTGCTCGCCGCCTCCGACTCCGCGAAGTGCAGGGCGACGCGGTCGGCTGCGACGAACAGGCCGCCAAGTATCACGACGATGATCAACAGGATCCGCAATGCGCGCATTGCTCGACCCTAGCCGGGCTCACCCCACCAGCGCCCGGCCCAGTACGTAAACGGCCGGAGCCGCAGCTGTCAGCGGCAGCGCGACGCCCGCGGTGCTGCAATCTCCCGGGGGACAACCCCCGTACCCCCAGCAGGGGGCCCGACCACGGCACCCCTAGCCCACCAGCGCTCGGCCAAGGACGTACACCGCAGGCGCTGCGGCTGTCAGCGGCAGCGCGACGCCCGCGGTGAAGTGGACGAAGCGGGACGGGAAGTCGTAGCTGGCCACCCGCAGGCCGATCAGGGCGGCGGCGCCGGCGGCGAGGCCGACGAGGGCGCCGTCGCCGCTACTGAGCCCGCTGGCGTGCGCCATCGCGACCCCGGCCCCCGAGGCGGCGAGCAGGGCGACGACCACCGTCGCCACGCCCTTCCCGTGCAGGCTGCGGACCACCGTCGCGACGGCGACCGCGATCGCGCCGACGATGATCACGTCACTGCCGTGCGGGTTGGAGGCGGCGGCGAGATAGCCCCCCGCGAGCACCGTCACCAGCGTCGAGGCGGCGGTCGCCGTCAGCGAGGACAGCCGCTCCTCGGCGCTGCCGCGGTGCCGCAGCTGGAGTACGAGTACGAGCAGCAGCCACACGCCCAGCGTGCCGACCAGTACGGCCGGACCGTTCTCGCCGCCCGTCGCCAGCAGCACCACATCCGCCGTCACGCCCGCCATGAACGCCAGCACGATGCCCTGGCGGGCCGGCCACATGCCGTTCAGCCGGAACCATCCCGCTGCCGTCACCGCCTGCAGCAGCACCAGCGGCACCGCCAGCCCCGGCCGCCCGAGCGATGCGCCGCCGGCCAGCAACAGCGCCAGCATCGTCGTCAGCGCCGCCGGCTGCGGCCCGGGCGGAATGATCGGGGACCCGGTGCGCTGCGCCGCCGGCACCGTGCCCTTCCGGCGGGCCGCCCTGCCCTCCGCCGCCTGCGGCGGAAGATCCTCCACCGGCAGCATCACGGCGGTCTGCTCGGCCTCCTGCGGCATCGCGCCGCCATACGGGTCGTAAGTCACGCCGCTCATCCTCCCGCGAACGGCGGCAGAACTTCGACCGTCCCGCCCTGCTTCAGCTCAACCCCCGCATGGTCCCGGGTCCCCACGGGGTCCCCGTCCACCAGAAACGAGCAGCTCGTCAGCACCCGCGCGAACTCCGGCCGCCCCGCATGCCGCTCCCGCGCGACCGCCAGCGCCTCGGCGAGCGTCCCCGCCTCATACGGCTCCTCCGCCGTGCCCGCCGCGGCCTTCGCCGCCGCCCAATACCGGATCGTCCCGGCCCGTCCGGCCATTGCGGCCCCTTCGTCGTCCTGGCTACCACCATCCATGATGGCGCACCCAGCCGACACCAGTCCGTGGGGCCCGGGCCGGGTTGTCCCCCACCCCGCCCCTTCCCGAAACCGGGCTCTCCCCCCAAACCTTCGTTCGGGTGGGGGTCCCCCCGATCCTCAAACGCCGGACGGGCTGGTTCCACCGGGTTGTGGGAGAACGTTCCGCATGGCGAGCAAAGCGAGGTGCCCCCACCCAAAGGAAGCTTTGGGGGAGGCTGGCACAACCCGGCCACGAACCCGCGCCGAAGCACGCACGCGTCCGGGGTCCAGGGGCAGCGCCCCTGGTCTCGGGAAGGGGCGGGGTGGGGGAAACAACCCCAGTCCCAACCGGCGGCAGCCCCGGCACGACGGACGGAGGCTGAGCAGTGCGAGGGCGGCGTCCAGGAATCGGGCAGGGGCGGGGCGCGGGAGAGGTCAGCCGGCTTGGGCGGCCACCCAGGCGCCGACGCGGCGCAGCAGGGCGGGGGGAGCGGCGTTCTCGGCGTGGCCGAAACCCGGCTCGAGCCAGAGCTCGGCGGCGTCGCCGGCAGCGGCCGCGAGGGAGAGGGGATGGTCGACGGGGAAGTAGGCGTCGCGGTCGCCGTGGACGATGAGGAGGGGGGTGGGGGCGATGAGCGGCACCGCCTCGACCGGCGGGACGGGCACCGGGTTCCAGTCCTCACCGTGGATCCGGGTTCGGAGGCCGAGCCGGGAGACGAGGCGCCCGGCGGGGCGGGTGATGGCCCAGTGGACGCGCCGCATGGGCGCCGTACCCCGGTAGTACCAGCGGGCGGGCGAGCTGACGGACACGACCGCGTCGACCGAACCGCCCACCGCGTGCCGCAGGACGACGGAACCGCCCATGGAGAAGCCGACGGTCGCCACCCGCCCGAAGCCGAGCTTGCGGGCCCAGGCAACCGCCACGTCGAGGTCGAGGACCTCGCGGTCGCCGACCGTGGACCGGCCGCCGGAACGCCCGTGCCCCCGGAAGGAGAAAATGACGACGCCGCCGAACTCGGAGAAGACCCGCGCCGCCCGCTGCACGGCGGGCCGTTCCAGCGCGCCGGTGAAACCGTGGGCGACCACGAACGCAATGTCCCGTTCACCTGCGCGAGACCCCGCAGGAGGGACGTAAGCCGCATCGATCCGCACCCCGTCGGCCGTCAACAGCACCGCACGTTGACCACCGGAAGTGATCGATGAAAAACAAGATCGCGCAAATCGGGGCTCTTCAAGCGACTCCATGTGGGCTATTCTCTTAGGTCAAGAGGATCCGGGCAGCGTCGCCCCCGGGTCCTTTCGTGCTTTCTGGGCCGCCAGAGCGCATGCAGTTACGTCCTCGCATGGGACCGAGGAGGGTTCGCAATGGGCAAGCGAAGCGTGCATGACCGGATGATGAACAACGTCAACACCGTGAACTACGACGGGAGCAGCCGGTGAGCTCTCTCCTCCTGCTGACGAACGCACTCCAGCCGTCCACCGAGGTACTCCCCGCGCTGGGGCTGCTTCTGCACAGCGTCCGTGTCGCGCCGGCCGAAGGGCCGGCCCTGGTGGACACCCCAGGCGCCGACGTCATTCTCATCGACGGCCGACGTGACCTCCCGCAGGTCCGCAGCCTCTGCCAGCTGCTGCGTTCCACCGGGCCTGGCTGCCCGCTGGTCCTGGTCGTCACCGAGGGCGGCCTGGCCGCCGTCACCGCCGACTGGGGCATCGACGACGTCCTGCTGGACACCGCGGGGCCTGCCGAGGTCGAGGCGCGGCTGCGGCTGGCCATGGGCCGCCAGCAGATCACCGTCGACGACAGCCCGATGGAGATCCGCAACGGCGACCTCTCGGTCGACGAGGCGACGTACAGCGCGAAGCTCAAGGGCCGGGTCCTGGACCTGACCTTCAAGGAGTTCGAGCTGCTCAAGTACCTCGCGCAGCACCCCGGCCGGGTCTTCACCCGCGCCCAGTTGCTGCAGGAGGTCTGGGGCTACGACTACTTCGGCGGCACCCGCACCGTGGACGTTCACGTACGGCGTCTGCGGGCGAAGCTCGGTCCCGAACACGAGTCCCTGATCGGCACCGTCCGCAACGTCGGCTACCGCTTCGTCACCCCCGAGAAGGTCGAGCGGGCGGCCGAGGAAGCCCTCAAGCAACAGCAGCGCACAGAGTCGGAGGCGGCCACGAGCGCCGCCGCGTCGGCGGCCCCCTCGGGCGCCCCGGACGCCGCGGCGAACCCGGCTGCAGCACAGAAAGGCTGATCCGCGCTGGGGTCCCCGCTGGTCACACCCTGGTCACGCTCCTTGCCGCGTCGTGTCAAACGGCCGGTAGACCCGCGTAGACTCGGCCTGTGGCAAAGGTGACGCGTGACGATGTGGCAAGGCTTGCGGGGACCTCGACCGCAGTCGTCAGCTACGTCATCAACAACGGACCCCGGCCGGTCGCACCGGCCACCCGCGAGCGCGTGCTCGCGGCCATCAAGCAGCTCGGTTATCGCCCGGACCGTGTGGCCCAGGCGATGGCCAGCCGCCGAACGGACCTGATAGGCCTGGTGGTTCCCGACGCCCGGCAGCCCTTCTTCGGCGAGATGTCCCACGCCGTGGAGCAGGCGGCCGCCGAGCGCGGGAAGATGGTGCTGGTCGGCAACTCGGACTACCTCCACGAGCGCGAGGTCCACTACCTGCGGGCCTTCCTCGGCATGCGGGTCTCCGGGTTGATCCTGGTCAGCCAGGGCCTCAGCGACACCGCCGCCGCGGAGATCGAGGCGTGGGACGCGCGGATCGTGCTGCTCCACGAGCGCACCGAGGCCCTCAACGAGTTCGCGGTCGTCACCGACGACGTCGGCGGTGCCCAGCTCGCCACCCGCCATCTCCTGGAGCACGGGTACGAGTACGTCGCCTGCGTCGGCGGCACCGAGTTCACCCCCACAGTCGGCGACCCCGTCACCGACCACGTGGAAGGGTGGCGGCGCGCCATGCAGGAAGCCGGCCTCGAAACCGAGGGCCGGCTCTTCAAGGCCCCGTACAACCGGTACGACGCCTACAAGGTCGGCCTCGAACTGCTGGCCGGGCCCGACCGCCCGCCGGCCCTGTTCTGCGCGACGGACGACCAGGCGATCGGCATACTGCGGGCGGCACGCGAGCTGCGGATCGACGTGCCGGGCGAGCTGGCGGTCGCGGGCTTCGACGACGTGAAGGAAGCCGGCCTCACCGATCCCCCGCTCACCACGGTCGCCTCCGACCGCCAGGCGATGGCCCGCGCGGCGGTGGACCTCGTTCTCGACGACGGCCTGCGGGTGTCGGGGTCGCGGCGCGACCGACTGCGGCAGTTCCCGTCGCGACTGGTAGTCCGCAGGTCCTGCGGCTGCGCGTAAGGACCACGTGTGATCCGGGGCTGACCTGGTCTTTCGTTTCCTTATATCGGTCATACGGACTTCTGCCGGGCTTCTCAGCGGACACTCAGGAACCTCTCATAGTCGGGGTTCAGAGTCATAGCCATGGACGAGAACACCCATCGCAGCAGCGCTTCCGACCCGCAGCAGCCGTACGGCAGCGGTGGGTACGACAGGTCCGGTACGGCCGGCGGCGACGCCCCGTACGAGTACGCGAGCGCCTCCAGCGGCGCCGACGCCCCCTCCGCCTACCCGCCCCCGCCGTCGTACCACCCCGCGGAACCCGTCACTCCCGCCCCCGGCATGACGGTGTGGCCCGCGAGCCCGGTCCCGCCGCCGCCGGACGAGGCGGCCCCCGCGCACAAGGCGCGCAAGTCCCGCAGTCCGATCGGGCTGATCGCGGCAGTGGCCCTGGTCTCCGCCCTCATCGGCGGCGGCTCCGCGGCCCTGATCGGCCGGGCGACCACGACGACCTCGGCCGGCACCACCACCACGAAGGTCATCAACGCCAGCTCCTCCAGCTCCGGCGTCGCGGCCGTCGCCAAGGCGGACAGCCCGAGCATCGTGGAGATCACCGCCACCTCGAACTCGAGTGAGGCCACCGGTTCCGGTGTGATCATCACCAGCAACGGCGAGATCATCACCAACAACCACGTCATCTCCGGTGCCACCAGCATCAAGATCACCTTCACCAACGGCAAGACCGCCACCGCCCAGGTCGTCGGCACCGACAAGAACAAGGACCTGGCCCTCGTCAAGGCCGACAACGTCAGCGGCCTCACCGCCGCGACCCTCGGCGACTCCTCCACCGTCGCGGTCGGCGACCAGGTCGTCGCCATCGGCTCCCCCGAAGGCCTCACCGGCACGGTCACCAGCGGCATCATCTCCGCCCTCAACCGCGACGTCACCGTCTCCACGGACGAGTCGCAGAGCGGCGACGGCCAGGGCGGCGGCCGGTGGCCGTTCTCCTCCGGCGGTCAGAACTACAACGGCAGCACCGGGTCCAACACCACCACGTACAAGGCGCTCCAGACCGACGCCGCGGTCAACCCCGGCAACTCCGGTGGCGCGCTCATCAACATGAACGGCGAGATCATCGGCATCAACTCCGCGATGTACTCGGCGTCCTCCTCCTCCAGCTCCAGCGGCGCCGGCAGCATCGGCCTCGGCTTCGCCATCCCGATCAACACGGTCAAGTCCGACCTCGCCGGCCTCCGCAGCG
This sequence comes from Streptomyces soli, assembly GCF_003999195.1. Lineage (GTDB taxonomy): Bacteria > Actinomycetota > Actinomycetes > Streptomycetales > Streptomycetaceae > Actinacidiphila > Actinacidiphila soli. Next base: position 88,658 of record NZ_RJVR01000216.1, read on the forward strand.
GCGGAACCAGCTGACCCCCCTCCTCCTCACGTCCCTCTCCCTCCCAGGAGGCACCACCATGAACGCCACCGTCATCACCATCCACAGCTACGAGCACGCCGCCACCGGCCCTGCCGACCTGGCCCTGGCGTTCGCCATGCCGATGGCCGCCGCCGCGACCCGCGCCCCCGAGCTCGCCACCACCCCCACGGGTTCCTCCCGGGCCGCCCGGCCCGCCCGCAACCGCCGCCGCTCCGCCGCCGCCCGCCGCCGCTCGGCGGCGTGAGACGCTGATAACGGAAAATCCGTATAACCCGTCCCCATCCCTCTTTCCTGCGCGAGGTACACCAGCAATGAGCCCCGGCGAGAACGGCGAGGCCCCCGCCCGCATCCTGATCGTGGACGACGAGCCTGCGGTCCGCGAGGCACTCAAGCGCAGCCTGGCCTTCGAGGGCTACGACACCTCCCTCGCCGAGGACGGCCTCGCCGCGATGGACCAGGTCGGCTCCTACCAGCCCGACGCCATCGTGCTCGACGTGCTGATGCCCCGCATGGACGGCCTCACCACGGCCCGCCGCCTGCGCTCCGGCGGCGTGACCGTCCCCATCCTGATGCTCACCGCCCGCGACACCGTCGGCGACCGCGTCACCGGCCTCGACGCCGGCGCCGACGACTACCTCGTCAAGCCCTTCGAGCTCGACGAACTGCTGGCCCGCCTGCGTGCCCTGCTGCGGCGCAGCTCGTACGCCGCCGTGACCGGCGCCACCGACGACGACAGCGTCATGTCCTTCGCCGACCTCCGCATGGACACCACCACCCGCGAGGTCACGCGCGGCGGCCTGCCCGTCGAGCTCACCCGCACCGAATACACCCTCCTCGAGATGTTCCTGGCCCACCCCCGCCAGGTCCTCACCCGCGAGCAGATCCTCAAGGCCGTCTGGGGCTTCGACTTCGAACCCAGCTCCAACTCCCTCGACGTCTACGTCATGTACCTCCGCCGCAAGACCGAGGTGGGCAGCCTCCCCCGCCTCGTCCACACCGTCCGCGGTGTCGGATACGTCCTCCGCTCCACGGAAAGCAAGGTCTGAGCTCCATGGCAGCACCACTCCGCCGCCGAAGCCGCATCCTGCGGTTCCGGTCCCTCCCGCTCCGCTCGCGGCTGGCGATCCTCACCGCTGCGGCGGTCGCGGTCGCGGTGGCGGCGGTTGCGGTGTCGGCGTGGTTCATCGTGCAAGGCCAGTTGATGCAGCAGCTGGACCAGTCGTTGGTGTCTGCGGACACGCTCAAGCCGGCCAACGTCGGCTGTGACTCCGGGACGAGCACCAATCCAAACCGCGGGCCCCAGTTCAACGTCGGCAACACCGTGGTGCAGCTCGTCCTGTCCAACGGCCAGTCCTGCTTGCTCCAAGGCGACAAGACACTCCCCATCTCGAGCGCCGACAAGCAGGTCGCCCTTGCCGCGGGTACCCCTAGCCAGCGCGGAGGCCCCGGCAGGCTGGACAGCAACGTCGTCGCCCCCCGCACTGTGAAGGCCAGTGACGGCACGGAGTACCGGGCCCTGACCAGGGGCACCTCTCTCACTGCCCAGACCAACGGCCAGACCTATACGACAGCTGTCATGATCGCCCGTCCGCTCAGCGAAGTCACCGACCCCCTCAATACTCTCGCCCTTATCCTGCTCGCCGTCTCCGGCATCGGCGTCGTCGGCGCCACCGCCGCCGGCCTCTGGATCGCCCGCGCGGGCCTGCGCCCCGTCGACCGGCTGACGGACACCGTCGAGCACATCGCGCGCACAGAAGACCTCAGCGTCCGCATCCCCGTCGACGGCGAGGACGAGATCGCGCGCCTGTCCACGTCCTTCAACTCCATGACCTCGCGCCTCGCCGCCTCCCGCGAGCTCCAGCAGCAGCTCATCGCCGACGCCGGCCACGAGCTCCGCACGCCGCTGACCTCACTCCGTACGAACATCGAGCTGCTGGAGCGCAGCGAGGCCATGGGCCGCGCGCTCCCCCCGGAGGACCGCCGCGCCCTGCTGGCCTCCGTGAAGGCGCAGATGACGGAGCTGGCCTCGCTGATCGGGGACCTGCAGGAGCTGTCACGCCCGGACACGACCCCCGGTGGCGGCCTGCTGCAGACGGTGGCCTTCCACGAGGTCGCGGAGAACGCGCTGCACCGCGCTCGCCTCCGCGCGCAGGACATCAAGATCGTGTCGCGGCTCGCGCCGTGGTACGTACGGGCCGAGCCGGCAGCCCTGGAGCGGGCGATTGTGAATCTGCTCGACAACGCGGTGAAGTTCAGCCCGCCGCTCACCTCCGTCGAGGTGATGCTGCACGGCGGCGAGCTCACCGTCCGCGACTACGGCCCGGGCATCGCGCCCGAGGACCTGCCACACGTCTTCGAACGCTTCTGGCGCGCCACCGCCTCCCGCTCACTCCCCGGCAGCGGCCTCGGGCTGTCCATCGTGGCCCGTACGGTCCAGCAGGCGGGCGGTACCGTCGGCCTGTACGCGGCTCATGGTGGCGGCACGATCGCCGTGATGCGGCTGCCCGGCACTCCGGTGCCGCCGGCGATGGTGCCGGGGGTCTCGGGGGAGATCGGCGAGGTCATAGAGCACTGAGGGGCCGCAATTCAGCGGCCGCGGACGGGACTTCGCGAGGGGCTTCATTTCCGCGCCGTGACGAGTCGGTGACCGTCTGCCGCCATTGCGTTTCCACCGGTGAGCCGTGCCGTCAGGTCGGATAACGTCCCGATCATGGCTCTGGTCAACCTGATGGACACCGCCGTGGTCCCTGCCTCCGTCAAGGTCATGCGCATGCACGAGCTGTCCGTGCACGAGCGCACCCACCTCGCCTCCGAGGCCCTTCTCGTCCTCGACGGCCGCCTCGAACTCGACGTCAGCGGCCGGCCCGTCTCCGTCGCCAAGGGCGAGCTCTACGTCCTCCCCGCCGGCACCCCGCACACCGCCCGGCGCGGCAGCCACGGCACCCTCGTCGTCGTCGAGCTGGCCTGACTGGCCGGCCTTGCCGGATGTTCGTTCTTGAGCTGACCTACACCGCGCCCGATGAGCGGGTCGACGCCCTTCTCGACGCCCACCAGCGGGAGCATCAACTGCCAGGTGCCGTAGCCGAAGGTGCGGGCGGAGATGCCCATCATCCACAGCGCGAACGGCGGCTTGTCGACGGTGCTCCAGTTGCCCGCGTCCGGCGAGCCGAAGAAGAAGGCCTTCCAGGATTTGGTGCCGGAGTAGACGGCGGCGTTGTAGAAGCTGTTGCCCGAGATCGTGGTGAGGTTCCAGGCGTACAGAGCTGTGGCCAGCAGCAGGATCGCCCACAGCGCGGGGCGGGCCCAGCGGGGGTCGTCGGGGCGGCCGGTGAAGAGGCGTTTGGCGCGGACGGCGAGTCCGCCGCCGGAGGGCGGGGCGGCCCGGTGGGAGCGCCGGCCGGAATCGTGTTCAACGGGCGGCGGGGCGAGTTGGGTCGTCATGACGCGTACTCCGGGGACGATGACGGGCGGCGACGCGGGCTGAAGATCCAGAGCCGCATGAGGACGAAGCGGATGATGGTGGCGGCGGCGTTGGCACCGACCAGCACGGCAAGTTCGACGCCGTGGGAAGCGCTGGGGGCCAGGAAGTGCAGTCCGGCGACAGAACCGGACGTCAGCCCCAGGCCGATGGCGAAGCCCAGCCCGGCTTCGAACTGGTGACGCAGGGCGTCGGCCGAGCCCTTCACCCCGAAGGTGAAACGGCGGTTGGCGGCGGTGTTGGCGACCGCGGTGATCAGCAGGGCCAGGGCGTTGGCCCAGATGGCCGGCATGATCTGCCGGGCCAGGAGGTACAGGGCCATGTACGCGAGGGTGCAGGCGCCGCCGATGATCCCGAAGGCCACCAACTGCCGTAGGCCTCCGACCCGTTGCGATGCGGCGCCCTGGCCCGCGCTCAGCGGGCTCCGGCGCTGGTGAGCACCTTCTCCGGAGAGGCAGCCGGGTCGGCGGGGGTCTGCCCGACGACGTACGACTGGTTCTCGCGGCGCGGCACGTCGATCCTCGCCTTGCCCTGGAGGGTCCGCTTGGCGATCCGCCACATGCCCTTGAGGTCGTCCATCGCGGTCCGGACGACGTCGACCCGGCTGTCGGGGTCGTCGGTCCAGTCCACCGGGACCTCGTGGATGCGGAGCTTGTTGCGCTCAGCCAGCACCAGCAGCTCGGTGTCGAAGAACCAGGCGTTGTCCTCGATGTGCGGCGCCATCGCTTTGAAGACCGGGGTGCGTACGGCCTTGAAGCCGCACTGGGCGTCGGAGAAGCGGGCCGCCAGGCCCAGCTTCAGCAGGATGTTGTAGCAGCGGGAGATGAACTCACGCTTCGGTCCGCGTACGACCGCCGCGTGGCGGTGCAGGCGGCTGCCGATGGCCACGTCACTGTGGCCGGACAGCAGAGGAGCGACGAGCGGAAGGAAGCCTTCGAGGCCGGTGGAGAGGTCGACGTCCATGTACGCGACCACATCGGCCTGGCTCTGGCTCCAGACGGCCTTGAGGGCGCGACCCCGGCCCTTGTGCTCCAGGTGGACGGCGTGCACCTTCGGGAGCTGGTAGGTCAGGTCGGTCGCGACCTGCCAGGTGGCATCGGTGCTCGCGTTGTCCGCGACGGTGATCTGGAAGGGGAAGGGGAAGGAGTCTTCGAGGTAGGCGTGAAGCCGGCTGATGCTGTCGACGAGGACGTGGGCCTCGTTGTACACCGGCACCACGATCTCGACCGATCGCTGCCGGGCGCCTCCTGCTGCTGTCGTCTCGTTCATGCCCCTGACTCTTCCGGCCGGATCTGGGGCACTCGTAAGACGGCAATTAGCGGACTATGAGAAACAGCGTTCTCATAGTCCGCTCACAATGTGAGCGACGCTGCGCTCCCCAAGTGGGCTACCGGGAAGGCTTATTGAGGCCACTGTGCCGCCGCCGGGGGCAGGCAGCAGGGTCACCCGGCCGCTGGATCGCTGCACGGTGTGGGCGACGATGGACAGGCCGAGGCCGCTGCCGGGCAGGGCGCGGGCCTGGGGGGAGCGCCAGAAGCGCTCGAAGACATGCGGCAGGTCCTCGGCCGGAATGCCCTGGCCGTGGTCGCGCACGGTCAGCTCGCCGGCATGCAGCCGGACCTCGATCCTGCCGTTCGGCGGGGAGAACTTGACCGCGTTGTCCAGCAGGTTGACCACGGCCCGCTCCAGCGACGCGGGGTCGCCGAGGACGTGCCAGGGCTCGACCTCCGTGACGAACTCGATCCCGGGCCCGCGCAACTGGGCACGCTCCAGGGCGCGTTCGACCACCGAGTGAAACGGCGTCGGCACGGCGGCGGCCTGGGCGGCATCGGGACGGGACAGCTCCAGCAGATCGCCGATCAGGCTGCTCAGCTCCTGCGTCTGAGCCTGGAGGCTGCCGAGCAGCGCGTCCCGCTTGTGCTGCGGGATGGGCCGGCCCGTCTCGCTGCTGCGTACGAGCAGGTCCACGTTGGCGCGCAGCGAGGTGAGCGGGGTGCGCAGCTCGTGCCCGGCGTCGGCGATGAGGCGCTGCTGACGGTCGCGGGAGTTCTCCAGGGCCGCGGTCATGGAGTTGAAGGAGGTACCGAGGCGGGCGATCTCGTCGTTTCCCTCGACGGGGATGCGTACCTTCAGGTCTTCCGTACGGGCGATGTGCTCGACGGCGGCGGTGAAGCGGTGCACCGGTCGCAACGCCGTACGGGCGATGAGCAGCCCGGCGCCGAGCGCGAGCAGCACACCGCAGCCGCCGACGATGGTCAGGAGCGCGGCCAGCCTGTTGAGCGGCTCGGCGATCTCGCTGATCTCGCTGGCGAGGACAACCGTGTCGCCGTTGGACAGCTTGTGGGTGAAGACGCGGACGGTGGTGCCGTCCTCCCGCACACCGTTGCGCAGTACCCCACGTGTCTTGCCCGCCGCCACGTCGAGGTCGGCCTGCGTGATGACGGTCGCGGTGTCGGCGTAGTCCACGCAGCGGGTGCCGTCAGGCTTGAGCAGCACTGCGGTGATGCGGGACGGCGGGCCCTCCTTGTTGGTCGCGGGCGGTGTCTTGCCGCACTCGGCCTCCAGCACCTTGGTCCAGCCGCGGCTGACCTGCGCGGTGATGAGGGAGTCGTCCAGGTTCCCATGCAGCTGGTTGGCGGTGATGTACCAGCAGGCTGCCGCTGCCACTCCTATCGCCACGGCGCAGGCCGCTGCCGTGAGGAGTGCCAGACGGGAGCGGAGCGGCAGTCTGCGGATCATTTGGATAACTCAGGCGGCGAGCCGCCCACCTTCCAGGTCGATGTCGAATGTGGCGACGAACTCGGTGAGCCAGCTGCGGAACTCCGGCCCCAGGTCGGACCGTTCACAGGCCAGCCGGACCACCGTGCGGAGGTATTCGGCCTTGTCCCCGGTGTCGTAGCGGCGGCCCGTGAAGACCACGCCCCGCACCTCGTCGGTGAGCGCCAGTTCCTCGATCGCGTCGGTGAGCTGGATCTCGCCGCCGCGGCCGGGCTCGGTGCGCTCCAGGACCTCGAAGACCTTCGGGTCCAGGACATAGCGGCCGATGACCGCGTAGTTGCTGGGCGCGACCTCGCGGGACGGCTTCTCGACCAGACCGGTGACGTGGACGACGCCGGTCTCGTCGCTGGGCTTGACGGCCGCGCAGCCGTAGAGGTGGATCTGGGACGGGTCGACCTCCATGAGGGCGATGACGCTGCCGCCGTAGCGGGCGCGCACGTCGAGCATGACCTTGAGCAGGGTCTCGCGCTCGTCGATGAGGTCGTCGCCGAGCAGTACGGCGAAGGGCTCGTTGCCGACATGGCTCCGCGCGCACAGCACGGCGTGACCGAGGCCGAGCGGGTCACCCTGCCGGATGTGGTGGATGCGGGCCAGCTGTGAGGCGCTGCGGACCGCGTGGAGGCGGGCGAGGTCGCCCTTGGCCTCCAGAGCTCGCTCCAGCTCGGAGGCCTGGTCGAAGTGGTCCTCGATCGCACGCTTGTGGCGACCGGTGACCATCAGGACGTCGTCGAGCCCGGCCGCGGAGGCCTCCTCGACGACGTACTGGATCGCGGGCTTGTCGACGACCGGGAGCATCTCCTTGGGCGTCGCCTTGGTCGCGGGCAGGAAGCGCGTGCCGAGGCCGGCGGCCGGGACTACGGCCTTCCTGACACCGTGGGTGGGGTGAGAGGTGGTGTGGGGGGTCATGGGCGTCATGCTGTATCACCGGGATGAGAGGGCTCTGAATTCCCCCTGAGGCCGTTCCCAGAAAGGGAGTTCACATGTTCAGGGGGCCTTCGGCCAGCGGTTTCAGGCACTGCGGACCGGCGTACGGCGACGGGCCCGCAGGGCCTCGATTCCGGCCGGCAGGACCGACACCACGATGATCGCGACCAGCACCACATCGATGTGGTCCCGGATGAAGCCGATCTGCCCCAGGAAGTAGCCGGCCACGGTCACGCCCGCACCCCAGAGCACGCCACCGAGGACGTTGAAGACCGTGAAAGCGCGGTACGTCATGCCGCTCACGCCCGCGAGGATCGGGGTGAAGGTCCGTACGACGGGGACGAAGCGGGCCAGGACCAGGGCCTTGGGGCCGTGCCGCTCGAAGAAGTCGTGCGCCTTGGTGACGTACTCCTGCTTGAACAGCCGCGAGTTCGGTCGCCGGAAGAGCGCGGGCCCCGCTCTGCGGCCGAAGACGTATCCGACCTGGTTACCGAGGATCGAGGCGACGGAGATCAGCAGGCAGACCAGCCACAGCGGCTGGTGGATCACCTGGTGCTGGGAGATCAGCAGCCCGGCGGTGAAGAGCACGGAGTCACCGGGCAGGAAGAAGCCGATGAGGAGCCCGGACTCGGCGAAGACTATCGCGAGGACGCCCAGCAGTCCGAAGGCGGAGACCAGGTGGTTGGCGTCGAACATGCTCAGCGGACCTCGCGGACCCTGGGCGAACGCAGCGCATAGCCGGTGCCGCGCTCGGTGTGGATGAGCCGGGGCAGGCCGCCCGCCTCGGTCTTGCGGCGCAGATACATCACGTACACGTCGAGCGTGTTGGAGGTCGGCTCGAAGTCGAAGCCCCAGACCTCGCGCAGGATGGCGGCCCGGCTGAGCACCTGGCGCGGGTGCGCCATGAAGAGTTTGAGCAGGGCGTACTCGGTCTTGGTGAGGTCCAGCCGCTTGCCGCCGCGGGTGACCTCGCGGGTGCGCAGGTCCATCGCGACGTCCTCGAAGGTCAGCTGCTGCTTGGACCCGCTGGCGGCGTGCGGCGAGCCGGGGGGGCCCTGCGACTGTACGGGCGGCAGGTGCGCGCTGCGCCGCAGCAGGGCGCGTACGCGGGCGAGCAGCTCGTCGCCGGCGAAGGGCTTGGGGAGGTAGTCGTCGGCGCCGTTGTCGAGGCCGACGATGCGGTCGCCGACGGCGTCACGGGCGGTGAGCATGAGGATGGGCACCGTGTCGCCCTTGGCGCGGATCCGGCGGGCGGCGGCGAGGCCGTCGAGGACGGGCATCATCACGTCCAGCAGGATCAGGTCGGGGTGCTCGGTCTCCAGCTGGTGGAGGGCATCCATTCCGTCTTTGGCGGTGTCGACCTCGTAGCCCTCGAACTCCAGGCTTCTGGTCAGCGCCTCACGGACTGCCGGCTCGTCGTCAACGATGAGGATCCGCGCCGGGTTCTCGGTCTGGGTCGCGTCGTACATGTCGTCCACGGTCGCCCCAGAATCTGTGAAATCCCTGAGAGAAAAATGTGTGGAGCCGTAGAATCCGCTTTCGTCCGCGCCGCTCATGCGACCGCTTCCAGGTCCGAGTCGAGTACGTAGCCGACCCCCCGCACCGTACGGATCAGCCGTGGCCGGCCGCCCGTCTCGGTTTTGCGGCGCAGATACATCACGTGACGTCCAGCGTGTTGGCGGTGGGCAGGCCGTGGTCGCCCCACAGGGCCTTGAGCAGCCATTCGCGCTCCAGGACCTGCCGGGGGCGGGCTAGGAAGAGCTCGAGCAGTGCGAACTCTGTGCGGGTGAGACGCAGGTCACGCCCGTCGCGGCTGACCTCGCGACCGACGGTGTCCATCCGCAGGCCGGCGAAGCTGTGGACGGTGTCCTGGGGCTTCGTGCCGGTGCGGTTGCGGCGCAGCAGGGCGCGGATGCGGGCGATCAGCTCGTCGGTGGAGAAGGGCTTGGCGAGGTAGTCGTCGGCGCCGGTCTCCAGGCCGGTGACGCGGTCGCCGATGGTGTCGCGGGCGGTGAGCATCAGCACCGGGACCTCTTCGCCACGGGCGCGGAGGTGACGGCAGGCGGTGAGGCCGTCCATGTGGGGGAGCAGAACGTCCAGAATGACGAGGTCGGGGTGGGTCGACTCGACCATGTCGAGGGCTTCCTCGCCGTCGCCGGCGAGCAGGACCTCGTAACCCCGTCTGCTGAGGATCAGGTGGAGGGCGTCCCGGATCGCCCGCTCGTCGTCGACCACCAGGATGCTGGGGGCAATACCGCTGCCGGTACCGACTCCCGATCCCGCCTCCGTCATCATCATCGCCATGTTCGGTTCTCCGTCGCGAGCTCGGTGGAAACGCGGAACTGGCCGGTGTCGAACCTGTCCAACCTGTCCAATTTGTCCAACTTGTCGAACTGCCCGGTGCCGTCCGCCGTTCCGTTGTTCTGCGAGTGGTGCAGGTGCGCGTAGGCACCGCCTTGGGCCAGTAGTTGGTGGTGGGTGCCGACCTCGGCCAGCCGGCCGTGGTCCAGGACGAGGATCCGGTCGGCGTCGGGGGCGAGGTTCAGGTCGTGGGTGATCATGATCGTGGTGCGGCCGCTCATCAGGCGGCGCAGCGGCTTGATCACACGGCGGGCGGCGAGCGCGTCGAGGCCGGTGGTCGGCTCGTCCAGCACCAGGATAGGCGAGTCGCGCAGCATGGCACGGGCGATCGCGATGCGTTGCAGCTGGCCGCCGGACAGCTGGGCGGTGTGGGTGTCGATCTCCGTGTCGTAGCCCTTGGGGAGGGTCGCGATGAAGTCGTGGGCCTGGGCGTCGCGGGCGGCGGCGACGATCTCCTCGTCGGTGGCGCCGGGGCGGCCGCAGGCGATGTTCTCGCGGATGGTGGCGTGCAGGATGAGGGTCTTCTGCGGCAGCAGCGTGATCTGTTCCCGCAGGTGGTCGACCGGATAGTCGCTGAGCGGGATGCCGTCGAGGCGTACGAAGCCGGCGGCCGGGTCGTAGAAGCGCAGCAGCAGCTTGGAAATGGTCGACTTGCCGGCGCCGCTCGCGCCGGTGACCAGGACCAGCTCGCCGGGGTGGGCGGAGAAGGAGACGTTGCGTACGGAGTCCTTCGCCGCGCCGGGGTAGCGGAAGCCGACCTGCTGGAAGTCGACATGGCCCTGTACGCGGCGGGGGACGGGGACGGCCCGTTCGGGGTCGCGGACGGCGGGCTCGGCGTCCATGATCTCCAGGATCCGCTCGGCGCCGGCCGTGGCGGCGTTCAACGTCAGCCCCAGGGTGCCCAGCGAGCGGATCGGCGGGTAGAGGTAGCCGAGGAAGGCGGCGAAGGCGAGCAGCTTACCGATGGTCATCCGGCCCTGGGAGATCTCCCAGGCACCGAGGCCGATCACGACCAGGACGCAGACGGTCTCGACGACCTCGACCAGCTGGCTGTAGCGCTCACTGAGCCGGCCGCTGGTGACCGAGGCCGTCATCCAGGCCCTGGCCTCCAGCCGCAGTCGCTTCTCCTCGGCCCGCTTACGGTTGTAGGCCTGAGTCAGCAGGATGTTGCCGAGGGACTCCTCGACGACCGAGGTGATCGCGCCGTCGGCGACCCGCTCGTCGCGGGAGACGTCCTTGAGCTTGCCCGAGAAGAGCTTTGCGGACAGCCAGAACAGCGGTGCCAGGACGAAGGTGGCCAGCGCCAGGTCCCAGCGGATCCATAGGGCCGCGGCGGAGAAGAAGACCACGCTGAAGACTGCCGAGATGGTGCCGACGACGCCAGAGACCACCATGTGTTCGATCGACTCGACGTCGCCGGTGAGGCGTTCGACCAGGTCACCGAGGCGGTGCCGCTGGAAGAAGTCGGGCGGAAGGTCCTGTACGTGGGAGAAGACCTTGGCGCGCAGCCGCAGCACGAACCGCTCGGCCGTCCACACCGCGAGCGAGTTGCCGACGTAGCCGACGATCGCGCCGAGGACCGTGACCCCGAGCCACTTCCCGGCCGGCGCCCAGAAGGCGGACAGTGAGCCGGTCGTCAGGGCGGTGTCGGTGAGGTCGCTGAAGAGCAGGATGGCGGCGGTCTCACCGAGGGCGGCGATGACCACGCACAGGACGATGACGGCCAGCCAGCGGCGGTCGCCCTTGGTCAGAGGCCAGAAGCGCTTGAAAGCCTCGCGGACCGGGAGGTGGGGGGTGTACTCCTCCTCTTCCTCCGTCTCGGCCTCGACCTCGGGGGCGTAACCGCCCTCGTAGATGATTTCGAACTGGCCGGTGTGGCGGTGGCGTCCGTACGGGCGGGCGCGCTTGGGCTGCGTGCGGTGCCGGCCCACAGCGCCTGCGGCAGCTTCGTCCGGGTCGATGACGCGCAGTTGCATCGTCGCCTGGTCTTGATACGCGGACAAGGTCTCTCCCACCTCGATACCCACTGACGTACGGACATGGCCGAGGCGGGCCTGCGGCTCTGCGCCGCGGCCCGCCTCCGGTTCCTCTGGGTCAGCCGCCGATGGGGCGACGACGCTCGGGCTTCTCGTGGGCCTTCTTCGCAGCGGACTTGGCCGGCTCGTGCTTGCGGGCGGGCTTGACCGGGGCGATCTTCTTGAAGCTCATGCGGGTGTCTCTTCCGTTCCGTGCTGGGTGGTGCGAGTGCGGGTGCGGGTGGCCGCGGGGACTGAGCTGGTGCGGTCAGTCACCGATCGGGCGCGGGCGGTCCTTCTTGTGGGTCTTCTTGGTGGCCGGCTTCGCCGGAGCGGCCTTCTTGTGGACCTCGTGCTTGGGGGCCGGCTTGGCGAGGGGGGCGACCTTGCGGAAGCTCATGAGGATTCTCCCTTTTTCGCGTTCTCTTGCATCTTTCCGTCGTTGCCCTTTCGGCTTCGACACGGAAAACATTACGCGACGGAATGGCTTTCGGAAGCCAATTGCGGTGAGATGCCTATGAAATGAATGTGAGGCCCCTTCTCACCCTGGAACGGGAACCGCAGGCCTCCATGAGAGCGTCCAGTACCCGAGCGCCAGGAACGCGAAGAGGGCCGGCGGTCAGTGCCACCAGCCCTCTTTCAGGCTACGAACTGCCAGACTGCGAAGCTCAGTTGGTCGCAGAACCGTCCGCGTTGACCGGCCGGGGGGCCGGCGCGTGCTTCTTCTTCGCCTTCGGCTTCGGCGGCAGGGTGAGAAGCTTCTTCTTCGGCTTGGGCAGCGGGGCAGAAGCCTTGAAAGCCATCTCAATTACCTCTTCGTTGTGTGCTGTTGGCGTCCGTTCGACGCCGACAGAGAGGACAGTACAGAGATCAACAGCGGCGGACAGCCGAATATCGTTAAGCCCCGGTGAGCAGTCGGTTAGGTTTACTCATGTTGGATCAGAGAATCCTCATGACGAGCAGTCCCGGCCCTGCATTCGGTCGAGAGACAGTAACCGCCGGGTAAATTATTGTTTTCTCATCGGGAGTTAATTGACATCTCAGCGTCAGCCCATAACGCGTGGGAAGGCTGGCCGCCATGTCCGTTTCCACTCCCCCCACTCCCGCCGCCGTACGGGCCAGGCAACTGGCCCTCGGCAGCCCCCGCGCCCCCCGCTGGGCCCGGCCCGCACTGTGGGCCGTCCTGGTACTGGCCGCCGCCCTGTACGTCTGGAACCTCTCGTCCATCGGCAACGCCAACTCCTTCTACGCCGCTTCCGTACTCAGCGGCACCCAGAGCTGGAAGGCGCTCTTCTTCGGCTCCCTCGACGCCGGGAACTTCATCACCGTCGACAAACCGCCGCTCGCCGAGTGGGTGATGGGCCTGTCGTGCCGGGTCTTCGGCTTCGGCACCTGGCAGATGATGCTGCCGGTCGCCGCGGCGGGCGTCGCCTCGGTCGGACTCCTCTACACCATGGTCCGGCGCAGCTTCGGCTACGTGGCCGCCACCATCGCGGCCCTCGTACTCGCCCTCACCCCGATCACCGTCGCCATCAACCGCGACAACAACCCCGACCCCTTCCTGGTGCTCCTCATGCTGCTCGGCGCCGCCGGGTGCCTGCGCGCCATCCGTACGGGCCGGCTCGCGCCGCTCGTATGGTGCGGGGTCGCGGTGGGCTTCGCCTTCGACGACAAGATGCTCCAGGGCTACATGTGCCTTCCCGCCTTCGTGTTGGCGTACGCCTTCGCGGCCAAGGTCGACGTCTGGAAGCGGGTCCGCAATCTGGCGGTGGCGGGCGTGGCACTGGCCGCGTCCACCCTCTGGTACGTCGTGGTCGCCGACTTCCTGGTGTCCAGGGACTCCAGGCCGTACATCGGCGGCTCCACGGACAACACGGTCTGGAACCTCGTCATCGGCTACAACGGCCTCGGCCGGGTCTTCGGCGCCAGCGCTGTCGGAGGCAGCGCCTTCGGTCAGGGTGCGAACTTCGGCGGCGCGGCCGGTGCTGGGCGCCTGTTCAACAGCATCATGGGCGGCCAGATCTCCTGGCTGATCCCCTTTGCCACGATCGCGCTGCTGGCCGGGCTGGTGCTGCGCGGGCGGCGGCCCCGTACGGACATGCAGCGGGCCTCCTACCTGCTGTGGGGCGGCTGGTTCGGCGTTCACTACCTCGTCTTCAGCTTCGCCGAGGGCACCTTCCACCCCTACTACACGACCGCCATGGCCCCCGGCATCGCCGCCCTCGTTGGCGCGGGCAGCGCGGCCATGTACCGGGCCTTCCGGCTCGGCAGCCTGCGCTGGGTGTGGGTGCTGCCCGCCGCGATCGCGGTGAGCGCGGTGTGGGCGGTCGTCCTGCTCGACCGCACGACCAGCTGGAACGCCTGGCTGGGCCCCGTCGTCGGCGTCGTCGCGGCGCTGTCGATCGCCGGTCTGCTCGCCATGCGCTTCGCCCCCAAGCTGCCGTCACCGCGCCGGCTGGGCGCCGCGGCTGCGGCCGCCGGACTGCTGGCCCTGCTGGCCGGCCCCGGCGCGTACGCCATGGACGCGGCCACCAGCGGCGCGGCCAACGGCACCAACCCGACGGCCGGCCCCTCGACGGGCGGCGACAGGGGCGGCATGGGAGGCATGGGCGGCGGCGGTATGCGCGGCGGTGCCGGTGGCGGTGGCGGCATGAACCGGCCCGGCGGCGCGCAGGGTGGGCCGCCGGGCGGCCA
>NZ_RJVR01000333.1 GCF_003999195.1 Streptomyces soli
GCCGCCGAGGCCCACGCCGCCACCGACCTCGGCCGCGAGCTGCGCGCCGCGCTGACCGGGCCGGCCGACGCGCTGCGCGCACTGCTGGGCGCCGACGCCGACGAGTGGCACGCCCTGGTCTGCGTACTGCCCTGGACGGCGGAGGACGTTCCGGGGATCCGTACGGTGCCGGGAGCGGCGGCGCTGTCTGCGGTGCCCCAGGCGCAGGGCCCGCAGGGGGCGGCCCTGGCGGCGCTGGTCCGGCTGCGGTCGCCCGAGGTGGTGACCCCCGCGCACACCGCCGCAGCCCGGTTGCTGGAGGCCGGTCCGGGTGCGGGCGCCGGGGTGAGCGCGCCCCGCCGGGGCCTCGACGCGCTGCCCGAGGCCTGGGGCGAAGCACTGGCCGCCGCCCGCGTGGCCCGGGCCCGACCCCGGCTCGGACCTGTGGCCGACTGGTCCACCCTGGGCCCGTACCGCCTCCTGGCGGCCCTCACCACCACCCCGGACCCGGCCGTACGCCCCCTCCTGGAACCCCAGCACGCCGACCTCGCCCGCACCGCCGAGGTCTACCTCGACTGCGCGGGGCAGGCCGGACGCACCGCCGCCGAGCTGCGCATCCACCGCCAGACGCTCTACTACCGGCTCTCCCGGGTCGAGCAGCTCACCGGCCTCGACCTCGACTGCGGCGAGGACCGGCTGCTGCTGCACATGGCGCTGAAGTCCGCCCGGCTTCAGGACACGCAGGGACCGCGACTTCGGGGCACGGCGAAAGACCCGGGTCGTTGACCCGGGCCCGAGGAGATCCGGCGCACGGACGGTCCCCGGAAAATCCTGATCAACCCATGACGCGTGTCTCAGAAAGTCCTGTCTCGGTTAACCGGTCCTATTTGCAACATTTGCTCCGATTTGCGACGTGGTCAAGGGCTACCGAGAGCAATCGGTCAGGGACCCGAATCCTCAAGGGGCGTGAAGTCACGGGGCCGCGTCGCGTGCCGCAGGACCAGGATGGCCAGCGCCATGACGAAGATCAGCCCGACCAGGATGACGAGCTCGATTCCCTGGGGATCCCACCGGAACGACTGCTCGGCCTCGGCGGTGACGATGAGGACCTTGCGGACTCCCGCGATCAGACCCACGACGAGGAAGGGTTCCGCGTCCAGTGTCCGGTTCCTGATGGTGAGGCGGACCGTGTGCAGAAGCTCGGCCACGATGAACAGCACCAGGCCGTTGTCCAGCGTGGACAGCACGATCGTCGCCTCGTGGTACGGCCCTTTCAAGGCGTCCACGAGGTCGTTGACGACACCGACCAGCAGGATGCTCCCGAGAATCAGCAGCAGCACCGCGACGACCAGGTGGATGGTGTCCTCGGCGCCCTGCAGGAACTTCTGGAGGCGGCCCTCGAGCCCGTCGGAAGGGTGCGGCACACACAGCAATCTACGACCGCCGGAGCGTTCACGCCCGAGTTCGTCCGCCGCCCGTGCTAAGCGACCGTAGTCGGCAGTGTCCGTTCACGAACGCGTGGGCGCCGGCGGCAGTGGGACGTCCTTGACGGGCGTGCTGTTCTTGTCCGGGATGTACATGCCGGGGATGGGCTCGTCCACGGTGCGGAACAGCAGGACCACGCCGTCCTCCGACCACAGCTGGGCGTAGCCATGGGCGAGCAGCAGCCGCACCCGGGCCTGCTCCTGGGCGGCCGAGGCGAAGGGGAAGGTCCGCTTCACCGTCTGGAGCAGGACGTAGTCGGCGCCGCGTGGCGTGTTGTCGGCGATGAGCGTGCGCGTACGGGCGGTCAGGTGTGGGGCGACATTGTTGTCGGCCTCGACCGTGACGCCGTCGGGGATGAACGAGGCCGCCTCGACCAGGGCCCGCTCGGGGGCGTTCGGCTCCCAGTGGGCGGGGTCGGCGAGCCGGGCGACGCCCAGCAGGAGACCCATGGCCAGGGAGGCGGTGACTACGGCAGCCGCCCAGCGGCGGGTCCGGCCGGGGGCACGCGCGTGCAGCCGGGCCAGGGTCTCGATCGCGGCGACCAGCAGCACCGGCCAGAGAAAGGCGTCGTAGTGGTGCGCCATCGACCAGTGGCTGGGGTTGTCCGAGAAGAGCCGCTCGGCCAGCAGCGGTAGCGCGCACAGCACGGTGGCCGACCGGAGCGGCAGGAAGAGCAGCGGCAGGAACAGCCAGAGCAGCAGGGAGACCTTCTGCCAGTTGTTCACGGCCAGCGAGAACGACGTCACCGGGTCGGTCAGCAGCCGTACGATCACCGCGCCGACGTTGGGCCCGAGCCGGCCGTAGTTCCAGTAGTAGCCGGACACGCCGCCCATCGCCGGGATCAGCCAGCGGATCGCGGCGAAGCAGGCCACCGGCCCGGCCACGAGCAGGGCGAGCCCGGTCCGTACGCCGCGCCGCTCACCGTCCCGACCGCCGCTGCGCAGCGCGAGCACGGCACCGTACGTCGCCACCAGCAGCCCCATGTCCTCCTTGGTGCACAGCAGCAGGACCGCTGCGACGATCACCCCGCCGTAGCGGCGGGCCTGGCCGCGCTCCAGCATCAGCAGAGTGAGCGGCACCGCGAAGGCCACCTCGTGGAACCCCTCGCGGGAGGCCATGAACAGCGGCCAGCCCAGCGCGTACACCAGCCCGGCGAGATCGGTGGCGGTGCGCGAGGTCTCGGGGGCGGCGTCGGCGAAGCAGCGCACGGTGATGCGCCGCACCAGGGGCACGCCGACGGCGAAGAGCGCGGCCTGGGCGATCAGCAGGACGCGGGGGTCGTCCCAGATCCAGTAGAGCGGTGCGAGGAACGCCAGGACCGGTGAGAAATGGTCGCCGAGCAGCGAGAAGCCCGGCGGGAAGTCGTGGTGGAAGTTCTTGATCGGCGAGCGCGGCAGATGGAGGTGCGCGTAGGCACGGATCGCCTGGTCGAAGATTCCGAGGTCGAAGCCGCCGAGCCGGACGTTTGACCACTGCTGCAGCCCGACGCCGAGCATCACGCCGAAGCAGAGCAGGGTCAGTGCGACGGTTCGTATTCGATGGCGGTCCGGCGCGAAGGTGAGCAGCGGGGCGAACGCCCTGGCGAGCTGCTGCTCCGTGGTCGGTACCGTTCCCATCCGCTCCGGTCTCCCCACGGTCCACATCGACAACCGGTTAACCCTAACGGGCCCCATCATGGCGCACTGTGACCAGCATCACAGTGCGACATGATCGGCTGGGTCCTCAGGCCTCGAGGTTGACCGCGCGGGCGGAGGTCGCCCCGATCTCCCCGGAGATCTCGGTGAGCACCTGCGCCGGCACCGCGGAGTCGACGGTCAGCGCCACCAGCGCCTCACCGCCGGCCACCGCCCGGGCCACCTGCATACCGGCGATGTTGATCCCGGCCTCGCCGAGGATCCGTCCGACCGTGCCGACCACGCCGGGGCGGTCGGTGTAGCGGAGGAAGGCCATGTGGTCGGCCAGCACCAGGTCCACGTCGTCGTCGCCGACGGCCACGACCTTCTGGATGTGCTTGGGGCCGGCCAGCGTGCCGGAGACCGAGAGCTCCTGGCCGTCGGCGAGGGTGCCGCGCACAGTGACCAGGTTGCGGTGGTCCGGGGACTCGCTGCTGGTGGTCAGGCGGACCTCGACGCCGCGCTCCTGCGCGAAGAGCGGAGCGTTGACGTACGACACCGTCTCGTCGACGACGTCCTCGAAGACGCCCTTGAGGGCGGACAGCTCCAGCACCTTCACATCGTGCTGGGTGATCTCGCCGCGCACCACGACGTCGAGGCGCGCCGCGACCTCACCGGCCAGCGCCGTGAAGATCCGGCCGAGCTTCTCCGCGAGCGGCAGACCCGGCTTCACGTCCTCGGCGATGACCCCGCCCTGGACGTTGACCGCGTCCGGCACCAGCTCGCCGGCGAGCGCGAGGCGGACCGAGCGGGCGACGGAGATACCGGCCTTCTCCTGCGCCTCGTCGGTGGAGGCACCCAGGTGCGGGGTCGCCACGACGTTGTCGAACTGGAACAGCGGGGAGTCCGTGCAGGGCTCCTTCGCATACACATCCAGACCGGCGCCCGCGACCCGGCCCTCCTTGAGCGCGGAGGCCAGCGCCTCCTCGTCCACGATCCCGCCGCGCGCGGCGTTGACGATCCGGACCGAGGGCTTGACCTTGTGCAGCGCGTCCTCGCCGATCAGCCCGACCGTCTCCGGGGTCTTCGGCAGGTGCACGGTGATGAAGTCCGAGACCTCGAGCAGCTCGTCGAGGCTGACCACCTTCACGCCCATCTGGGCGGCCCGCGCGGGCTGGATGTACGGGTCGTACGCGACGATCTTCATCCCGAACGCCGACATCCGTTGCGTCACCAGCGCGCCGATCCGGCCGAGGCCGACGACGCCGAGCGTCTTCTCGGCCAGCTCCACGCCCGTGTACTTGTTCCGCTTCCACTCGCCCTGCTTCAGCGCGGCGTTCGCCGGCGCGATGTTGCGGGCGACGGCGATCAGCAGGCCGCAGGCCAGCTCGGCGGCGGTCACGATGTTGGAGGTCGGGGCGTTCACGACCATCACGCCGGCCTTCGTGGCGGCGGACACGTCGACGTTGTCCAGGCCGACGCCCGCCCGGGCGACGACCCGCAGTTTCGGGGCGGCCGCGATGGCCTCGGCGTCGACCTTGGTGGCGCTCCGCACCAGGATCGCGTCGACATCGGTGATCGCCGAGAGCAGCTCGGCACGGTCGGCGCCGTTGCAGTGCCGGATCTCGAAATCCGGCCCCAGCGCGTCGACAGTGGCGGGCGACAGCTCTTCAGCGATGAGTACGACGGGGTTGCTCACGTGAGTCCTCACTAGTCCCTGGCGAACGGCCGCGTCCCGACGGCCGAAGGCGGTGGAGAAGGATGGCATGTCGCGTGGAAGACGCACGACGCTGTGAGCCTGACGCGCTTGTTAATGGAGTGTATCGGCGCGACGGACCGGGTCCTGCGCCGTTTGGTAAGGATCACCCGCACGTGGCTGTACGGGCTGGACAAACCGGGGTTGTCCAGCCACGACGGCGGGACGCGAAACGGCGCTGTCCGGCGGTGCCGAGCGGCCCTTGCCCGCGGAAACACGGGGTGGCGGCCGGTTCGGCGCCGCCGGACAGCGCCGTCCGGCGTCCCGCCGTTACGGCGGAAAAACATCCCAGGGGGCCAGTGAGGCCCCCTGGGGCCGAGCAGTGCGAGCACGGCGTCAAGCGATCGGAGGCGTTACGCCTCCTCGTCCACCCAGGACATGAGCTTGCGCAGCTTGCGGCCGGTGGTCTCCAGCAGGTGGTTCTCGTCGGCCTTCTTGTACTCGTTGTACCGGGGGAGGCCGGCGTTGTACTCGGCGATCCAGTTGTTGGCGAAGGTGCCGTCCTGGATCTCGGCGAGGACCTTTTTCATCTCGGCCTTGGTCTGGTCGGTGATGATGCGGGGGCCGGTGACGTAGTCGCCCCACTCGGCGGTCTCGGAGATCGACCAACGCATCTTCTCCAGGCCGCCCTCGTACATCAGGTCGACGATGAGCTTCAGCTCGTGGAGGCACTCGAAGTACGCGATCTCCGGCTGGTAGCCCGCCTCGGTCAGCGTCTCGAAGCCCGCCTTGACCAGCGCGGCGGTGCCACCGCACAGCACGGCCTGCTCACCGAACAGGTCTGTCTCGGTCTCCTCGGTGAAGGTCGTCTTGATGACGCCGGCCCGCGTACCACCGATGCCCTTGGCGTACGACAGCGCCAGCGGGAAGGCGTTGCCGGTCGCGTCCTGCTCGACGCCGGCGATGCAGGGGACGCCACGGCCCTCTTCGTACTGGCGGCGCACGAGGTGGCCGGGGCCCTTGGGGGCGACCAGGGCGACGTCGACGCCGGCCGGGGGCTTGATGAAGCCATAGCGGATGTTCAGGCCGTGGCCGAAGAACAGCGCGTCGCCGTCCTTGAGGTTGTCCTTGATGGACTCCTCGTAGACACGGGCCTGGATGGGGTCCGGGGTCAGGATCATGATGACGTCCGCCTCGGCCGCCGCCTCGGCGACGGAGACGACACGCAGGCCCTGCTCCTCGGCCTTGGCCTTGGACTTGGAGCCCTCCTGCAGGCCGACTCGGACGTCGACGCCCGAGTCACGCAGGGACAGCGCGTGCGCGTGGCCCTGGCTTCCGTAACCGATGACCGCGACCTTGCGGCCCTGGATGATCGAAAGATCGGCGTCGGCGTCGTAGAACAGCTCGGCCACTTTGGGGTCTCTCCTTGGATCTGGCGGGTTGCCCACACAGTACGTCCGGCGGGCGGATGAGGGTCTGACGGTCTCGCTATGCGGATCGGTCGAGGGCGCGCAGCGAGCGGTCGGTGATGGAGCGGGCACCGCGTCCTATGGCGATGGTGCCGGACTGCACCAGCTCCTTGATGCCGAAGGGCTCGAGCATCTTGAGCATGGCTTCGAGCTTGTCGGCGCTGCCGGTGGCCTCGACGGTGACGGCCTCCGGGGAGACGTCCACGGTCTTGGCGCGGAACAGCTGGACGATCTCGACGATCTGGGAGCGGGTCTCGTTGTCGGCCCGCACCTTCACCAGAACGAGTTCGCGCTGAACGGCCGAGCCGGCTTCCAGCTCGACGATCTTCAGGACGTTGACCAGCTTGTTGAGCTGTTTGGTGACCTGCTCGAGCGGGAGTTCCTCGACGACGGTCACCACGATCGTGATGCGGGAGATCTCGGGGTGCTCGGTGGTGCCGACGGCGAGCGAGTCGATGTTGAAGCCACGGCGGGAGAACAGGGCGGTGATCCGGGCGAGGACACCGGGCTTGTTCTCGACCAGGACGGAGAGTGTGTGCTTGGACATGGGGGCGTCTTACCTGTCTCTCAGTCGTCGGCCGCGTCGCCGAAGTCGGGACGCACGTCGCGGGCTGCCATGATTTCGTCGTTGGAGGTGCCGGCGGCGACCATCGGCCACACCATGGCATCCTCGTGGACGATGAAGTCGACGACCACCGGGCGGTCGTTGATCGAGTTGGCCTTGGCGATGACCGCGTCAAGGTCGGCGGGGTCGTCGCAGCGCAGGCCCACGCAGCCCATGGCCTCGGACAGCTTGACGAAGTCCGGGATGCGGGTGCCGGCGGTCGGGGTCTTGCTGGCTCCGGTGTGGGAGCCCTGGCCGGCGTTGGTGTCACCGGCGTGCAGGACGGTGTTGGAGTAGCGCTGGTTGTAGAAGAGCGACTGCCACTGGCGGACCATGCCCAGGGCGCCGTTGTTGATGATGGCGACCTTGATCGGGATGTTGTTCAGCGCGCAGGTGACCAGTTCCTGGTTGGTCATCTGGAAGCACCCGTCGCCGTCGATCGCCCAGACGGTCGCACTGGGCACGCCGGCCTTGGCGCCCATCGCGGCGGGGACGGCGTAGCCCATGGTCCCGGCGCCGCCGGAGTTGAACCAGGTGTTGGGCTTCTCGTACTTGATGTACTGGCTGGCCCACATCTGGTGCTGGCCGACGCCGGCCGCGAACAGGGTGTGGTCCGGGGCCAGCTCGCCGATGCGCTCGATGACCTGCTGCGGCGACAGGCTGCCGTCCTCGGGGAGGTCGTAGCCCAGCGGGTAGGTGTCGCGCCAGCTGTTGAGCTGCTTCCACCAGTCGCTGTAGTCGCCCTTGTGGCCGGACTCGTGCTCGGCCTGGACGGCGACGATCAGGTCGGCCAGCACCTCGCGGGCGTCACCGACGATCGGCACGTCGGCGGTGCGGTTCTTGGAGATCTCGGCCGGGTCGATGTCGGCGTGGACGATCTTGGCGTACGGCGCGAAGGTGTCGAGCCGGCCGGTGACGCGGTCGTCGAAGCGGGCGCCGAGGGCGACGATCAAGTCGGCCTTCTGCAGGGCGGTGACGGCGGAGACGGCGCCGTGCATGCCGGGCATGCCGACGTGCTGCGGATGGCTGTCGGGGAAGGAGCCGAGCGCCATCAAGGTGGTGGTGACCGGGGCGCCGGTGAGCTCGGCGAGGATCCGCAGCTCGGTGGTGGCGCGGGCCTTCATGACGCCACCGCCGACGTAGAGCACCGGGCGCTTGGCCTCGTTGATCAGCCGGGCGGCCTCGCGGATCTGCTTGGCGTGCGGCTTGGTCACCGGGCGGTAACCGGGCAGGTCGGCCTGCGGGGGCCAGGAGAAGACGGTCTGGTTCTGCAGGGCGTCCTTGGCGATGTCGACCAGGACCGGGCCGGGGCGTCCGGTGGAGGCGATGTGGAACGCCTCGGCGATGGTCTTCGGGATCTCGTCCGCGTTGGTGACCAGGAAGTTGTGCTTGGTGATCGGCATGGTGATGCCGCAGATGTCCGCCTCCTGGAAGGCGTCCGTGCCAATGGCCTTGGAGGCGACCTGGCCGGTGATCGCGACCAGCGGGACCGAGTCCATGTGGGCGTCGGCGATCGGGGTCACCAGGTTGGTGGCGCCGGGGCCGGAGGTCGCCATGCAGACGCCGACTTTGCCGGTCGCCTGGGCGTAACCGGTGGCGGCGTGGCCGGCGCCCTGCTCGTGGCGGACCAGGATGTGGCGCACCTTGATGGAGTCCATCAGCGGGTCGTACGCGGGAAGGATCGCACCGCCCGGGATGCCGAACACGGTGTCGGCGCCGACCGCCTCGAGAGAACGGATGAGGGACTGGGCGCCCGTGACGCGCTCTGCGGGGTGGGCGGAGTGCGGCGCGGCGCCGCGGGCCCGCGGCTGCGGGTGGTGGGCCCCGGTGGCCTGCTCGGTCATCTGCGATCTCTTCTCTCGGAAGATTGAGGGTGGTTTGTCTAAGTCCCGGGCAACAAAAAACCCCTCGTGCCGGTAGGCAAGCGAGGGGAGCGCGTCGGTGCGTTCCACGAGGCGGTGAGGGGCCTCGGGTCAGCCGACGCGCTTTCCAAGTACGAGAATTCGGGTGCGCATGGCACTGACCTTCCTCCTGGCCTGGGCGGAGTGTCAAGCGGGCGGGACGGCAGTCTCACTATTTGAGCGCAACTCGTCCACTGTACGGCTGCTACGCACGGTCAGCTGACCGCCGGAAACGGCCACCACCTCCCTTGGTACCGGGTAGCTGCCCCGGGTCAGCGAGGAGCGCAGCCGGTGCTCGTCGAGCGGCCCGGAGAAGGCCATACCCTGGCCGTGCGTACACCCCATCGAGCGTAGCGCGACGACCTGTTCCGGGCGGTCCACCCCGTCGGCCACCGTACGAATGCCGAGCTCCCCGGCGATTCGGATCAGCCCGCCGGTGATTTTGTGCAGCCTCGGCGATTCCACCACACCGTCGGTGAAGGACCGGTCGAGTTTCACCACATCGACGGGGAGCCTGCGCAGCGCTGTCAGCGCCGCGAATCCGGCGCCGAAGCCGCCGAGGGCGATCCGCACGCCGATCCGGCGCAGGGTGCTCAGCCGGCGCTCCAGGTCGGTCAGCGAGATCCGGGGGTCCTGGTCGGTGAGTTCCAGCACCAGGCCGCCCGGCGGCAGTTCGTGGCGGGCCAGCAGGGACTCGAGATCCCGGGCCGGTGACTCGCGGTCCATCAGGCGGTGCGTGGAGATCCGTACGGCTACGGGAACGGGGTGCCCCGATCCGTACCGAAGCGCGGCCTGCCCGACGGCCTCGGCGAGCAGCCAGCGGCTCAGCTCGGAGGTGCGGTCGGTGTCCTCCGCGACCCTCAAGAACTCGGCGGGGGTGAACAGGATGCCCTGGGCGGAGCGCCAGCGGGCCTGCGCCTCGACGGCGGTGATGCGGCCGCCCTGCAGGTCCACGACCGGCCGGTGGAGCAGGGTGAACTCGCCGTCTTGCAGCGCGGCGCGCAGCCGCCCGGCCAGCTCGGTCCTGCGCACTGCTTCTCGTTGGTAGTCCGCCTGCATCTGCGGCGCGTACATCTCGACGCGGCCCTTGCCGGCCTGCTTGGCCCGGTACATCGCCAGGTCCGCGTTGCGCAGCAGCTCCCCCGGGGTGACGCCGGGCTCGGCGAAGGCGACGCCGATGCTGGCGTCGACCCGCAGTTCGGTGCCGTCGAAGCGGTACGGCTCGGAGAGGCGGGCGCGCAGCCGGTCGGCGATCTCGTGCACCTGGTACTCGCGCTTGTGCCGGTCGGTGCTGGTGCCACAGATGAGCGCGGCGAACTCGTCGCCGCCCAGGCGTGCCGCGGTGTCGCCGGCCCGCACCGACTCCTGGAGCCGCCGGGCCGCCTGGATGAGCAGCTCGTCCCCGGCCTGATGGCCGACCGTGTCGTTGACCGCCTTGAAGCCGTCGAGGTCGATGAAGAGCACCGCGACGCCGCCCGCCTCGCCGTCGCCGGCCCGGCGGCCGCTCAGCGCCTGACGGGTCCGCTCGGTGAACAGCGCCCGGTTGGGCAGATCGGTGAGCGCGTCGTGCGAGGCGCTGTGCTGCAGCTGGGCCTGGAGGCGTACGCGCTCGGTGACATCGCGGCTGTTGAAGATGAGGCCGCCCTGGTAGCGGTTGACCGTGGACTCGACGTGCAGCCAGCCGCCCCGCCCGGAGCGGATCCGGCACTCGATACGGGTCGCGGGCTCCTCGGTGGGATGGGCGGCCAGAAACCGGCGCACCTCGTGCAGCACGCGGCCCAGGTCCTCGGGGTGGATGTGCGAGGACAGCTCGGTGCCGACCATGTCCTCGGCGTCCCGCCCGTACACGCCCTGGGCAGCCGGGCTGACGTAACGCAGGATGCCGGTCGGGGCGGCGATCATGATGACGTCGCTGGAGCCCTGCACCAGGGAGCGGAAGTGGTTCTCCTTCTGGGCCAGTTCCTGGGTGAGGGAGATGTTGTCCAGCAGCATGATGCCTTGGCGTACGACGAGGGCGAGCACCACGAAGCAGCCCGTGAGCAGCACCACCCGGTCGACCTTCTGGCCGTCGATGGCGTTGTAGAGGATGCCGAGCACGCAGACCGCTGCCGCCAGGTACGGCGTGAGGGCGGCGAGCGACCCGGTGACCTTGCGGCCGGAGGCCAGGGCGTCCGGAGCGGGCGGGCGCGGGAAGTCCGGCCCGCGCCGGGCCACCCAGGGGGAGTACGCGAGGAGCATGCTGCCCGCGAACCAGCCCGCGTCGAGGATCTGGCCGGATCTGTAGTGCTCGCGCAGCAGCGGCGAGGTGAACAGCGCGTCGCACAGCACGGTCAGGGCGAGCGCGGCGATCGCGGTGTTCACCGCCGCACGGTTGGCCGACGTACGCCGGGAGTGCAGCGCCAGCACCATGCTGACCAGCATGATGTCCAGCAGCGGATACGCGAGCGAGAGCGCGACGCGGAAGGTGCTGCGGCCCTCCCCCTGGGCGGCGTGGGCCAGCGCGAGGCTCCAGGACAGGGTGAGCAGCGAGCCGCCGATGAGCCAGGCGTCCAGCGCCAGGCAGACCCAGCCGGCCCGGGTGACCGGGCGCTTGGCGAGCAGCAGCAGGCCGATGATGGCGGGTGGGGCGAAGAGCAGAAAGCAGAAGTCGGCGATGGAGGTACGCGGCACGGGCTCGCGCAGCACGACCTCGTACCAGCCCCACACGCCGTTGCCGAGCGCGACCATGGAGGAGGAGACCGCGAACAGCGCCCAGGCGGGCCGGTGCCGCCGCCCCGAGCCGTTGACCGCGTACACCAGGCAGGAGACGGCGGCGGTGAGCGCGGCGGCCGAGAGCCCGAAGTCGCCCATGACGAGGGCCACCTCGGCCGAGCCCCAGCCCAGGGCCGCACCGGTCGCGTATCCCCCGCAGAGCACCGCGACGACCAGCTGTGGCAGCAGCCCCGCCTTCCCGCCCTGCAGCGGTGGCCCGGCGAGGACCGCCCCGGTCGCACTCACCGCGCGGTCCAGGGTGGCCGTGGCGGTCCCGTGAGGTCCCGCGTCGGGTTCTTTCTCCATTGGCAGTGCACGCCCGTCGCCCCCCATCAAGTCCTGTGTCGTCCTGCGCCCGTTCGCGGCCTCCTGTGGCCGCGCGAGGCGCATACCCCCATCGGGACGATACACCAGTTCCGTCACTCAGGGACATAGTTCCTCTACACAGCGTGACCACAGGGGAGGTGCCGTCACCGGGTGCGGTCACCTGGTGACGCAAGGGAGTTCAGGTGGCTGCCTCAGGTCGTCGCCACGACGTTCTCCAGGGGTTCGCCGGCCACGAAGCGCCCTACCTGGGCGCGCAGCAGCCGCTTGGCGCGCGGCAGGAACGCGGAAGTGGATCCTCCCACGTGGGGGCTGATGAGGACGCCCGGGGCGTGCCAGAGCGGGTGGCCTGCGGGCAGCGGCTCAGGGTCGGTGACGTCGAGCGCCGCCTGGATCCGGCCGGATTCCAGCTCGGCCAGCAGCGCCTTGGTGTCGACGACGGGGCCCCGCGCCATGTTCACCAGCAGCGCGCCGTCCTTGAGGCGGGCCAGGAAGTCCGCCCCGGCCAGGCCCTTCGTCGCCTCGGTGAGCGGGGTGGAGAGGATCACCACGTCGGCGGTGGGCAGGAGTTCCGGCAGTTCGGACAGGGCGTGCACCGGGCCGCGCGGGTGCTCGATCGAGGGGGGCAGCGCGGAGCGCTTCGTTGGAAGGGTGGTGGCGGGCGACGGGCGGGCGGTGCGGGCGACCCGTACGATCCGCTCGCACTCGAAGGGCGCGAGCCGGTCCTCGATGGCGGCGCCGATCGATCCGTAGCCGATGATCATTACGGTCCGGTCGGCGAGCGCCGGATAGAAGCCCGCATGCCATTCCTCGGCTTCCTGGCCTTGTACGAAGCGCGGGATGCCGCGCAGCGAGGCGAGGATCAGGGCGAGGGTGAGCTCGGCGGTGCTCGCCTCGTGGACGCCGCGGGCGTTGCACAGGCGCACGCCGGACGGGAGTTGCGACAGATAGGGGGTGACGTGGTCGACGCCCGCACTGAGGGTCTGTACGACCCGCAGTCCGGTCATCTCCGGCAGCGGGCGGGCGGTGACCTCGGGCGGTTTCATGTAGGGCACGGCGTAGAAGGCGGCGGAGGCCGGGTCAGCGGGGAAGTCAGCCGCGCCGTCCCAGAAGACGTACTCCGGTCCTTCCGGTAGTCCGCCGATCTCAGCGGGCGGGATGGGCAGCCAGACGGTGGGGGCGGATGCGTGGTCAGTCATGGTCAGCACGCTATGGCACAGTTGGCGGCCGAGGGAGGTCACCCAAGGTGGAGCGCAGGACAATCGGCGCGGCAGCTCTTGAAGTGGGCGCCGTGGGGCTGGGATGCATGCCGATGAGCTGGGCGTACAGCGCTTCGCGGCAGGACGGCGAGACCTCCCTGCGGGCGGTGCACACCGCGCTGGACCTCGGTACGTCGCTGCTCGACACGGCTGACATGTACGGGCCGTTCACCAACGAGTTGCTGGTGGGGCGGGTGCTCAAGGAGCGACGCGGGGATGTTTTCGTGTCCACCAAGGTCGGCCTGCTCGTGGGCGAGCAACACCTCGTCGCCAACGGGCGCCCGGGCTATGTGAGGCGGGCCTGCGACGCGTCGCTGCGGCGGCTCCAGGCCGATGTCATCGACCTGTACCAGCTGCACCGCGCCGACCCCGAGATACCGGTCGAGGAGACCTGGGGCGCGATGGCGGAGCTGGTCACGGCCGGCAAGGTGCGGGCGCTGGGGCTGTGCGCGGTGGGCGCGCGGGCGGGGCGCCGGGCCGGGGCGCAGATGCACGACGAAACGCTTCGCCAGTTGCGATCCGTCCAGCAGGTCTTCCCGGTCAGCTGCGTCCAGGCCGAGCTGTCGGTGTGGTCGCCGGAAGCGCTGGACGCCCTGCTGCCGTGGTGCGCGGCTCGCGGAGTCGGCTTCCTGGCCGCCATGCCGCTGGGCAACGGCTTCCTCACGGGCAGCCTCAAGCCGGGGCAGGGCTTCGAGCCCGATGACGTACGCGCCCGGCATCCGCGCTTCACCGCCGACATGATGGCCGCGAACCAGCCCATCGTCGCCGGCCTCCGCCGGGTCGCCGAGCGGCACTCCGCCACTCCCGCCCAGGTCGCCCTCGCCTGGGTACTGGCCCGGGGCCCGCACGTCGTCCCCGTCCCCGGCGCGAAGCGCGGCCGCTGGACCGCCGAGAACGCCGGCGCCTCCACCCTCCGCCTCGCGCCGGAGGACTTCGCCGAGATCGCCACCCTCCCCGCCGCCCAGGGGTCCTGGGACTGAGGCGACGCGCTCCCTGCGGGCGGTGCGCCGGGCGCGTCCAGGGCGGCGTGCAGGTCGCGGGCCACCGACCGCCCGGGGTGCCGGGAACCCCGGCAGGCCATGTCCGGGCGACTTGTCCGGGGCCTCCACCGGAACCTGGAAGCGCCGGGCGCCGGGGTAACGGATGTGGTGTGCTTGATCCGTGCCGATCTGCCGGGGAGGGTCCGCTGTGCGACGTCGTACCGTGATCGTGGCGGTTGCGGCGTTCGCCGCAACCGCGCTGCTGGCGGCGGGCTGTTCGTCGTCGGGCCGGGTGCCGCCGTTCGCGACGTCGTCGCCGCCCGCCTCGTCGGCGCCCACGACGGGCTCGAGTCCGCAGGTCTCCGAGTCCGCCGCCCCGGCGAAGGGAACCGCGAAGGTGACCGCCACCGTGGCGACGGGGCTGAACACGCCCTGGGGCATGGCCGTCCTCCCCGAAGGGGATCTGCTGGTCGCATCCCGTGACACCGGGAAGATCACGCGGGTCGCCGCGAAGAACGGCGCGAAGACCACGGTCGGCAGCGTCCCCGGGGTCTCGTCGGGCGGCGAGGGCGGGCTGCTGGGGCTGACGCTGTCGCCCGGCTTCGCCACCGATCACCTGGTGTACGCGTACTTCACCACCGAGTCAGACAATCGCATCGCCCGCGTGCTGTACGACGAGTCCAAGCCCGCCGGAGAGCAGCTCGGCGCCCCGGACACGATCCTGCGCGGCATCCCGCACGGGGCGATCCACAACGGCGGCCGGATCGCGTTCGGCCCGGACGGGATGCTGTACGCCGGCACCGGGGAGAGCGGCGACCGGGGCCTCGCGCAGGACCGGAAGTCGCTCGGCGGCAAGATCCTCCGGATGACCCCCGACGGGGAACCGGCGCCGGGCAACCCGTACGCCGGCTCGGTGGTCTACTCGTACGGCCACCGCAATGTGCAGGGCCTGGCGTGGGACGCCCAGGGGCGGCTGTGGGCAGCGGAGTTCGGCCAGGACACCTGGGACGAGCTCAATCTGATCCGCCCCGGCGAGAACTACGGCTGGCCGGTCGTCGAGGGCATCGGCCACCAGCCGGGCTACGTCGACCCCGTCGCCGTATGGCGCACCGACGACGCCTCGCCCAGCGGCATCGC
Source organism: Streptomyces soli (assembly GCF_003999195.1). Taxonomy (GTDB): domain Bacteria; phylum Actinomycetota; class Actinomycetes; order Streptomycetales; family Streptomycetaceae; genus Actinacidiphila; species Actinacidiphila soli. Next base: position 15,199 of record NZ_RJVR01000333.1, read on the forward strand.
GTACGCCAAGGGCTCCATTTGGATGGCCTCCCTCAAGGGGGCCCGCCTGTGGCGGATCCCGCTCCAGGGCACGAAGACGGCCGCCGCCCCGCAGGCCTTCCTCATCGACCGTTACGGGCGGCTGCGTACGGTCGTCGCCGACCAGGACGGCACCCTCCTGCTCACCACCAGCAACACCGACGGCCGCGGCAACCCCAGAAGCGGCGACGACCGCATCCTCCGGCTGTCGGTGGGCTGACGTACGCTGGCGGCCAGACATGCTGCTGGGGGTACGCGATGTTCGACCTCTTCGACGAGCTGTTCGCGCCGGGCCGTAAGCACACCGACGACGAGCGAAATCGCCTTGAGCTCTTCCGCGACGAGGAGGGCGACAGCGACCCCGGGCGCGGTCCGATAGACCTCGACTCCGGCACGGTGGTCATACGCCCCCAGGCCCCGCCCCCGAGCGACGAGACTCCCTCTGACGCCCAGGCCCTGTCTGATAAATAGCGCGCCAGCCGCCCGGAGGGCGGGCCCCGCGGCGTCTGGTGCGTGTGATCGCAAGGCGGTGGGGGCACCCCCGGACGAAGTCTGGGGGAGATCGCCCTCGCAGTGGACTACTCGGGCGACTCCGACAGCGAGAGCGCGTGCCTGGGGACTCTCCCCCACCCAGCCGCCAGGCTGGGGGAGCCTCGCGCGGCAGGTGGGATTCGTCGGACAGGGCCTAGGACCCCACGGCGTCCGCGAACAGCCGGAGCCGGTGGGCCAGCGCGGCAGCCTCGCCACGGCTGGAGACGCTCAGCTTGGCGAGGATGTTGGAGACGTGGACGCTCGCGGTCTTGGGTGAGTTGACTCCCTCCCCCGCCTAGGGGCGGGGGGTTCCAGCGGTCACCCGCTGGGCTTCCTGCTTCACCGACGACCGCCCCGTCCGGGAGGACTCCCGTTGAGGTCTTACACCGTCTCCACAGGCCGTGACCGCCAGCCCAGCGGCCAGAATATTGCGTGCCGCGTTCACGTCGCGGTCATGCACCGCGCCGCAGTCGCACGTCCACTCCCGGACGTTCAGCGGCAGCTTCGCCCGGATCGTCCCGCAGGCCCCACACAGCTTCGAGCTGGGGAACCAGCGGTCGACCACCACGAGTTCACGCCCGTACCAGGCGCACTTGTACTCCAGCATCGACCGCAACTCGGTCCACGACGCGTCAGAGATCGCCCGCGCGAGCTTGCCGTTCTTCAACAGGTTGCGGACGGTAAGGTCCTCGATCACGACCGTTTGGTTCTCACGGACGATTCGAGTGGTCAGCTTGTGCAGGAAGTCCCGCCTGCGGTCGGTGATCCGGGCATGGACCTTGGCGGCCTTCCGCCGGGCGCTTCCTTGACGGCGTCCGCCGCCTCGGTCCAGCGGCCCATAGCCAGCAGGGACGAGGCCCGGTTGCTCAGGGCATCGCGCTCACCGCTGCGGCGGGCGGCGATGGTGATCTCCGACATGAGGTCGAGCTGCCGTAGCCGGGTCGTACCCGGGTCGCAGCCGCACCACAGCGGATAGATCTCCCCGTAGTCAGCCAGGATCAGCCCCTCGCGGACCTCGTCCGGGACGCTGTCCCACAGCTCCAACGCCCGTTCCAGCACGTGCCGTTGCTCGGCGTAAGCATGCCGGCGCCGGGCCTCGACGGAGGCCCGCAGGACGGCGGGCAGCGCCTTGGCGGCGTCATGGGCGTGGTACCAGTAGCTGGCCAGCCGGGCGGGGCGTTCGTCGCTGCGTATGAGCGAGGGATCGGCCTCCAGCGCCTCGGCGTAGCGGCGGCTGATGCGGCCGCGTTCGCCGGGCAGCAGATCGTCGCCGACCGCCTCGCGGACCAGGGAGTGGCGGAAGCGGTAGCCGTCCCCGTCGTCGGTGGGGAGGAGGAGGTTGGCGCCGACAGCGGCTCGCAGTGCCTCGATGAGATCGTCCTCGGCGAGCCCGGCGACCGCCGCGAGCAGCGCGTACTCAACGGTGGAGCCGCCCTCGGCGACCACCCTGGCCACCCGCTGGGCGCCGTCGGGCAGGGTCTCGAGGCGTACGAGCAGCAGGTCGCGGAGGCTGTCGCTCAGGCCGGTGCGGCAGCCCTGGCAGCCTGGTTGAGGTCTCGTCCGGCCTGCGGGCCGGTGGCCGGCAGGCCGGACGAAACCGGCAGCCGCTGCCTCGGAAGGCCTTAGACGGCGGGTAGGACGCCTTAGGTGATGTCCGGCCGAGGTCAGCCGGTGGTGGACGAGGTGGTGGTCGCGGCGACCTGCGGGAGGTCGGTGAAGACGTCGAACCACATCACACCGGCGATGAACAGGCCGAGGACGCCGAGGGCCAGGCCGCCCCAGGCGACGGCGCGGGTCCAGGGGGCGGCGCTCTTCGCGGTGAGGAGCACGACGCCGGCGACGATGATCGCGGCGAGGCCGAAGAGGCCGTTGAAGAGGGCGACGGTGTGCCAGGGGGAGCCGTAGATCTGGGCGATCTGCGTGGCGGTGGCGGCGGAGGAGGAGTTGATCTGGCCGATCAGCTGCTGGCGGTCGGACATCAGCGTGCCGATCCAAGTGCCGGTCAGCGAGGACAGGCCCAGTCCGGCGCCGATCACGGCTCCGGCACCGGCCAGGACGCCGGTGGAGGCCGCCACGGGCTCCGACCCGTCGTCGTAGGACGCGATGAAGTCCGCGTCGTCCGCGTCTATCTCGCTGTCCGTGTCGCTGTCGTTTTCGGTCTTCGTCTCGTCCTCGACGAGAAGGTTGTTGTCCGGTTCGACCTCGGCCGCCTTGGCGTCGATTTCGGTCTCGGTGGCGCTTTCGGCCGCCTCAGCGGTCTTCGTGGTCTCCATGGGCGCTCACCGTAGGTGCGGAATCTGAGAGTTCTCTGAGCGTGCGCGAAGAATCCCCGCCCGTCCCTGCCGCATCGGCCGTTCCCTCGATGCTCAGACGTGGCAGGCGGCGCTCCAGCCAGTCCGGAAGCCACCAGTTCCAGCTGCCCATCATGTGCATCAGGGCCGGGACGAGGAGCGTACGCAGGACGAAGGCATCCAGCGCGACAGCGGCCGCCAGGCCGATGCCGAACATGGCGATCGTACGGTCGCCGCTCAGCACGAAGGCGAGGAAGACGGAGATCATGATGACGGCCGCCGAGTTGATCACACGGCTGGTCTCGGCGAGGCCGACCCGGACCGCCCGGCGGTTGTCATGGGTCTCCTGCCACTCCTCGTACATGCGGCTGACCAGGAAGACCTGGTAGTCCATGGAGAGCCCGAAGAGTACGGAGACCATGATCACCGGCAGGAAGGGCTCGATCGGCCCGGCGCTGCCGAGGCCCAACAGCTCACTCCCCCAGCCCCACTGGAAGATCGCGACGACGATGCCGAAGGAGGAGGCGACGGCGGCGATGTTCATTACGGCGGCCTTGAGCGGGATGCCGATGCTGCGGAAGGCCAGGAGCAGCAGCAGGCAGCCCAGCGCCACCACCGATCCGACGAAAAGCGGCAGCTTGCCGACGATCACCGAGGCGAAGTCGGCGTAGCTGGCCGTCACCCCGCCGACGTAGACCTGCAGCGAGGTGCCCTCCGCGGCCTCCGGGATGACATGGTCGCGCAGGTTGCCCACCAGGGCGTCGGTGGCCTGCGACTGCGGAGAGGTGGTCGGCACGACCGTGACCACCTGGACGTCGCTGCCGTGGTCGGCCGACTGGACGCCGACCTCGGCGACGCCCGCGGTGTGCTTGAGGGTGGCGGTGAGCTGCTCCAGGGCGACCTTGTCGGCGGCGTTGTCGGTCTCGGCGACCAACTGCAGCGGGCCGTTGAAGCCGGGCCCGAAGCCTCGGGACAGCAGGTCGTACGCCTGGCGCGTGGTGGTGGTCGCCGCATTGTTGCCCTGGTCGGACGAGCCGAGGTGCAGGGACAGCGTGGGCAGCGCCAGCACCAGCATCACGCCCGCCGCGAGCGTGCCGAGCAGCCGCGGATGCCGCTCGACGAAGGCCGACCAGCGCGCGGCGATCCCGGTGGGCAGCGTGGGCTGCGGGCCGTGTTCGGTGAGCCGGTGGCGTTCGCGCCGGCTGAGGGCCTTCATGCCGATCATGCCCAGCAGTGCAGGCAGCAGGGTCACGGAGGCGGCCACCGTCAGCAGCACGGTCAGCGACGCGGCGATCGCGACGCCGTTGAGGAAGCTCAGCCGCAGGATCAGCATCCCCAGCAGCGCCACGCAAACCGTGCCGCCTGCGAACACCACCGCCCTGCCGGTCGTGCTCACCGCCTTCTCGGCGGCCTCGCGCACCGACAGACCCTGTTTGAGGCCTCTGCGGTGCCGGGTGACGATGAAGAGTGCGTAGTCGATGCCGACGCCCAGGCCGATGAGCATGCCGAGCATCGGCGCGAAGTCGGCGACCGTCATGAGGTGGCCGAGCAACTCGATGCCCATGTACGCGGTGCCGACGCTGACCAGCGCGGTGATGATCGGCAGGAACATCGCGAAGAGCGAGCCGAAGGCGAGCAGCAGCACCACGGCGGCCACGGCCACCCCGACCAGCTCGCTGATGTGCGTCGTGGTGCCCTCGGTGAGGGCGATGGCGCTGCCGCCCAGCTCGACGTCGACGTTGGCGCTCGCGGCTTTCTGGGCGGTGTCGACGACGGCCTTCGCCTGGCTCGGGCTGATGTTCTGCGACGCGGCGGCGAAGGTCACCGTCGCGTAGGCGGTGTGGCCGTCCTGGCTGATCTGCCCGGTGCCGTCGGCCCCGTACGGGCTGGTGACGAAGGCCACGCCGGGCAGTTTGGCGACCTTGTCGAGGGCCGTGGTGAGGCTGCTCTTGACGTCGGCGGCACGGACGGTGCCCTGGCCGGTGTGCCAGACGATGGTGTCGCTGTCGCCGGACTGGCCGGGGAAGGCCTGCTGGAGAAGGGCGGTGGCCTTACCCGACTCGGTGCCCGATATCTCGTAGTTGTTCGAGTAGGCGGAGCCGGTGACGGCGGCCGCGGTGCTCAGGCCGACCAGTGCGGCGAGCCACAGAGCGAGAACGACGAGACGGCGGTTCAGACACCAACGTGCGAGTGCGGCCATTCACTGCTCTTCCCTGGGATACGTGGATCTTTCAGGGAAATGACCCTCAAAGAACACATCACGAACACCAGTCACTCTTTCAGGCTGGAAAGATCCTTTGGGGCGGACGTGGGGATGGTCACAGCTCGCTAACGGAATTCTCAGACGGGATTAAACGGCGAAGGGGCGGTTCTCCCGTCACGGGAGAACCGCCCCTTCCTTGCGTACGCGCAGCTCAGCCCTGCACGCCGAGCTTCTCCAGGACCAGTTCGCGGACGCGCTTGGCGTCAGCCTGGCCTCGGGTGATCTTCATGACCGCGCCGATGAGCGCGCCGGCCGCCGCGAGGTTGCCGCCGCGGATCTTGTCGGCGATGGCGCCGTTGGCCGCGATGGCCTCGTCGACGGCGGCGCCGAGCGCGCCCTCGTCCGAGACGACCTTGAGGCCGCGCTTCTCGACGACGGTGTCCGGGTCGCCCTCGCCTGCGAGTACGCCCTCGATGACCTGGCGGGCCAGCTTGTCGTTCAGGTCACCGGACGAGACCAGCGCCGAGACCCGGGCGACCTGCGCCGGGGTGATCGGCAGCTCGGCCAGCTCCACGCCGTCCTCGTTGGAGCGGCGGGCCAGCTCGCCCATCCACCACTTGCGGGCCGACGCCGCGTCCGCCCCGGCCTCGATCGTGGCGACGATGAGGTCGATGGCACCGGCGTTGAGAACCGACTGCATCTCGTGGTCGGCGATGCCCCAGTCCTCCTGCAGCCGCTTTCGCCGTACGCTCGGCAGCTCGGGCAGTCCGGCACGCAGCTCCTCGACCCACTCACGCGCGGGCGCGATCGGGACGAGGTCCGGCTCGGGGAAGTACCGGTAGTCCTCGGCCTCCTCCTTGATCCGGCCGGGGGTGGTGGAGCCGTCCTCCTCGTGGAAGTGCCGGGTCTCCTGGACGATCGTGCCGCCGGAGGACAGCACCGCCGCGTGGCGCTGGATCTCGTAGCGGGCGGCGCGCTCGACGCTGCGCAGCGAGTTGACGTTCTTGGTCTCGCTGCGGGTGCCGAGCTTCTTCTCGCCGTGGGGCCGCAGCGACAGGTTGACGTCGCAGCGCATCTGGCCCATCTCCATACGGGCCTCGGAAACGCCCAGCGCCTTGATCAGCTCACGCAGCTCGGCGACGTACGCCTTCGCCACCTCCGGCGCCCGCACGCCCGCGCCCTCGATCGGCTTGGTGACGATCTCGATCAGCGGGATGCCGGCCCGGTTGTAGTCCAGGAGGGAGTACGTGGCGCCGTGGATACGGCCCGTGGCGCCGCCCACGTGGGTGGACTTGCCGGTGTCCTCCTCCATGTGGGCGCGCTCGATCTGCACCCGGAAGACCTCGCCGTCCTCCAGCGAGACGTCCAGATAGCCGTTGAAGGCGATCGGCTCGTCGTACTGGGAGGTCTGGAAGTTCTTCGGCATGTCCGGGTAGAAGTAGTTCTTCCTGGCGAAGCGGCACCACTCGGCGATCTCGCAGTTGAGCGCGAGGCCGATCTTGATGGCCGACTCGACGCCGATCGCGTTGACCACCGGCAGCGCGCCGGGCAGACCCAGGCAGACAGGGCAGACCTGGCTGTTGGGCTCGGCGCCGAGCGCGGTGGAGCAGCCGCAGAACATCTTGGTCTTGGTGCCGAGTTCGACGTGGACCTCGAGGCCCATCACCGGGTCGTACGCCTTGAGGGCGTCCTCGTATGACACCAGGTCGTGAGTCACAGTCATTCCTATCAACCCGCCAGCACGTCGTCGTCGCCCAGCCGGCGCAGCTCGCGCACCAGCAGCGCGATGCCGGTCGCGATGGCCGCGGCACTGATCACCGCGTCCAGCAGCAGCAGCTTGTCGCTCTCGGCCTTGCCCCTCTTCACCTGCTTGATGACACCGAGGGTGCCGAAGAGGGTCGTACCGATGGACAGGTAGGTGCCGGGCTTGGACTTCTTGAAGCCCTTGGCCTTTTCGAGCTTGCTCACAGCGTCGGAGCCTCCTCCAGCAACGGGTGCCCCCAGCGTGCGATGAAGCCCGCCTCCACGGCGGCACCGACACGGTAGAGCCGGTCATCGGCCAGCGCCGGGGCGATGATCTGCAGACCCACCGGCAGACCGTCCTCGGGGGCGAGGCCGCACGGTACGGACATGGCCGAGTTGCCCGCCAGGTTGGCCGGGATGGTGCACAGGTCGGCGAGGTACATCGCCATCGGGTCGTCCGCCCGCTCCCCGATCGGGAAGGCGGTCGTCGGCGTGGTCGGCGAGATGATCACGTCGACCGAACCGAAGGAGCGCTCGAAGTCCCGCGTGATGAGGGTGCGGACCTTCTGGGCGCTGCCGTAGTACGCGTCGTAGTAGCCGGAACTGAGCGCGTACGTACCGAGCATGATCCGGCGCTTCACCTCGGGGCCGAACCCGGCCTCGCGGGTGAGGGCGGTGACCTCCTCGGCGGAGCGGGTGCCGTCGTCGCCGACCCGGATGCCGTAGCGCAGGCCGTCGAAACGGGCGAGGTTCGAGGACGCCTCGGACGGGGCGATCAGGTAGTACGCGGCCAGCGCGTACGTGAAGGAGGGGCAGGAGAGCTCGACGATCTCCGCGCCCAGCTCGCGCAGCAGCTCCACCGCGCCGTTGAACCGCTCGACGACGCCGGCCTGGTAGCCCTCGCCGCTGAACTCCTTGACGACGCCGACGCGAAGTCCCTTGACATTGCCGTTGCGCGCGGCCTCGACGACCGGCGGTACGGGCGCGTCGATCGAGGTCGAGTCCATCGGGTCGTGGCCCGCGATGGCCTCGTGGAGCAGCGCCGCGTCCAGCACCGTGCGTGCGCAGGGGCCGCCCTGGTCGAGCGACGAGCTGAACGCCACCATGCCGTACCGGGACACCGCACCGTACGTCGGCTTCACACCGACGGTGCCGGTGACGGCGGCGGGCTGGCGGATGGAGCCGCCGGTGTCCGTGCCGATCGCCAGCGGTGCCTGGAAGGACGCCAGGGCGGCGGCACTGCCACCACCGGAGCCGCCGGGGATCCGGGTGAGGTCCCACGGGTTGCCGGTCGGGCCGTAGGCGCTGTTCTCGGTGGAGGACCCCATGGCGAACTCGTCCATGTTGGTCTTGCCGAGGATCACGATTCCGGCGTTCCGCAGGCGGGTGGTGAGCGTCGCGTCGTACGGCGGGATCCAGCCGTCGAGGATCTTGCTGCCGACGGTCGTCGGGACGCCCTTCGTGGTGAAGATGTCCTTGAGGGCGAGCGGGACTCCCGCGAGGGGCCCGAGCTTCTCTCCCGCGGCGCGCTTGTCGTCGACCGCCTTGGCCGCCTTGAGGGCGCCCTCGGTGTCGACGTGCAGGAAGGCGTGCACCTTCTCGTCGACTGCGCCGATGCGATCCAGGTGCGCCTGGGTCACCTCGACAGCGGATGCCTCGCCGGACGCGATGGTCGCGGCGGTCTCGGCTGCGTTGAGCCTGGTGAGATCGGTCATCGTGATCAGTCCTCCCCCAGGATCTGCGGCACCTTGAAGCGCTGCTGCTCCTGGGCCGGGGCGCCGGACAGCGCCTCCGCCGGGGTCAGGCTCGGCCTGACCTCGTCAGGGCGCATGACATTGGTCAGCGGCAGCGGATGGGAGGTCGGGGGTACGTCCTCGCCGGCCACCTCGGAGACGCGGGCTACCGCGCCGATGATCTCGTCCAGCTGCGAGGCGAAGTGATCGAGCTCTTCGTCCTTCAGCTCAAGACGCGACAGCCGGCCGAGGTGGGCGACCTCCTCGCGCGTGATGCCAGGCATGCAGCGATCCTCTGGGGGTGAGTTTGGTGTTTTCGGACCAATCCTATGGGGGCGGGCCCCCACGGAGCGAAACGCTTTGCGGCTTCGCCTCCGCCGCGGGTCGGGTACGCCCGGCCTGCGGCCGGACGTGGGGTTCCCACCCTCCCTTCGCTCGCCCGTGCGGCTCTGTTCTTCGGCTGACGGTGGCCGAGCGCCGAAGGCTGCACGGAGTGAGCGCCGCCGGCGATGCTTCACCCCCACAGGCGCCACAGAAAGCCAACCACCTAGCCGCATGGGCGAGCGAAGCGAGATGGGGGCCCCGGCCGAAGGCTGGGGGAGGGTGGGAGACACCGCCCGGCCGCCAGGCCTGGGGCACCCGGAGCGCAGCTCAGCCGACGTCCGGTACGGCCTGCGCCGCAGGCGCGGGCGCAGGCGCGGGCGCGGCCTCGAGCTCCCTGGGGCGGTGCCACCCCGTACGGCCACGAAGCCGCAGCCAGGCCGTGGTCTCCTCGGGTGGCATCGCGGCAGCGACCAGCCAGCCCTGGATGGCGTCGCAGCCGAGGTCCCGGAGCCGCTCCCACGTCTCGTCGTCCTCGACGCCCTCGGCCACCACGAACAGCCCGAGTGAGTGCGCGAGGTCGATCGTGCAGCGCACGATCTCCGCGTCCTCCGCATCGACGACGAGCCGGGCCACGAACGACCGGTCGATCTTGAGCTCGCTCACCGGCAGCCGCCGCAGATGCACCAGAGACGAATACCCCGTGCCGAAGTCGTCCAGCGACATCTTCACGCCGTGCCCGGTCAGCCCGGCGAGGGTGTCGGCGGCCCGCTGCGGGTCCTCGAGGAGTACGTGTTCCGTTATCTCCAGCTGCAGCGCCCCCGGCGGGACCCCGTGCCGGGCGAGCCGCGCGGCCACGGCGCCGGCGAAGCCGGGCGAGTGCACGTCGCGCGGCGAGACATTGACGGCGACCGGCACCTCGAGCCCCATGGCCCGCCAGCGGGCGATCTGGCCGAGGGCCTTCTCCAGGACGTACTCGGTGAGCTGCGGCATGAGCCCGGAGGTCTCGGCGATGGCGATGAAGTCCTCGGGACTGACCCGGCCGCGCTCGGGGTGGACCCACCGGACGAGGGCTTCCAGCCCGGCTACCTGGCCGTCGAAGCGGACTTTGGGCTGGTAGTGCAATTCGACGTCGCCGGCGTCCAGCGCGCGGCGCAGGTCGCCGAGGAGGCCCAGCCGGTCGGGGGTGTTGCCGTCGCGCTTGGCCTCGTAGACCTCGACGCCGCTGCGGTCAAGTTTCGCCTGGTACATCGCGACGTCGGCGCGCTGCAGCAAGCCCTCCGCGTCGCCGGCGTGGTCCGGATAGACGGCGACCCCGGCGCTCGCTTCGAGGACCAGGGTCAGACCGTCAAGGCTTAAAGGCGAGCTCAGCGCGGCCACCAGCGTCCGTGCGATCCGCTGGGCCCGGGTCGGCGAGTCGCAGGTCGGCAACAGCACCGCGAACTCGTCGCCGCCGAGCCGCGCGGCCTCGGCGCCCCTTGGGAGGGCGAGCCGGAGGCGGTCCGCGATCTGCAGCAGCAGCCGGTCGCCGGCCAGGTGCCCGAGCGTGTCGTTGACGGAGCGGAACTTGTCCAGGTCGATCAGCACCAACGCTGTCCGGTCGCCGTTACGCTCCGCGTCGTCCAGGGCACTCCAGGCGCGCTCCAGCAGCCACTGACGGTTCGGCAGCCCGGTGAGCGGATCCCGCAACTGTTCCTCGGCCCGGGCGTGCGCGATCCAGAGCGTGGAGTCCAGCGCGATGAGCGGCACCGCGAAGAGCGGGAGCAGTACGGGGAGTTGTACGGCGACGACGATGATGAGCGGCGAGATGCCGAGCAGCGCGACGCCGACGAGCCCCTGCCGGATCAGTGCCGTACGGGCCACCGTGGGGAGGCCGCCGTCGCGTGGGACGATGGCATACCACAGAAGGGTGCGGGTCGCAGCGAGGTAGGCGAGCGCGGAGATGATGACAGCCGGTACGGCGGCCATCCCCCAAGTGGAGGGGTACCAGGGCTGCTCGGCCGAGGGATGGGTGCCGAAGGCGGCCAGTCCCAGCGAGGCCGCGCCGATGCCGAGGATGTCGACGGCGCCGTGCAGCAGGGCCTGCCGCCAGCGGTGCCGGCGGGCGCAGCCGACGAGTACGACGACGGCGAGGCTGACCAGGACGGCGGGCACCCAGCCGTAGAGCAGCAGCATGGCCAGGGTGAGCGAGGCGCCGGATCCGGTGCCGCCCCACCAGCGGTCGCGGCCCATGGCGACGAGGTGGCCGACGATGATGCCGGTCAGGACGGCGAAGGCCCAGCCCACGGTGGAGCCGGGGAAGAGCGCGTCGCCGTCCAGTTGTATCCGGGCGACGCCGATGCCGAGTGCCAGCCCGGCGGCGCCGACGACCGCGTACCTCAGTGCTGCCGATGGCAGCGCCGGCGCGGCTGACTGACTCAGCCGTCGCGCCGGTCCGGCGCTGTCCGTCGGTTCCATGCCCGTCCCTCTCGCAGCCCGTGCCGGTTGATCAATCACGCCTTTGGTCCACGGGATGGAGGCGCGCTTCTCAACAGTAGGCCGGATAGGGCTGCCACGGGCGCCGATCGGCTGCTGTTGCCCGAATGCGACCTGGCCGCACGCATCCTGGTGACATCGGCCGAACGGGTGATGACGTGCCGTCACTCGGCCGGGTTGACCGCCGCTTCCCGGGCAGCTTCGGCACCTTGTTCGAGGAGTACGCCGAAGCCGTCCTCGTCCAGGACCGGCACCTTCAGCTGGACGGCCTTGTCGTACTTCGAGCCGGGGTTGTCGCCGAACACCACGAAGTCGGTCTTCTTCGACACCGAGCCGGTGACCTTCGCGCCCCGGCTGCCGAGCGCTTCCTTCGCGCCGTCCCGGGTGTACGTGGCGAGGGTGCCGGTGACAACGACGGTGAGCCCTTCGAGGGGGCGCGGCCCCTCGTCGGAGCCCTCCTCGGTGAACTTGACCCCGGCGCGCCGCCACTTCTCGATGATCTCCAGGTGCCAGTCCTCGGCGAACCACTGCTTGAGCGAGGCCGCGATGGTCGGGCCGACGCCCTCGACGGCCGCCAGCTCCTCCTCCCCCGCGTCCTTGATCCGGTCCAGGTCGCGGAATTCGCGGGCCAGGGCCTCGGCGGCGACCGGGCCGACGTGACGGATCGACAGCCCGGTGATGATCCGGGCCAGCGGGCGCTGCTTGGCGGCCTGGATGTTGTCCAGCATGGCGAGGGTGTTCTTCTTCGGCTCGCCTTTCTGGTTGGCGAAGACCGTGGCGATCTTCGGCTCGCCGCTCTCCGGGTCGCGCTTGGGCAGGCCGGTGTCCTGGTCGAGTACGTACGCCCTGATGGGGAGCAGGTCCTCGACCTTGAGGTCGAACAGATCGCCCTCGTCGCGCAGCGGCGGATCGGCAGGCTCCAGCGGCTTGGTGAGGGCGGCGGCCGCGACGTAGCCGAAGCTCTCGATGTCGAGGCACCTGCGGCCGCCGAGGTAGAACAACCGCTCACGCAACTGGGCAGGGCAGGAGCGGGCGTTGGGGCACCGCAGGTCGATGTCCCCCTCCTTCATCGGCCGTAGCTCCGACCCGCACTCCGGGCATTCGGCGGGCATCACGAACTCCCGCTCGGTGCCGTCCCGCAGATCGGCGACCGGGCCGAGGATCTCCGGGATGACGTCGCCGGCCTTGCGCAGCACCACGGTGTCGCCGATGAGCACGCCCTTGGCCTTCACCACGTCCTGGTTGTGCAGGGTGGCGAACTCGACCTCGGATCCGGCGACCTTGACCGGCTCGACCACGGCGTAGGGCGTGACCCGGCCGGTACGACCGACGCCGACGCGGATGTCGACCAGCTTGGTGTTGACCTCCTCCGGGGCGTACTTCCAGGCGATGGCCCAGCGCGGGGCGCGGGCGGTGGAGCCCAGGCGGCCCTGGAGCGGGATCTCGTCGATCTTGATGACGATGCCGTCGATCTCGTGCTCGACGTCATGGCGGTGCTCGCCGTAGTAGGCGATGACCTCCTTGACCTCGGCGAGGGTGTCCACGACGCGGGCGTGGGTGGTGGTCGGCAGGCCCCATTCGCGCAGCAGGTCGTACGCCTGCGACAGCCGGTCGATGTCGAAGCCCTCACGGGCGCCGATGCCGTGCACCACCATGTGCAGCGGGCGGCTCGCGGTGACCCGGGGGTCCTTCTGGCGCAGCGAACCGGCCGCCGCGTTACGCGGGTTGGCGAAGGGCTTGTCGCCCGCCTCGACCAGGCGGGCGTTCAGCTCCTCGAACTTCTCCATGGGGAAGTAGACCTCGCCGCGGATCTCCACCAGCGCCGGGATCCGGTCCCCGGCCAGCCGGTCCGGGATCTCGGCGATGGTGCGGACGTTGGGCGTGATGTCCTCGCCGGTGCGGCCGTCGCCCCGGGTCGCAGCGCGGGTGAGCCGGCCGTGCTCGTACGTGAGGTTGACGGCGAGGCCGTCGACCTTGAGCTCGCAGAGGAAGTGGTACGGGCTGTGTTCGTTGTCGGGGGCGCCCAGTTCGGCGACGATGCGCTCGGCCCAGGCGTCCAGCTCCTCGTCCTCGAAGGCGTTGTCGAGGGAGAGCATGCGCTCGCGGTGCTGGACGGAGGTGAACTCGGTCGCGTACGCGCCCGCGACCTTCTGCGTCGGGGAGTCGGGGGTGCGCAGCTCCGAATACTCCTCCTCCAGCGCCTCGAGCTTCCGCAGGAGGCGGTCGAAGTCGGCGTCGCTGACGACCGGGGCGTCGTTGACGTAGTAGCGGAAGCGGTGCTCCTCGACCTCTTCGGCCAGCCGGCCGTGCTGCTCGCGTACCTTGGCAGGAATCTCCACTTCCCCGTCCTTCCTCACTCTGGGTTGTCGACGAGCGATCGTGCCGCCTTCGAGCAGTGCTCGAGCACGGCACGGGCATAGGCCGGTGAGGCCCCCGCCAGACCACAGGACGGGGTGACGGCAACGGAGCGGCCCAAGGCCCCCGGTGCCAGTCCCAGCCTGCGCCACAGCGCCCGAACACCACTGACGCTACCGGCAGGGTCTGACAATCGGGAGTCCGTGCCCGGCACGACACCGGCGAAGAGCGCGGTCCCCGCTTCGGCGGCCTCCCCGAAGGCGTCCCAGTCACTCTCCGTCAGCAATTCGAAGTCGAACGACACCCCGGCGACCCCGGCCCGGCGCAGCAGCGCGAAGGGCACCTCCGGCGCGCACGAGTGGGCGATCACCGGCGCCCCGACACCGCCGATCACCTCCCGCAGGCCGCCCTCCACCACCTGGCGGTCCACCGCCCGGTACGTCCGGTAGCCGCTGGCCGACCTGATCTGCCCGAGCAGGACAGCGGTCAGCGAGGGCTCGTCCAACTGCAGGACGAGCCGGGCGCCGGGGATGCGGCGGCGTACGTCGGCGACATGCAGCCGCAGGCCCTCGGTGAGGGACTCGGTGAGGTCCCGGCAGGCCCCGGCGTCGGAGAGCGCGGCCTCGCCGTTCTTGAGCTCGACGCCGGCCGCGAGCGTCCACGGGCCGACGGCCTGCAGCTTCAGCACGCCGTCGTACCCCTGCGTGAACTCCTCCAGCGCGTCCAGGTCCTCCCCCAGCCACGCCCTGGCGCGCCGGGTGTCCCGCCCGGGCCGGTCCCCGAAGCGCCAGCCGCTGGGCTCCACCCGGGCGTACAGCTCGACCAGCATCCCGAGCGTCCGCCCGAGCATGTCCGCGCCGGGGCCCCGGGCCGGCAGCTCGGGCAGGAAGGGCAGTGCCTCCACCGCCCCCGTCGCCGTACGCGCCGCCTCGCGGGCGTCCTCGCCCGGCATGGACCCGGTCCCCGTCGCCGCCCCTTCGGGCAGCACAAACTCATCCGTACTCACGCACGAAGCGTACGAGACCCGCCTAACGTCCCGGTCGCACCGTGAGGTCGTAGATCTCCGCATCGCGCGGCAGATCGATCGCCGTGAGGATGGTCGTCGCCACCGACGCCGGGTCGATCCAGCGCGCGGCGTCGTACTCCTTGCCTTCGTGCCGATGCACCTTGGCCTGCATCGGCGTCGCCGTCCGGCCCGGGTAGACCGAGGTGACGCGGACGCCGTTGCCGTGCTCCTCCAGGCGCAGCGCGTCGGCGAGCCCCTTCAGCGCGTGCTTGCTGGCGGCGTACGCGCCCCACTCGGCGTGCGCGTTCAGGCCCGCGCCGGAGTTGACGAAGACGATATGGCCGCGCGCCAGCCGCAGTTGGGGCAGCACGAGCCGGGTCAGCTCGGCGGGGGCGACCAGATTGGCCGCCAGCGTCTGCTGCCAGATCTTCGGGGTGAGGTCGCCGATCGCGCCCAGCTCGACGATGCCCGCGATGTGGTGCAGCGAGTCCAGCCGCTCCGGCAGCTCCTGGTGCGACAGCGCCCAGGACAGCCGCTCCGGCGCGGCCAGGTCCCCGACCAGCGTACGAGCCCCGGGGAAGGCCTCCGCCAGCTCTTTCGCCCGCCCCGCGTCACGCGCCAGCAGCCACAGCTCGTCGCCCCGCTCGATGAGGCGCCGCGCGACAGCGGCGCCGATGCCGGAACCGGCGCCGGTGATCAGATGAGTCGCCATGCCGACCATGATCCCATCCCCGTCACCGGATGCCGACGGCCTCCTCCAGATACGCCAGCGCCGACGCGCCGTCCTCGGCGAAGAGCACGAGTTCGGTCAGCGGCAGCGGCAGGAAGCCCTCGTCCTCCATCCGCAGGAACTGCTGCTTCAGCCCGTCGTAGAAGCCCGCCGTGTTGAGCAGCACGACCGGCTTGGCGTGCAGGCCGTGCTTCTTCAGCTCCAGGATCTCCGTCGCCTCGTCCAGCGTCCCCGTACCGCCCACCATGATCACCACCGCGTCGGAGCGCGCCAGCAACTGCGCCTTGCGCTCGGCGAGGTCGCCGGCGATCAGCATCTCGTCGGCGTTCGTACGCGCCTTGGCGGCCAGGAACCCCACGGAGACCCCGACCAGCCTGCCGCCGTTCTCCTGCACGCCGTCGGCCACGACCTTCATCAGGCCCACGTCCGAGCCGCCCCACACCAGGGTGTGGCCGCCCTTCCCCACCAGCTCGGCGAATTCACGGGCGGGGCCGGTGTAGCGCTCGTCCAGGTCGGCGGCGGAGAGGAAGACGCAGATATTCATGGACGCGAGCCTACGACCGCGTGCGGGCAGCGGTCCCTACGATTTGCGGCATCGTCGGGACCTCACAATGCCAGATGCCGCCGCAGTGCGACATCGAGCCGAACCATCACGTCAGCCGGTAGGGATCCGACACGGCGGAGTAGACGCTCGACTGCTACAGCACGGACCTGTTCGCCCTGGGCCTTTGAATCCTTGGGCAGACCACACGCCTCAGCTTCGAGCAGTACTTGGAATGGGAAGACCCTGCTCGTATTGGACGTCACCGGAACCACCGTCAACACCCCGCGACCGGCGCGCTCGGCCGATCGATTGGCCGCGTCGTTCGAGACGATGACGGCGGGCCGTGCCTTGCTCGCCTCGCTGCCGCGCACCGGTTCCAGATCGACCAGATAGATGTCACCGCGCCGCATCGGTAATCCCGTCGGCCGTGGTCTGCTCCCACAGGCGAGCGTCGTCGCTGCTGTCCCATTCCTCCCAGGCGGCGGCGTACTCCTCTTCCATCTGCGAGGCGCGCAACAGCTCGATCGCAGCGTGTATGACGGCCGAGCGCGACTCGGCGATGTTCTTGGCCGCGTACTCATCGACGAAGGCGATGTCCGTTTCCGGCAGGCTAACACTAATCTTCATACCCAAAATGCTACTCCCTATGCCCCAAGCTCGGCTACCCATGGTAGGAAGGCAAGGGGCACTCGCGGCGCATCCCCTAGTCCCCGGCGTCGACCGGCTCCGTTCCGTCGGCGGAGCGAAGGGCCAGCAGGCAGGAGGCGATGGCGGCAGTGCCGCAGACGATGTACCCAAGGGAGTAGCCGTGGCCGAAGGCTTGAAGGGCGAGGGATGAGGCGTGGCCGGGCGGGGAGGCGGCGGGGACGGAGTTGACGGCGAGGGGGCCGCCTTCGTGGGCGACCTCGGTGGCGGCGGCTTTGACCTGGGCGGTGAGGTCGGAGCTTGGTGTGTGTTGAACTCGGAACTGAGCTTGACGTCCTCCCCGGCCTGAAGGGGCGGGGTTTGCGGCGAAGAGTCAGCTGATCAGCGACTGCGGCCGGGCCGCCTGCTGACCGGGTGACGTCAAGCGGTGGCGCGCGCCTGCGTACGGCGTTCCGTCGTCGCGATCGTGGCCGAGCCGACGACGCGGGTGCCGTCGTAGAGGACGACCGCCTGGCCGGGCGCGATCCCGCGCACCGGCTCGCCCGTGAAGCGGACCCACAGCTCCTGGGTGTCGGGGTCCAGCTCCACGGTCACCGGTACGTCCGCGCCGTGCGCGCGCAGCTGGGCGGTGTACGTCGCCGGGACCCCGGCGGCGGGCGGCGTGCCGCACCAGCGAGGGCGGATGGCGGTCAGGGCGGTGACGTCCAGGGCGTCGGCCGGGCCGACCGTAACGGTGTTGTTCACCGGCGAGATGTCCAGGACGTAGCGCGGCTTCCCGTCGGCGGCCGGCACCCCGAGGCGCAGCCCCTTGCGCTGACCTACGGTGTACCCGTAGGCGCCGGTGTGGGTGCCGAGCTTCGTACCGTCCTCGTCGAGGATGTCCCCCTCAGCAGTGCCCAGTCGCTTGGCCAGGAAGCCCTGGGTGTCCCCGTCCGCGATGAAGCAGATGTCATGGCTGTCCGGCTTCTTCGCCACTGACAGCCTCCGGGCCGCCGCCTCCGCGCGGATCTCCTCCTTGGTGGTGAGCGTGTCACCCAGCGGGAAGAGCGCGTGCGCCAGCTGCCGCTCGTCCAGCACCCCGAGGACGTACGACTGATCCTTCGCGGTATCGCTCGCCCGGTGCAGCTCGCGACTGCCGTCCTGGTTGACCACGATCGTGGCGTAATGGCCCGTGCACACGGCGTCGAAGCCGAGTGCAAGGGCCTTGTCGAGCAGCGCGGCGAACTTGATCTTCTCATTGCAGCGCAGGCAGGGGTTCGGCGTACGGCCCTCCGCGTACTCCGCGAAGAAGTCCTCGACCACGTCCTCCCGGAAGCGGTCCGCCAGGTCCCACACGTAGAACGGGATACCGATCACGTCGGCCGCGCGGCGTGCGTCGTGGCTGTCCTCGATCGTGCAGCACCCGCGTGCGCCGGTACGGAACGATTTCGGGTTCGCGGAGAGCGCGAGGTGCACGCCCGTCACGTCATGGCCTGCCTCCGCCGCGCGTGCCGCGGCCACGGCGGAGTCCACGCCGCCGCTCATCGCTGCCAGCACGCGGAGGCGGCGGCCGTCGCCGGGGTTCGTGGGTGCACCGGGGAAGTCAGTCATAGCCCTACCAGAGTAATGGCCCCCGCCGCGCCGTCCGCCGCCGCGGGCCCCTTGCGGCCCCCTCCGGCGGGGCCTCCCCCGTCGGCGGCGGGCTTCTCCCACCCTCCCCCAGCCTTCGGCCGGTGGGGCACCTCCCAGCCGCCAGGCTGGGGGAGGACCCCCATCTCGCTTCGCTCGCCCGTTGCTCTCGACCGCAGCGGCGAGGCCTCTCGTGGGTGCTGCTCAAGATTGGCGTCTGCGGACCGCGCGCGGATAGCCGCCAACGGCGAGAACCACCCACAGGTGGCACCCGCACACGAACGAAACGCACGCCGTAGCGCAGCGACCGGCAGCCACCGACGGCAGGAAACCCCGCAAGGCACACCCGACCGGCAGCCACCGACGGCGGGAAGACCACTGGAGGCGGTGCTGTCAGGTGCGGGGAAGAACGCCGCAGGCGCAGCAGACCGGCAGCCGGAGACGGCAGGAAGCCCCGCAGGGGCGGCGGACCGTCAGCAGCAGCCGACAGCAAGGAGCAGGGCGCTACATCAGGCCGGCGCTGCGGGCGCGGGTGGCTACGGGGCCGATGGCGGCGGCGAGGGCGTCGATGTCGGACTGAGTGGAGGTGTGGCCCAGGGAGAAGCGGAGGGAGCCGCGGGCGAGGTCGGGGTCGGAACCAAGGGCCAGGAGGACGTGGCTGGGCTGGGGGACGCCGGCGGTGCAGGCGGAGCCGGTGGAGCATTCGATGCCCTGGGCATCGAGAAGCAGGAGCAGGGAGTCGCCTTCGCAGCCGGGGAAGGAGAAGTGGACGTTGGCGGGGAGGCGGCCCTCCGCAGAGGGGTCACCGTTCAGTACGGCGTCGGGGACGGCGGCGCGGACCTTGGCTATGAGATCGTCCCGCAGGGCGCCCACCTCCCGGGCGAACTCGGCCCGCCGCTTCGCGGCCAGCGTGCCGGCGACGGCGAAGGCGGCGATCGCGGGCACATCCAGCGTGCCGGAGCGTACGTTGCGCTCCTGACCGCCGCCGTGCAGCAGCGGCACCGGCGTCATCTCCCGGCGCAGGACGAGCGCGCCGACCCCGTACGGCCCGCCGACCTTGTGCCCGGTGACGGTCATCGCGTCGAGCCCGGACGCGGCGAAGTCGACCTCGACCTGGCCGAAGGCCTGCACCGCGTCGGAATGCAGCGGGACCTCGAACTCCTGGGCCACGGCGCTCAGTTCATTGACCGGCATGATCGTGCCGACCTCATTGTTGGCCCACATGACGATCGCCAGGGCGACGTCCCCCGGGTCACGGGCGATCGCCTCGCGCAGCGCTTCCGGGTGGACGCGTCCGTACGGGTCGACGGGGAGCCACTCGACGCGCGCGCCCTCGTGCTCGGCGAGCCAGTCGACGGCGTCCAGCACCGCGTGGTGCTCGACGGGGCTGACGAGCACCCGGGTGCGGCGCGGGTCGGCGTCCCGGCGTGCCCAGTACAGGCCCTTGACCGCGAGGTTGTCGGCCTCAGTGCCGCCGCCGGTGAAGACGATCTCGCTGGGCCGGGCACCGAGCGCGGCGGCGAGGGATTCGCGGGACTCCTCGACCTGCCGCCGGGCGCGGCGGCCCGAGGCGTGGAGGGAGGAGGCGTTGCCCGTGACGGCGAGCAGGTCGGTCATCGCCCGCACCGCCTCCGGCAGCATCGGAGTGGTGGCGGCGTGGTCGAAGTAGGCCATGATGACCCCGATTCTACGGGCGCGGATCCGGCGCGCGACCCCCGGCGGGTCGCAGCCACGTGCCCGACAGGCAACAGCGGCGGGAGGTCCGGGGTCGCAGGGGTGGGGGTTCTGGACGCTCCGCATATTTGTGTGCGGCATGCCGGGCAACGCGGCGAACGGCCCGTCACGCACGTAAATATGTCGGTCCAGGACCCCCAGCCCCGGAGGCCCCGGACCGGCGGCGGGCGGCGGGCGGCGGGCGGCGGGCGGCGGGCGGCGGGCGGCGACTCACACTTCCTCCGCCACCGTACTCCTGCGGTGCCACGCCCTCGGCGCCCGCCAGTGAAAGCGCATCGCCAGCAGCCGCAGCCCAAAGGCGCAGATCACGGCCACCACGCCGGTGGCCGGCGTCAGTGCGTCGAAGTGGATCAGCACGACGACCATCGTGGCCCCGACCATCGCCGGCACGGCGTACAGGTCCCGGTCCCAGCGCAGCAGCGACGGCACGTCATTGCCGAGCAGATCGCGCAGCACGCCCCCGCCCACGGCCGTCGCCAGGCCGAGGGTCGCGGAGGCGGTGAGGTTGAGCCCGTAGTCGTACGCCTTGATCGTGCCGCTCACGCAGAACAGGCCGAGGCCTGCGGCGTCGAAGACGTTGATCGTGGTGTTGATGCGCTCCACCTCGGGGTGGAGGAAGAACACCACCGCCGTCGCAATCAGCGGCGTGACGAAGTACCCCTGATCGGTGAACGCCGCCGGCGGCACGGCCCCGATGATCAGATCCCGGATCAGCCCGCCCCCGAGCGCGGTGACCTCGGCGAGTACGGCGAGGCCGAAGACGTCGAAGTTCTTGCGAACCGCGAGCAGCGCCCCGGAGATCGCGAAGACGAAGATCCCGGCGAGGTCCAGGGCGTGCTGAACGAATTGGCTGAACAGATCGGTTGGCACGGAGTGATTCTTCCCCACCCCGCCCCTCCAGTCCGTCCTCGAACGCCAGACGGACTGGAGGTGGGCGGGACGGGTGGGAACAACTCAGGCGGAGGTCAACCGGAGGTCTACGCGCTTTCGACGCTCTTGCCGCCTGTGGCCGCCGTGGCAGACGTCTCCCCCGGCGCCTGATCCGGCGCATTCTCCGGGTGATGGCACGCGACGCGGTGGCCGGCCGCCGGGGTCAGGGCGATCAGCGGCGGCTCAACGGTGCGGCAGACCTCGGTCGCTTTCCAGCAGCGCGTGTGGAAGCGGCAGCCTGACGGCGGCGAGATCGGCGACGGGACGTCGCCGGTGAGCAGGATCCGCTTGCGCTGGGTGCGCCTCTTGGGGTCCGGCACCGGCACCGCGGACATCAGCGCGGTCGTGTACGGGTGCATCGGCTTGCCGTACAGACTCTCGCGGTCCGCGATCTCGACGATCTTGCCGAGATACATGACCGCGATACGGTCGGAGACGTGCCGGATGACCGACAGGTCGTGCGCGATGATCACGTAGGTGAGCCCGAGCTCGCTCTGCAGGTCGTCCAGCAGGTTCACCACCTGCGCCTGGATGGACACATCCAGCGCCGAGACCGGCTCGTCCGCGACCACCAGCTTCGGCTTGAGCGCCAGCGCCCGTGCGATGCCGATGCGCTGCCGCTGGCCGCCAGAGAACTCGTGCGGGTAGCGGTTGTAGTGCTCGGGGCTGAGTCCCACCAGTTCGAGAAGGTCCTGGACAGCCTTCTTGGTGCCGTGCTCCGTCTCCACCTTCTGCAGCCGGAACGGGGCGCTGACGATGGTGCCGACCGTGTGCCGCGGGTTCAGCGAGGAATACGGGTCCTGGAAGATCATCTGTACGTCGCGCCGCCTCGGGCGCATCGCGGACGTGCCGAGGTGGGTGATGTCCCGGCCCTCGAACTCGATCTTTCCGCCGGTCGGTTCGAGCAGCCGGGTGATCAGCCGGCCCATGGTGGACTTGCCGCAGCCCGACTCGCCCACCACGCCCAGCGTTTCACCGGGCATGACCTCGAAGTCGAGTCCGTCAACGGCCTTGACGGCGCCGACCTGGCGGCGCAGCACTCCTTTGG
Source organism: Streptomyces soli (assembly GCF_003999195.1). Taxonomy (GTDB): domain Bacteria; phylum Actinomycetota; class Actinomycetes; order Streptomycetales; family Streptomycetaceae; genus Actinacidiphila; species Actinacidiphila soli. The sequence goes on from NZ_RJVR01000333.1 coordinate 37,114, forward strand.
TGATCGGGAAGTGCTTGACCAGGCCGCTCACTTTGAGCAGCGGCTCTGCCCCCTCGGCGGTCGTCTGCTGGGGGATCGTCATCTCCTGGCCTTTCACAGCTTCGGCGCAATCTCTTCGGTCCAGATGCGCTCCCGGTCCGCCTTGCCCAGGTGACAGGCGGCAAGGTGCCGGCTGCCGACCTCGCGCAGTTCGGGGACGACGGTCTGGCTGGCGCCCTCGGTGAGGTCCGTGTACGGGCAGCGCGGGTGGAAGGCACAGCCGGAGGGCAGGTTGATCAGGCTGGGCGGGGAGCCCTTGACCGGGTTGAGCCGGTCAGTGCGCTCGCGGTCGAGCCGCGGCATGGACCCCAGCAGGCCCCAGGTGTACGGGTGCTGGGGCTGCTCGAAGATGGTCTCGGAGGGGCCCCGCTCGATGCACCTGCCGCCGTACATCACGAGGATGTCGTCGGCGAGTTCGGCGACCACACCGAGGTCGTGGGTGATGATGATGACCGCGGAGCCGAACTCCTTCTGCAGGTCCCGGATCAGGTCCAGGATCTGCGCCTGGACGGTGACGTCCAGAGCGGTGGTCGGCTCGTCGGCGATCAGCAACGAGGGGTCGTTGACCAGCGCCATCGCGATCATCGCGCGCTGCCGCATGCCACCGGAGAACTGGTGCGGGTAGTCGTCCACCCGCCGGTCGGGCTGCGGGATGCCGACCCGGTCGAGCATCTCGATCGTCCGCTTGCGGGCCTCTTTCTTGCTCGCGGACGGATGGTGCACCCGGTACGCCTCGATGATCTGCTGCCCCACGCTGAAGAAGGGGTGCATCGCGGTGAGCGGATCCTGGAAGATCATGGCCATCTTCTGGCCGCGCAGATCCCGCACCCGGGCGGCGTCGGCGGAGATCAGCTCCTCGCCGTCCAGCCAGACCTCGCCACTGATCCGGGCGTTGCGGCTGCGGTTGGAGCCGACCCGGTGCAGGCCGAGGATCGACAGCGAGGTGACGGACTTGCCGGAGCCGGACTCGCCGACGATGCCGAGGGTCTTGCCCTTCTCCAGGGTGAAGGACAGCCCGTCGACGGACTTGACCACACCGTCGTCGGTCGGGAAGTGCACCTTGAGGTCGCGTACGGAGAGGAATTCCGACGGGGCGTCGGTGGGCCGTTCCTCCGTGGGCTCCATGTCTGCGGCGGCGGAGGTCTTGGTCAGCTTGCTCATCCGAGCCTCACCCGGGGATCGACGACGGCGTAGAGGAGGTCAACCACAAGGTTGGCCATGATGACAAAGAAGGCGGCGAAGAGAGTGACCCCCAGGATGACCGGCAGGTCGCTCTGGCTGATCGCCTGCACCGCCTCATAGCCGAGGCCACGAAGGTCGAAGGTCTTCTCGGTGAGCACCGCGCCACCGATCAGCGCTCCGATGTCGAGCCCGAAGACGGTGAGGATCGGGGTCATCGTGGAGCGCAGCGCGTGCTTTCCGATGACCTTGTTCTCCTTCAGGCCCTTGGCCCGCGCGGTGCGGATGTAGTCCTCGCCCAGGACTTCGAGCAGCGTCGCGCGGGTGAGCCTCGCGTAGGTCGCGGCGTACAGGAAGGCGAGGGTGATCCAGGGCAGGATCAGGTTCCGCGCCCATTCGACGGGGTCGTCCGTGAAGTTGACGTAGTTGTTGGGCAACCAGCCGAGCGTGTTCACGAAGATGGACAGCGCCAGCAGGCCGGTGAAGTAGATCGGCAGCGAGACACCGGCCAGGGCCGTCACCATGGTGGCCCGGTCCAGGACCGAACGCCGGCGCAAGGCCGAGACGATGCCAGTGCCAGTGCCGACGACCAGCCAGATGACCGAGGCTCCGGAGGCGAGCGAGAGGGTGACCGGCAGCCGGTCCAGCAGCAGGGGCCAGACCTCCTGCTCGGTCTTGAAGGAGTAGCCGAAGCAGGGCGCCGAGCAGTGCGTGACGTCGGTGCCCTGGCTGTAGTCCCGCCCGACGAACAGGCCTTTCAGGAACAGGAAATACTGCTCGGCGATCGACTTGTCGAGGCCCATCTTGTGGCGGATGCCTTCGACGGCGGCCTTGTCGGCGATCTTTCCGACGTAGAGCAGGGCCGGGTCGCTGCCGGTGAGTTTCGGCACCATGAAGAAGATGCCGAAGGTGATCGCGGAGACCACCAGCAGCAGGACGGCCACGTTGACGAGCCGTCGGATGAGATACACGAGCACTGCTCTCGGCCCTGCCCGGGGCCGCCGGAGCCTCCTGCGGGAGTCTCCGGCGGCCCCGGCGGGGGCCTTCACCTGCCCTTCGGGACTAGCTGTACGAACTACTGCTTGTTACGTGGCTTGGCGGCGGGGGTCACTTGCCGTCGCTGACGCCCAGGGCCTGGAAGTCGACCTCACCGAACGCCTCCTGGACGAAGACGTTGGTCAGCCGCGGGTTGCGGTAGTTCAGCGCCTTGTCCGCGACGATCGGCAGGTAGTAGGCACCGTCTATCACCTTGTGGTTGATCTTCTGGTAGATCGCGGCGGCGGCAGCGGGGTCGGTCAGGCCGGCGGCCTCGTCGAACCAACCCTTGATCTGCGGGTCGTTGATCTCGGAGAAGTTGTTGTTACCGCTCTGAAGGATGAAGCGACCGTCGACCAGCGGCTGCAGGAAGCCGGAGCCGTTCGGGTAGTCGGCGCCCCAGCCCATGACGACCAGGCCGTAGCCCTTGTTCTTGACCACGGACGGCGAACCGATGACCGAGGCTATGAGCTTGCCGTCGTACTGGTCGATGTTGGCGGTGATGCCCACGGCCTTCAGCGAGGCCTGCAGGGCCACCGCGGAGTTGACTTCCTTGGGCTTGTTGTTGCGGACCGCGATGGTTGTGCTGAAGCCGTTGGGCTTGCCGCAGGCCGCGAGCTCTTGCTTGGCCTGGGCGACCTGGGCCTTGCCCTTGGTCAGGTTGAACGGGTCGTAGTTGTCCGAACCGAGGATGTTCGGCGGCAGCATGTTGCCGTATGTCGAGCCGGCCACAGAACCACCGCGGGCGGTCTGCAGGTCGGTCGTGTTGGCCGCGTACAGGACGGCCTTGCGGCAGTGGATGTTGTCGAAGGGTGCGACCTTCGGGACGACCGAGACGTAACGGATGAAGCCGTTGTACGGGTCGTCCGTGTTCGCCTTGAGCTTCGGGTCCTGGAGGACCTTGATCTGCGCGTTCTGCGACAGGCCGGTCTGGCTCTCGTCGATGTCGGCCTTGCCGCTGAGCAGGTTGGCGTCCATCTGGTCCGGGTTGGTCGTGATGGTCAGCGTGACCTTGTCGGGAAGCGCCTTGCGGAACGGGTCGGTGCTCTGGCTCCACTGGGAGTTGCGGACCAGGACGACCGACTTGCCGGGCTCGTACGACTGGAACTTGTACGGGCCGGAGGAGACCGGCTTCTGGCCGTACTGGGCACCGGTGTCCAGCTTCTGCGGGACCGGCGAGGCACTGCCCATGGCAAGCAGGTACGGGAAGCTGGAGTCGGCCTTGGCCAGCTTGAAGACGATGGTCGAGTCGTCCGGCGTCAGGACGGACTTCAGACCGAGCTTGTCCGGGGACTTGTCCTTGTACGGGCCGGGGTACTTCTGGCCCTGGTCCAGCTCATTGACCAGATAGGTCGGGCCGCCATTGACGACGTCCTGCGCGAAGGGACGCTCGATGCCGTACTTGATGTCCTTGGACGTGATGGGCGAGCCATCCTCGAACTTCAGGCCGCTGCGCAGCTTGAAGGTGTAGGTCTTGCCGTCCGAGGAGATCTGCGGCTGAGCCGATGCCAGGTCCGGGACGAGCTTGAGGCCGTCCGCACCGGCCTTGGCGTCGTACGCGAGCAGGGTACGCGCGTAGAAGCGCTCCATGTTCCAGACGGATGCGTAGTAGGCACGCCCCGGGTCCCAGGAGTCGGCGTCCGAGGTCGTCCAGAGATTGAGCGTGCCACCCTTCTTGTCGGACGCGTTGATGATCTTCGTCGCGGCGGCGTTGAAGCCGGCACCCTTGGTGCTCGTACCGCCGCCCTTACCGCCGCACGCGGCCGCGGTCAGTGCCATCACAGCGACGAGGCCGGTCGCCGCGAGTGTCCTACTGCGGGTCATCGGTATGAATCCTCCTGATAGTCGCGGTCCGTCGGACGGACCGCCGGGGCAAATGAGTGACCCCGGGGCTGGGGCGTCCGGCCGGATCACCCGGTGGTGCAGTGCCTGCTCGGACGGGGTGTGACACGGAACGCGGTTCAGCTGCCCTTCGGGTCGAGTGCGTCCCGAAGGCCGTCGCCGAAGAGGTTGAAGGCGAGCACGGTGATGAAGATCGCGAGACCTGGAACCACCATGTAAGTGGGGTCTGCCTGGTAGATGTTGACCGCATCGGAGAGCATCTGGCCCCACGAGGGAGTCGGCGGCTTCACACCCGCGCCAAGGAAGCTCAGCGCCGCCTCGTTGAGGATGTTGGTCGGGATGATCAGCGTCGTGTACACCAGCACGGGGGCGACCAGGTTCGGCAGCAGTTCGCGCAGCAGGATGTGGACGCTGCCCGCGCCGAGGCTCTTGGACGCCTCGACGAACTCGCGTTCGCGCAGCGACAGGGCCTGGCCTCGCACGATGCGGCCGATGTACGGCCAGCCGAAGAAGCCGATGACGATGATCAGGATGGCCATCCGGACACCCGTACCGGTCAAGCCGAGCAGGCTGTCGGGCATCACCGACACCAGCGCGATGGTGAACAGCAGTTGGGGGAAGGCCAGCAGCAGGTCCATGACCCGGCTGATCGCGGCGTCGATCCAGCCGCCGAAGTAGCCGGCGGCGACACCCAGCAGCACCCCGATGCTCACCGAGACCGCCGCCGACAGGAAGGCCACGATCAGCGAGATTCGCGCACCGTAGAGGACCCGGCTGAAGACATCACGTCCGAAGGTGGGGTCGACACCGAGCAGGTAGTTCCACGACATACCGCCGAAGGCACCCTTGGGCACGCCCAGGTCGGGATTGATCTGGTCGGGGTGGAACTGGTCCGGCGGGTGCCCGAAGAGGCTGGTCAGTACGGGGGCGAAGATCGCCGCCAGGATGAGCAGCAGAACGATCGCGCCGCCTGCCAGGGCTACCTTGTCGCGCTTCAGGCGGTCCCAGGCGATGCGTCCGGGTGACCGGCCCTCGATGGCCTTGACGGGCCCGGCGACGTCGGTCAGTGCCGTCTCGGCGGCAGCGGTGTCGTGCAGCGGTGCTGTCATCTCTCCTCGCGCATCCCCCTGCCGGCGGTGGCCGACTTGCCTTTGGTCGGCCGCCCGGGTCGACGGAGCGGGCCGACACTGTCGGGCGGAGCTCTTTGGCTGAACTGGTGATGATTCGGTGGTTGAGTCGTCAAGGCGACATAGAAACCTATGAGCCGCCTTGGGCCGTGAGTCTTCATGGCCTGCCTGATCAGACGCCAGATGCAGCAGGGAAGCGATGCGCAACTGTGATGTCGTCACAGATGCTTTATTTCCGGACCGTTGCCTTCCGTGAACATCCGACTCATCGCCGGCCCGACAATTCCCAATTTCCCCTTATTACCGGGCATTCAGCCCACAAGCGCACAGAGCGGTGGCCCCACAGGGGGTTACCTGCCGGGCACCGCCCATGGTCACGGCTGATGCGTGCTGGTCAGGTCCGGTACTACCCCCAGACCAGCACCCGCCACGACACGGAAGTTCACCGCTAGCCGCATCACCCGGTCACTCTTCGCGCCGGTGAACCCCGTGGCGTACGCCGCCGTGGCGTTGCAACCGGCCACCTCCGGATCAGAACCGCCGGATCCGTCGGTCACCTTCGCATCGCCGGGCCCCAGACCGATCAGCCGCAGCGTGACCTGGGAACCTGCCTTGGTCAGGGGAAGGTCGAACCACTCCGTACCCCGCCCGCTCTTCGCCACCAGCAGCTTCCCGGACGGAGCCGGGGACTCGAGGGATTCCAGCGTCGGCAACTCCGTTTCCGCTGCCGACGAGGCCGGCGCTGCCGTTCGCGCCGCCGACTGTAGCGACGAGGAAGCCGCGTCACCGCAGCCCGCCACGGATATCAACGCCGCAACCAGTAGGGCCACCCGTGCCGCGCATTGCGAGAAACGTCGTCCGGCGGCGGAAATCATCCCTTGGAGCTCCAGAATGCCGGAATGTGGTATGGGAGCTTCACGACGCCCTTACGCGTGACTATCCACTTGCAATTCGCGCCGTAATGCCCGTACTGCCAGTTCATCGTGTCCCGGTCGGCGCCGGCGTGGAGGTACCCCTTCCGCCACGACCCGGGCACCTTCCAACTGTCCGATTAGGAAACCGATGCCGTGATCGAACGCGCGAGCGAGGCACTCACGGTTTCCTTGGCATTGGCGACGATGATGACCGCCTCGCCTGTCACAGATCCGCTGACGGTGCCGGTGATCGATGTCCCGGCGGCAAGCGTGATGCCGAGGGCGTGTCCGCCCGGAGCACTCGACGGCGGCACCATCCCGACTCGTTGGGATTTCACGGCACTGAATTCATGTGTCGAGTCCGTACCGCAGTTGTTCGGATGCACCGTTGCGGGCGCAGCGGCCTGAGCCGAAGTCGTACCTACGGCGGCCAAGGCGAGCAATGCCGTACCGACGGCCATGCTTCTCGCGTATCGCGTCAAGATTCTGGTCCCTCATCGAGGAATGGGAGAGACCCGTCAACCACCCCGTGCGGCGACTCCCGCGTGACCGTTACGCCAGGGCATAACCCGGGTGACACAATAGGTAACTTGCGATCTCATTGCCATCACATTGTCAGCAACCTCAAATCAAACTCAGATATAATCCAGGCGGTTGACCTTTGCGTCCCACCTCGACAGGAATACGTGGTTGCGGCGGGCAGGGCAGGTGCACGGAACGAACCAGCTAACGTCAGTGCCATGGATGATCGGCTCCGCGCGGTGTGCGACCTCATGGTTCCCCTGGTCCGGGAGATGGCAGGCCTGCACGACTACGACGGCAAGGTGCAGGACCTCTCCCCCGACGGTGTACGCCGCGGACTCTCGGCCCTCGCCCACGCCCGGCGGGCCGGCGAGGCGCTGCCCGACCCCCACGACGAGGCCCATCTGTCGGTCTTCGAGGACACCCTCAAGATCCAGTACGGTGAGCTGGAGTTGCACCGCCGCGATCCGTATCCGCACCTGTCCAACCTCGAGCTGACCTCGTACGACCGCGAGTACGCGCCCCGCGAGGAGCGCGAGGAGGCGCGTCGCCGCCATCTGCTGCAGTGGCCGGACGCCGTCGACGCCGCCATCGCCTCGCTCGACCGGGTCAGCGCGCCCGTCGCCGCCGCGCTGCTGGGCGCCGTACGGGGGCTGGCCACCGAACTGGACCCGGACCACGAGCCCGGAGCGGTCGCCGCCCTGGAGGCGCACGGCCGTCTGGTCGCCCACATCGCCCGGGCCGCCGAGACCGGCGACCCCGACCCCCGGCTCGGCGGCGAGGCCCTGGCGGCGCTGATGGGGAGTCAGGAAGGCATGCGGGTCGACCTGTCTGCGCTGGCCGACGAGGCCGACCGCGAACGCGCCCGGCTGACCGAGCTGTTGACCGACTCCTGCGCCCGGCTCGACCCCACCCGAACCGTCGACGAGCTCATCCCCGAACTGCTCGCCGACCACCCTCCCGCGGAGGGGGTGATCCCCGAGGCCGCCCGGCTCACAGACGAGGTCATCGAGTTCACCCGCAAGAAGCGGCTCGTCCCCTGGCTCGACGGCGACTGCCTCGTCGGCCCCGCGCCGCCCTCCCGCCGCTGGTCCATGGCCATGATGACCTGGGCCGCGCCCGGCGAACCCGACTGCGCCTCCTGGTACCACGTCACCCCGCCCGACCCCGACTGGCCCGAGGACGAACGCGAGGAGTGGCTCTCCGTCTTCAGCCGCACCAGTCTCCCCGCGATCACCGTCCACGAGGTCGCCCCGGGCCACTTCGCCCACGGCCGCGCCCTGCGCCACGCGCCGACCGACGTACGGCGCGTGCTGCACTCCCTCTCCTTCTGCGAAGGGTGGGCCCACTACGTCGAAGAGGTCTGCCTCGAGGAGGGCTTCCGCAGCCGTGACCCCCGCTTCGCGATCGGCGTCGCCCTCGAAGCGCTCGTCCGGGTGACCCGGCTGTCCTGCGCCATCGGGCTCCACACCGGCGCCCTCTCCCTCGAAGACGCCACCGCCCTCTTCATGCGCGACGCCCACCTCGCCCGCGCCGGCGCCGCCTCCGAAGCCCGCCGCGGCACCTTCGACGCCGGCTACGGCCGCTACACCTGGGGCAAGCTCGAAATCCTCCGCCTCCGCGACCGCGCCCGCCACACCTGGGGCCCCGACTTCTCCCTGGAGCGCTTCCACAGCGCGCTCCTCGGGCTCGGCAGCCCGCCGCTGGGTCTGCTCAGCGCTGCCATTTCCTGACGCCGCCCTCGCACCGCTTCGCGGGCTTCGGGACAGCTGCGCCGGACTCTCTCCCCCAGACTCCGTCCGGGGGCGCCCCCACCGGCACGGCGGCTGGGAGTGCCCCCATCCGTCGTGCCGGGGTACCGCCAACGCCGCAGGCCCGGTGGCTGGTTCCGGTTACGTTGGCGCCAGTCGGCCCGTGGTCGGGTAGTGCCAGCTCGTTCCGCCTTGCGGAACGCTCTCCCACGACCCGGCGGCGTGCAGACGCCGACGGCGTTAGCCACCCGCAATAGGCCCGCACCCAACTACTGGGCGAACGGGTGGGCGGGTGGGGAGAGCCCGCCGCAGGCGCAACGGCGCCGCGGCCGACGACTCTGGTCAACGCCCCGCAGGGCTGGTGCCCCAGCCCCAGGCGGCGCCGCCGGGCGCAGGGGCGGAGCCTTGCGCGTCGCGGTCGTAGAAGGGCTGGGCCCGCACCCGCATCCACATGGCGACGGGGTCGTACTCGTCGGCCATGGCGACCGTGGAGACCGGCAGGCCCGGGGGGACGCCGGCGATGGATTGCTGCATCATCACGCGGACCGATTCGACCGCGGCGGGACCGGCGTCGTACATGTCGAGCCCGATCGCGAGATACGGCTCGCCGAGCGCGGGCTGGACCCAGGCCCGCCGGAGGGCGCGGACCACCGGGGTGCGGTGGGCGTGCTGGACGAGGAGGGCGTAGTACTGGGGGATTTGGAGGGCGGGCTCGCTGATGGTGAGGGGCCCGGCGGGAAGGCGGTCGAGGCCGGCGGCGATGCGGCGCAGGTCGAGCCAGGGGATGCCGACGCCGCCGCCGGGGGCGTGCGGGTTGAGCCAGAGGCCCCAGCGGTCGGGGAAGAGGGAAGCGGCGATGTCGCGGCCGGAGACCACCTCGTGGGCCCGGGCCCAGCCGCTGGCGGACAGCTCCTGCGGGGAGGTGACGCAGGGCGCGTAGCCGTACCCGGCGACCTCCATGTTGCCGTACTGCGCCTCGGCCGTGCCCGGCGCGCCCTGCCAGAGCAGCATCCAGACCTGGCTGTCGGCGAGCGTGCGGAGCAGGTCTTCGTAAGCGTCGTATCTGCCGGGGGTCACCTGCCGGAGCGCATGCTCCAGGCCGCCCCCTCCCGCGCCCGCGCTCACGTGGACCCGCCTCTTCTCTCAAGCTCGTTCCGAACCCCTGTCGGGGCTCATCAAACCAGGTTCTGCGCCCTCAGTCTCGCGTGAAGAAGGGCTGTACCCGCTCCAGCATCCAGTCGCCGACCGGGTCCTGGGCGATGTCGAGAAGCACCAGGTTGACCGGCCACGGCACCGGCACCGCACCGAGGGCACGCCCGAGCGCGGTCATCGCCTCGGCGCGGTCCTCCTCCTGCCAGCGGTCGAGCTCGACGCCGATGAAGAGGGCGGGCGGGTCGCCCTCGACGCTGGCGAGCGCGCACCGGGCGCTGAGCACGACCCCGGTGACCGCGAACTCGCCAGCCGTCACGGCCAGGAAGTCCACCGGCTCCTCGTCCAGGTCCGGCTCCCACAGCCGCACCCGCGCGCCGGTCGGCGCCCCGGGGGCGCGGTCCATACGATCCGTGCGGCACAGCTCCATGACGGCGGCCGGCGGCAGCGGGATCCCCACCGCGCCGCCGGGGTTGACGGCGATGCCGACCTGCGGCGGCAGCCCGCGCGCGAACTCCCGCACCGGCGCGACGGTGAAGGACATCCCGTTGGCCGCCTGCAGGAACTGCTGCTCGGAGCTGAAGACCGGTACGTAGACCATGCCGTCCAGCTCGATCGTGGCGAGGTCGAGGTCCGTGCTGTCCGGGCCGCCGCCGTTCGGCAGCGGCACCCAGACCTGGGACCGGCCGAGGACCTCCATCACCCGGGCGGTCGCGCCAGGGTCGCCCATGGCGGCGGACAGCACCTCTTCGAGCTCGTTGGCGGGCCAGCCGCCGTAGCCCGGCGGGGCCTCCGGTATGCGCTGCGCCGGAATCTCCATGACTACCCACCTGCCGACGTACCTGCTGCTTGTACGGAAACCCTATCGGGAAACCGCGCCTGTCGACCCGGTCGGGCAATCCCACCGGACACGGATAGCGACGGTCGAGTTGCACTAAGTCACATCATCTTCCAAGGATGGGTGAGGAAAGCACCAACCCACGACCTTTTGGGAGAAAAACGGACATGCGTATCAGCAATCTCGCCGCCACCGCCATAGCTGCCTCGCTCGCCGGATCGCTCACCCTCGGAGTCGCCGGGGTCGCCGGGGCGGCCATCCACGCTCCGTCCCGCGTCACCGTCGTCGCGGATGAGGCGACAGCAGCCAAGCCTGCGGCGGACGTCATCGCCAAACTGGGCGACACACTGACGTACGGGGCCAAGCTGAGCCAGGAGGCCATGGCCCAGACGCCGGACGTCAGCAAGCTCTGGGAGCTGCAGCGCAGTCTCAACGCGGCCGCTGAGCAGCTGACGACCACCCTCGGCCAGGCGGCGGCCGCCAAGCCCGCGGACAAGCCCGCAGCGGACAAGCCCGCGGCCGACCAGCCGGCCATGCCGGCCGACAGGCCCGCCGAAGCGACGCAGGGCCACTACGCCGCCACGCCCATCGACGACGCCATGGCGAAAGTCAACGACCAGCTGAAGGCCCTGACCACGGACGTCACCGAACTGGTGGCGGCGGTGGGCAACAAGGACGCCGCCAAGGTCACGTCCCTGGTTCCCAAGATCCTTGGCCACCTGACGTCCCTGGCGACCTCCGTCCCGACCATCCTGACGTCCCTGCTGGGTGGCGTGCTGCCGGGGCTGCCGATCGCGCTGGACAACGACCCCAACCAGCAGAGCGCCCCGAGTGCCCCGCAGGCCCCTGAGGTCCCGCAGGCCCCGGCCGCTCCGATCGCCCCGCAGGCTCCGGAGCAGCCCAACGCCCCGGAGAACGCCTTCGTGCCGCAGGCCCCGCAGGCCCCGCAGGTCCCGCAGGCCCCGGCCGCTCCGATCGCCCCGCAGGCTCCGGAGCAGCCCAACGCCCCGGAGAACGCCTTCGTGCCGCAGGCCCCGCAGGCCCCGGAAGCCCCCCAGGCTCCCCAGGCCCCGCAGGACCACCAGGCCCCGGCCGCCCCGCAGGCTCCGGCGGCGGACCAGCTGGCCCCCGCAGCCCCTGTGGCTGCGCCGCAGCTCAACGCGCCGCAGACCGCGGAGCTCGCCGAGAGCACCGGCTGAAAAAATCCCGCGCCGTGGCCCGGGCCGCTCAACCGTCGCAGTCGAACGCGATGGCACCGAGCGCCCGGGCCGCGGCGCGGTCCAGCACTACCGCCGACACGCACGCGGCCGGCAGCTTCCCCGCCCGGGCCGCCGCCAGCAGCCGCCGCGTGGCCTTGCGGTGCCTGGTCATCGCGTACGCCGACACCCCGCGCCCCCGCGAGCGCTGCCCGTCGCGAGCGGCCTCCTCGCTCACGTCGAGCACCAGCAGATGCATGCCCCGGCCGCGTCCTGCGGCCTGCCGGGCGAGCCAGTTCCGTACCCAGGGCAGCGTTCCGCAGTCGTGGACGACCACGCTGTCGCCGGAGCGCAGCGCCCGCCGCATTCCGGCGTAGTGAGCGATCCGCACCAGCGGCCGGTAGACGGCGTAGGGCAGCCACTGCGGCAGCCGCGCCGCCCAGCGCAGCCGTACGTCCTGCGAGTCGATCAGCCGGGCGCCCTTCGCGCGCAGCATCAGGGTGCTCTTCCCGCCGCCGGGCAGGCCGGACACGACGAGCACATCGCCGACGGGGTAGCTGAGCGTCCGGACGGCGGGTCCGCGCAGGTCGGTCAGCCGCCTGGGCTGGATCCGCGCCGGCTGCCGGGGTCGGGCCATGCTCCTCGCTGTCGCGTACGAACCGCTCGGACTCACCAGCACAGCGATCGCCCTCCCCGTTCCATACCTTCAAGAAAGGGTAATGGGGAGACCAATGGATTCCTATGAGCGCCTCGCGATCGGGACGGCGCCGGGACCCCGTCCGGACACGATCGCGACAAGACCCGGAGCGCGTGCAATGATGGCCGCTCAATCTCATACAGGCCGTTCGAGGCCGCGCGGGAGAGCCCCGACCGGGTGACCGGAAGGGCGCCGAAGGAGCAAGTCCTCCCTTGAATCTCTCAGGCACAGTTACCGCGCGGACGAGGCACATCTGAAAAGCGGGCAGCCCCTCGCGGTGCGCTGTCCCACCCAAGGTGCAAACCTCGGTCCCCGTCAGGGGTCCAGGTGAACCTCTCAGGTTCCGATGACAGATGGGGAGGAGTCCTCGCCACGCCTGCCTTCTGGGAGCCCCGTCCGATGATGACGCCGACGCCTGCCGCCCCCCGCCGTACCGCGCTCGACGCGCTGCACCGCGCGCTCGGCGCCACGATGACCGACTTCGCCGGCTGGGACATGCCGCTGCGCTACGGCAGCGAGCGCGACGAGCACAACGCCGTACGCACCCGGGCCGGGCTCTTCGACCTCTCCCACATGGGCGAGATCACGGTCACCGGCCCGCAGGCCGGGCAGGCCCTGGACCACGCACTCGTCGGCCACATCTCCGCCATCGCCGTCGGCCGGGCCCGGTACACCATGATCTGCCAGGAGGACGGCGGCATCCTGGACGACCTGATCGTCTACCGGCTGGGCGAGTCGGAGTTCGTGGTCGTCGCCAACGCCTCCAACGCCCAGGTGGTGCTCGATGCGGTCACCGCCCGGGTGGCCGGCTTCGAGGCGGACGTACGGGACGACCGGGACGCGTACGCGCTGATCGCGGTCCAGGGCCCGGAGTCGCCGGCGATCCTGGCCTCGCTGACCGACGCCGACCTGGACGGGCTGAAGTACTACGCCGGGCTGCCCGGCACCGTCGCCGGCGTCCCCGCGCTGATCGCCCGCACGGGCTACACCGGCGAGGACGGCTTCGAGCTCTTCGTGGCCCCGGCCGACGCCGAGAAGCTCTGGCAGGCGATCACCGAGGCGGGCTCCCCGGCGGGCCTGGTGCCGTGCGGGCTTTCGTGCCGGGACACGCTGCGCCTGGAGGCGGGGATGCCGCTGTACGGGCATGAGCTGACGGCCGACCTCACCCCCTTCGACGCCGGGCTCGGCCGGGTCGTGAAATTCGACAAGCCCGGCGACTTCGTGGGCCGCGAGGCGCTCCGGGCGGCCGCCGACAGGCCCGTCCGCAAGCTGGTCGGCCTGGTCGCCGAGGGCCGCCGCGTGCCCCGGGCGGGCTACCCCGTCGTCGCCGACGGCAAGGTCATCGGCGAGGTCACCTCCGGCGCGCCGTCCCCGACCCTGGGCAAGCCGATCGCCATCGCGTACGTGGACGCCGAGCACGCGGCGCCGGGCACCGAGGGCGTGGGAGTCGACATCCGCGGTACGCATGAGCCGTACGAGGTCGTCGCGCTCCCCTTCTACAAGCGCACCCGCTGAAACCCCTCGACACCCCTTTCACGAGCACACCACCGCATCCAGGAGAATCAGGTCATGAGCAACCCCCAGCAGCTGCGCTACAGCAAGGAGCACGAGTGGGTCTCCGCCGCCGAGGCGGGAGTCTCCACCGTGGGCATCACTTCACACGCCGCCGACGCGCTCGGCGATGTCGTGTACGTCCAGCTCCCGGAGGTCGGCTCCACGGTCACCGCGGGCGACACCTGCGGTGAGCTGGAGTCGACCAAGTCGGTCAGCGACCTGTACGCGCCGGTCACCGGCGAGGTCACCGAGGTCAACCAGGACGTCGTGGACGACCCGGCACTGGTGAACTCCGCCCCCTTCGAGGGCGGCTGGCTCTTCAAGGTGAAGGTCAGCGAGGAGCCGGGCGACCTGCTCTCCGCCGACGAGTACGCCTCCTTCACCGGCAACTGACCTGACGTAGTAACCAGATCGGGATACTGATGTCTCTCCTCAACAGCTCCCTGCACGAACTCGACCCCGACGTCGCCGCCGCCGTCGACGCCGAGCTCGACCGCCAGCAGTCCACCCTGGAAATGATCGCCTCCGAGAACTTCGCCCCGGTCGCGGTGCTGGAGGCCCAGGGCTCGGTGCTGACCAACAAGTACGCGGAGGGCTACCCCGGCCGCCGCTACTACGGCGGCTGCGAGCACGTGGACGTCGTCGAGCAGCTCGCCATCGACCGCGTCAAGGCGCTCTTCGGCGCCGAGCACGCCAACGTACAGCCGCATTCGGGCGCGCAGGCCAACGCCGCCGCGATGTTCGCGCTGCTCTCCCCCGGCGACACGATCCTCGGGCTGAGCCTCGCCCACGGTGGGCACCTCACCCACGGCATGAAGATCAACTTCTCCGGCAAGCTCTACAACGTGGTGCCCTACCACGTGGACGCCGAGACCGGTCTGGTCGACATGGAGGAGGTCGAGCGCCTCGCCAAGGAGAACCGGCCCAAGCTGATCGTCGCCGGCTGGTCCGCCTACCCGCGCCAGCTGGACTTCGCCGCGTTCCGCAGGATCGCCGACGAGGTCGGCGCCTACCTGATGGTCGACATGGCGCACTTCGCCGGCCTGGTGGCGGCGGGTCTGCACCCCTCCCCCGTGCCGTACGCGGACGTGGTGACCACCACGACCCACAAGACCCTCGGCGGTCCGCGCGGCGGTGTCATCCTCTCCAAGGCCGAGCTGGCCAAGAAGATCAACTCCGCGGTCTTCCCCGGCCAGCAGGGCGGTCCGCTCGAGCACGTCATCGCGGCGAAGGCGGTCGCCTTCAAGGTCGCGGCGTCCGACGACTTCAAGGACCGCCAGGTCCGTACCCTCGAAGGCGCCAAGATCCTCGCCGAGCGTCTGGTCCAGCCGGACCTGACCGAGGCCGGCGTCTCGGTGCTGTCCGGCGGCACGGATGTGCACCTCGTCCTGGTCGACCTCCGCAACAGCGAGCTCGACGGCCAGCAGGCGGAGGACCGTCTCCACGAGGTCGGCATCACCGTCAACCGCAACGCCATCCCGAACGACCCCCGCCCCCCGATGGTCACCTCAGGCCTGCGCATCGGCACCCCGGCCCTGGCCACCCGCGGCTTCACCGCCGAGGACTTCCGCGAGGTCGCCGACATCATCGCCGAGGCCCTCAAGCCCGGCTTCGACGCCGAGCAGTCCAAGGCGCTCAGTGCCCGTGTCTCCGCCCTCGCGGCGAAGCACCCGCTCTATCCCGGCCTGAAGAAGTAACACGTACGTCCCGGTGGGGGCGCCCCCGTCCCGTTCCCGGCGCCCCCGCCAACCCCACCTCAGGGAGTCACGCCGTGGCCATCTCGGTCTTCGACCTCTTCTCGATCGGCATAGGCCCGTCCAGCTCCCACACCGTGGGCCCGATGCGCGCCGCCCGCATATTCGCCCGCCGCCTCAAGAACGAGGGCCTGCTCACCCATGTGGCCTCCGTCCGCGCCGAGCTCTTCGGCTCCCTCGGCGCCACCGGCCACGGCCACGGCACCCCCAAGGCCGTCCTCCTCGGCCTGGAAGGCGCCTCCCCCCGCACGGTCGACGTCGAGCGCGCCGACGCCGAGGTCGACCGGATCCGTACCTCCCGGCGGCTCAACCTCCTGGGCACCCACGAGATCGACTTCGACGAGTCGTCCCAGCTCATCCTCCACCGCCGCCGCTCCCTGCCCTACCACGCCAACGGCATGACCCTCTTCGCGTACGACACCGACGGCGCGCCCCTGCTGGAGAAGACGTACTACTCCGTCGGCGGCGGCTTCGTCGTCGACGAGGACGCTGTCAGTGAAGACCGCATCAAGCTCGACGACACCGTCCTGAAGTACCCCTTCCGCACCGGCGACGAGTTGCTGCGGCTCTCCCACGACACCGGCCTGTCCATCTCCGGCCTGATGCTGGAGAACGAGAAGTCCTGGCGCACCGAGACCGAGATCCGCGAAGGCCTCCTCGAGATCTGGCGCGTCATGCAGGCCTGCGTCGCCTGCGGCATGTCCCGCGAAGGCATCCTCCCCGGGGGCCTGAAGGTCCGCCGCCGCGCCGCCAACTCCGCCCGCCAGCTCCGCTCCGAAGGCGACGCCCTCGCCCACGCCATGGAGTGGACCACCCTCTACGCCATGGCCGTCAACGAGGAGAACGCCGCCGGCGGCCGCGTCGTCACCGCCCCCACCAACGGCGCCGCCGGCATCATCCCCGCCGTCCTCCACTACTACGTCAACTTCGTCCCCGGCGCCGACGACGACGGCGTCGTCCGCTTCCTCCTCGCCGCCGGCGCCATCGGCATGCTCTTCAAGGAGAACGCCTCCATCTCCGGCGCCGAAGTCGGCTGCCAGGGCGAAGTCGGCTCCGCCTGCTCCATGGCCGCCGGCGGCCTCGCCGAAGTCCTCGGCGGCTCCCCCGAAAAGGTCGAAAACGCCGCCGAAATCGGCATGGAACACAACCTCGGCCTCACCTGCGACCCCGTCGGCGGCCTCGTCCAGATCCCCTGCATCGAACGCAACGGCATGGCCGCCGTCAAGGCCGTCACCGCCGCCCGCATGGCCATGCGCGGCGACGGCCGCCACCACGTCTCCCTCGACAAGGTCATCAAGACCATGAAGGAGACCGGCGCCGACATGAAGGTCAAATACAAGGAGACCGCCCGCGGCGGGCTGGCGGTGAACGTCATCGAGTGCTGAGGAAACCTGCCCTGACCAGCCCCTTTGAGTCTTTTCGGAACTGTCAGGGCCTTCCCTGCTTACCCGGCGACAAGTAAACAGCTCGGGGCCGGTCAAGCCTGCCAGTCCGCGTAGACGGCGGCGATCCCCTCGCGCAGTGCAACGGCCGGCTTCCAGCCGAGCGCGGTGAGGCGGGAGATGTCCAGGAGTTTTCTCGGCGTACCGTCCGGCTTGGATGTGTCCCAGGCGATGCGGCCGCCGTATCCGATGACGGACCGCACCGCCTCGGCCAGTTCACGAATCGTCAGGTCCTCGCCGCAGCCGACGTTGACCGGCTCGTCGCCGTCGTAGCTTCGCAAGAGCAGCGCGCAGGCCGCGGCGAGGTCGTCGACGTGCAGGAATTCGCGGCGCGGCGTGCCCGAGCCCCACAGGGTCACCTCGGCCGCGCCTTCCTGCTTCGCCTCGTGGAAGCGGCGGATCAGGGCCGGCAGGACGTGCGAGGTCTGGAGGTCGAAGTTGTCGCCCGGGCCGTAGAGGTTGGTCGGCATGGCGGAGATGTACGAGGCGCCGTACTGCCGCCGGTAGGACTGGATCTGGACGATCCCGGCGATCTTGGCGAGCGCGTACGGTTCGTTGGTCAGCTCCAGCGGGCCGGTGAGCAGCGCTTCCTCGCGGATCGGCTGGGCGGCGAGCTTCGGGTAGATGCACGACGACCCGAGGAAGAGCAGCCGGCCGACCCCGGCCGCGTACGAACCCGCGATCACGCTCAGCTGGATGCGCAGATTGTCCTCGAGGAACGGTACCGGGAAGGTGCTGTTGGCCAAGATGCCGCCGACCTTCGCGGCGGCCAGCACCACTGCGTCCGGGCGGACGTCCGCCAGGAATCTCGCGGTCCGCGCGGCGTCGCGCAGATCGAGTTCGTCGCGGCCACGAGTGATCACCTCATGACCGTCGGCGGTGAGCCGGCGGGTGACCGCCGACCCGACCAGACCACGGTGGCCCGCCACGAAAATGCGGGCGCGGGGCGGCAGCCAGACCTGCTCGGCTGCCGCGCCCACCGCCCTTCGAGGATCACTCATGGGTTCACCACTCGGAGTGGCTGGGCTTGCCGTTGCGAGGGGCTTCCATTCCCGTCGGCCGCATCGCCGATGACGCACCGTGAAGCGCCGGGGGTTCGGCCGGCGTCGCGCGCCCGTCATTGCGCAGCAGCCGGGAGAACGCGCCGGTCGTATGGCGCTGCTGCGGCCGGTAGGTGTACGCGTAGCCGTAGGCCCCTTCCTCGCCCTTCTGCGGCGCCATGTTGAAGATCGTGCCCAGTACGGGAGTACCACCACGCCGAAGAGTGTCCAGAGCAGCGGCGACCTGTGTACGGCTGGTGCGGGCAGCGCGCACCACCAACACGTAACCGTCCACCACCGGGGCCATCGCCGCGGTGTCCGCGACAGGGAGCACCGGGGACGTGTCGATCACGATGTGGTCGAACTCCTCCGAAAGGGTGGCCAGCACGGTGCGGAACTGCTCGCTGCCCAGCAGTTCAGCCGGATTGGGCGGCACCGCCCCGCTGGTCAGCACTGAGAACGTGCCGGCGGACTGCAGCACCTGCTGCACATGTGCCTGGCCGATCAAACAGGACGTCAGCCCGGCATCTCCGACGAGACCGAGACCCCGGGCCACAGTGGGGCGGCGCAGGTCGGTCTCGACCAGGCACACCTTGGCACCGGCCTCTGCCATCGCGGCGGCCAGGTTGACCGCGACACTGGTCTTACCCTCCCCGGGGAGCGCACTGGTCACCGCGATCACCTTGGGCGCCCGGTCAACGTCCACGAACCGAAGGTTGGTACGCAACTGCCGGAAGCCCTCGGCACGCAGACCATGCATGTCATCGCGCGTGGCCACCAGATGCCGGGCGTTGCGCGAGTCGTGCACGACGCTCCCGAGTACGGGAGGCCCGCCGGCCTTGGCCATCAAGTCGGCCAGAGCCTGACGGCTGCGTACCGAGGTGTCCAGCGACTCGCGCAGGACCGCGCAACCGGCCCCGAGCGCCAGCCCGCACAGCAGACCGAGCGCGAGATTCACGACAGGACGCGGGGAGAAGGGTGCGGTGGGCGTGGAGGCGGGCTCCGTGACGCTCAGTCTGACCGGGGAGTAATTCGCGTTGGCCGGCCGCTCCAGCCCGCTGACCATGTCGGCGAAGCGCTCGGCGACGGTGTTGCTGATCAGTGCCGCCCGGCTCGGCTTGGTGTCGGTGACAGTGATCCGGAGCAGCACCGTGTCGGGCTGCGCGGATGCGGAGATCTTGCTGGCCAGTTGGTCCGGCGTCATGCCGAGTTTCAGCGACCTGATGACGGGCCGGGTCACCAGGGGGCTGCCGGCCATCTTCGCGTAGGACTGCACCCGCGCCTGGGTGAAGACGTTCCCCTGGTTCAGCTGGGCCGTGTCGACCCCGTCCTGCATGGAGACGAAGAGCGTGGTGGTGGCCCGGTACTCCGGCGTGGCCGCATAGGTGGCCAGTACGCCGAGTCCCGTGCCCAGCAGGGTCAGCGCGGCGATGATGCGCCAGCGGCGAGAGAGGACCCGTAGGTAGTCGCGTAGATCCAAGATATCCGTCCCCGGTCGGAGCCAGTGAGTACGAAGCATCACCTTATGACCCAAAACAGACAAATGCGACACATGACCCTAATTCCCGTTTTGGGGTTGCCGTGTCCGTACCCTGACGGAGCCCCACCTGACAGTCCACCAGCAGGGAGTGCGTGTGACAGCCAAGACGGCGCTCATCACCGGCATCACCGGCCAGGACGGTTCCTACCTCGCGGAGCTACTGCTGCAGAAGGGTTACCAGGTGCACGGGATCGTCCGCCGCGCCTCCACCTTCAACACGCACCGCATCGATCACCTCTACCGCGACCCGCACGACCCCGAAGCCCGCCTGTTCCTCCACTACGGTGACCTCACGGACGGCACCCGGATCGCCGGTCTACTGGAGCAAGTACGGCCCGACGAGGTCTATCACCTCGCCGCCCAGTCACACGTCCGGGTCTCCTTCGACGAGCCCGAATTCACCGGCAACACCACCGGGCTGAGCACCACACGCCTGCTTGAAGCCATCCGGGCGATCAACCTCCCCTGCCGCTTCTACCAGGCCTCCAGCTCCGAGATGTTCGGCGCGACGCCGCCACCCCAGCACGAGGGCACCGCCTTCCATCCCCGCTCGCCCTACGGGGTGGCCAAGGTGTACGCCTACTGGGTCACCCGGAACTACCGTGAGGCATACGGCATCTACGCCGTCAACGGCATCCTGTTCAACCACGAGTCACCGCGCCGTGGACCCACCTTCGTCACCCGCAAGGTTGCCATTGCTGCCGCCCGCATCAAAGCCGGTCTTCAGGACGAGCTGTACCTGGGCAACCTCGACGCCCGCCGCGACTGGGGCTACGCGCCGGAGTACGTCGAGGCTATGTGGCGAATGCTGCAGCAGGACGAGCCGGACGACTTCGTCATCGCCACCGGCACCAGCTACAGCGTGCAGGACTTCGTTGAGGTGTGCTTCGCCCACGCGGGGCTCGACTGGCGCGAACACGTTCGCTTCGACGACCGCTACCTGCGCCCGACCGAGGTCGACGACCTGGTCGGTGACGCCTCCAAGGCCGAAAAGGTTCTCGGATGGCGGCCCACGGTGCGCGCGCCGGAGCTCGCCAGTCTGATGGTCGACGCCGAACTGAGTGCTCCGCTGCAGGCCGCCGAGCCAAAGGAGACGGTGCCATCTCCCGGCCTCCCGGCCCTCGCCACGCGGTGAGGCTGGATGCCGGATGCAGCGACCGCATGGTCGGCACGGCGCACACCCCGGCACCCACACGTATGTAGGCGACACGGAGCACAGCATCCGACATGAAACGGAATGCCGATATTATATGCGGATGACCATCCTTCACGGAATCAGGCGTCTCGGGCAGCGTCTCGGAGTGGATGTGACCCGCTATCCCGAGGCCAACCTGGAACACCAAGCCAACCAGCTGCTGGCGCATCACCGCGTGGATGTAGTCCTCGACGTCGGGGCGAACGACGGCCGTTACGCCACGGGCCTGCGCCGCAGCGGCTATCGCGGACGCATCGTGTCGTTCGAACCGCTGGGAGAGCCGTTCCGACGTCTCAGGGCAAATTCGGCAAAAGACCAGTTGTGGACGGTCAGGCCCTTTGCAATCGGAGATATCGAGGGCACCGTGGACATCCACGTGGCAGGAAACGCGGGAGCGAGCAGTTCCGTACTGCAGATGCTGTCCCGGCACGCAGATGCTGCTCCTGACTCCCGGTATGTCGGTATCGAGAGCGTGCAGCAGCGCCGTCTTGCCGTGCTGTGGCCGGATCTCGTACGGGAAGCGGAGCGGGTCTTCCTGAAAGTCGACGTACAGGGTGCGGAGAAGAATGTGCTGCTGGGCGCAGGCGAGAGGATCTCGCGGTGCATCGGCGTGCAGATGGAGGTCACCTTTTCGCCGCTTTACGAAGGCGGGATGCTGTATAGGGAGGCCCTGGACATGCTGGAGGGCTTCGGTTTCTCATTGATGTATGTCGTGCCCGGATTCACCGACCCTCGCATCAGTCGGATGTACCAGTGCGACGTGGTGTGTTTCCGTGAATAAGCCCATGGGCGTCACCATCTGGATTGCACGTGTAGTTCAACCGGCGCTGCTGCGGTGGTACCGGGCCGATGACAACCCCGAGAAAGCGCCTGTGGAGGGTCTGTGATCGACAAGCTGAAGACCGTTCTCATTGCCGTGCCGACGACGGGTGCGCGCCCGTTGCTCCCCCTCCTTGAAGAACTTTATGTGCAGTCCCGGGCGGCTGAACGGGGAGGGCGCACGGTATCGGTCCTGCTGCTCGACAATTCCGGGGGCGGCTCGGAGTGGGTTCGCGCGGCCGTGGCCCGCAACGGTGTGACGTGCCAGCAGGTCAGCGATCGTGGGTTCGCCCAGGTCCGCAATGCCGCGCTGGACCTGGCAGCGCATTACGACGCACTGGTCTTCATCGACGACGACGAGCGCCCGTGCTACGGATGGCTCGAAACCCTGGTGAACAGTGCCGAGAAGTCTTCGGCCGATGTCGTCGTTGGCCCAGTCCCCGTCCGCCTACCTCCGGCCGCCCCTCGGTGGCTGGATGGTGGCGCGGTGCTGCGTCCAATGCGATCTCAGCCTGACGGGCCGCTGCATGGTCCAGCCAACTCAGGTAACACCTTGATCCGCATGGCCACCATCCAACGTCTGGGTGTTCGCTTTCGACCGGCTTTCGACCGAGTCGGCGGTGAGGATACGGTCTTCTTCACCGAACTAGCGCAGCGCGGGGCGACGCTGGTCTGGGCAGGCGCCGCTGTCGCGCAGGAAATTCCCGACCCGGAAAGACTGACCCTGTCATGGACGCTGCGCCGGGCCTATCGCGCGGGTCGTGCCGTCGCCCGGCTGGAACGCACGCTGGGCCCTGCGCTGTTTGCCCGCCGAATGCATCGCCGGGCCGGGCGAATCGCGCGGGGACTGGCACGGCTGCTGTGGGGCGCGGTCCGGCGAAACTCACCTGATTGTGTCCGCGGACTCATGGACTTCGCCTTCGCGGGCGGTTGGCTGGCGGAATCGACGTGCAGCCGCGGACGAGAGCTGACAACCGAGCCTCTTGCGGTGGACCGAGCGGCGCCGGGATCGCGACGTCGCCTGGCCCGTGCCTGCGCCGATGAAACGCGCGGTTCAAACGACATGTCCACGCGCGAGAGCACCGATCCACGTCGTCGTGTCGAGTAATGTGCATCCCTTGCGCACTGCAGGGAGCTTGACCGGCAGTACCGCGCAAGCCGGACAAGATTTCGCCACCGGATGCTGCGCCACCCTCTCCGCCTCGCGTACCCCACACCGGTTCGACTTCGCAAGTGGAAGGAGCTCGGACACAGCGTGCACGTAAAAGCACGCCCACCCTGGGGGCAGTACATCACAGTCACTTTGCCCGACGATGTGTCCGTATCGTTGCGTTGGAACGGTTTCTTCGAGTACGATCTGAGCGCGTTCTACCTCCGATTCCTGCGAAACGGAATGACTTCCATCGAGGTGGGGCGCATGTGGGCTACTTCAGCATACTGGCCAGCCAGGCAGTCGGTGCCGCCGGCCAGGTCATCGCCTTCGAGCCGACTCCGTCAACGTTCGCTGTGCTCGCGGCCAACTCCCGAACCCGGAAAAATGTCACACCGATGAATGCTGCTGGCTGGTCAGAACCTTCGACGATCTCGCTGCACGATTACGGGCCGGGATTCAGCGCCTTCAACTCCGTCTTTCAGGCCAGACTTCCCGATGAAGTCAGGAACCGGATCAGCGAACGCACCTGTGCCGTTCAGGCCGTACGTCTCGACGATTATGTACGCGACCACGGATGCGTTCCTGACGTCGTGAAAATCGACGTGGAGAGCGCTGAGATGCATGTACTGCGTGGTATGGAGCAATTGCTGAGCGGATCGCGGCCGATCATTTCGCTTGAGGTGGAAGACATGGGAGCCCCGGATGCTCCGAACAGCCGTGACCTAGTCGAAAAATCCTCTCCTTCGACTACAGTGAATTCGAACTGCGCAAGGGCTGCGCACTCCCCCACCAATTGCGAAACGAGTACGAGTACGAGTACGAGAATATCATCTTCGCTCCGACTGAGCGGTCCGGTGACATCTCACCTTGATTTCTCGCAACTATTCAGGACTTTCAGCTAGCTGCGGGCAGCATCCATGGCCGTCCGGCGAAGAGGTCGCGTAGGGCGGTGAGGGGGTTGATCCCGTGTTTGCGCACGGTGGAGATGTACGAGCGGATCCGGATGGTGATCGACTATCGCGTCCGGGTTGGCGACCTGCTCCAGTCGGCCACCCGGATCTCCCCTCGCCCGGCCGGCTTGCGCCCGGTGCGCTGCCGAAGCGACTTCGGCGCGGGCTTCTTACGCAGCCCGTCACTGGACGGAGGCTTGGAAAAGTTGCGCAAGTCGGATCCGACCTGGCCCTCCAACTCCGCGATCCGCTCGATCTGCTCAGCAATCATCGCCGCCTGCGCGGAGACCAGAAGCTTCAGTTCCCTGACCAACCCGGCGAGCTCCTCTTACGAGGGCTGCGGCGGCTGATGGGAGATCACAAGATCTACCTACCCGACCACCGGAACCCGTCGTCACGGCATCACCGCAGCCCGTGGGTCGTCCAAAACAGTCACGATTTCTCTGCGTGCTCAATACTCACCTCAAAGAGGATGACAGGAGTCCGGTCTCCTCAAGCGTCGCTCGGATTGTACCGACCCGTACGCCCCAGTCGCCGACCTCCGACAGCCGCTGCAGGGCTCTGTCCACGTGCGGCTGCCACTTCTGTGAATCTGCAAGAATTTCCAATGCCTGGTCAGCGGGAGCGCTCCAGTCGACCTCGACGACAGGATTGAATCCCATGAGCTCCACGAGCTCCACGGGAGCGTGCCCCAGGACGATGCATCCCGAGCCGATACTCTCCAGGTAGCGATGGGTCATGGTCTCGACGCTCCCCGAGCGGCGGGGATGCGTGAGCGACGAGGGAAAGCACACCGAGACCGTTGTGTCAGCAAGGCCTCTATGAAGGGCGCGCTCATCAGGAAACAACAACTGGCCGCGCCGATGTGTGTAGACATGGCGCCGATTCGAGTGCGAGCGAAGGGGTTGCCTTACCGCGTCGTGCCATGCCTCGTACCGCCGTCCCATTTCCAGGATGCCGATCGTCCTTGACGCCAACGGGCGCTGAGGGCTGTACCAGGACATCCTCGTGGCTTCAGGAAGGTGGACGACTCTGGTTTTCGGTAGCTCGCCCGCAAGGAATCGGGCCGCCTGGGCGGCAGTAACGAATACAACCGGTGGCCGTAGTGGCCGCAACCGCCGGACGAACAGCTCCCACTGCGGTTCCCAGACGTCCCAGAAGAAGGGAACCACGTCTCCCTTCAGCGCAGCCGCATAAAGTTCGCCGAACCGGGCCCCTATCAGCGGGACCAAGAGCGGCCCCCTGCGGCAGCGCAACCGGGACGGGAGGGCAAGGCGGGCCTTGCCGAGGACCCGACCGATCGCCGGGCCCACCGCTGCCGTTTGCGGCACAGCACCTTGGCGGCTCAACTCGGCGACCAGGTCTCTCACCACATAGTGCAGCGGGCGCCCGTCGGGAGGGGGCACGGAAACTCGAAGTCCGGCCAGTTGACGGCCACATGGGTCAGTGGCGGCATTTCCCACGTAAGGACTCTCCGATACTGTGACAAACACGGCTGTTGAACTCCAGTTTCCCGCGCGGCTGCGCCGATAAACTACCAAGCCTCACCGTATATTTGCCCTGTTCATTGTCAGATGACCAAGCGAGGACTCATGCTTACTCACCCCCGCCTCGTGCATCCGGCCCGGCGATGACGGCATACACGCCATCCGAAGATTCGGCCGATGACCATCCGGAATCGCCGCTGCAGCGAGCCGGCCGCGTTGTGGGCAATCTGGATGTCACGTCCGGGCGGGATGATCAACCCACACAATCCACAAAGCGGAGAACAGCACCCCACCTGTCGGCGGTTGCCCGCTCAGCGGGCGCCAAGATGGTGACTCTGCCCATCGCGGCCATCGCCACGCTGGTATCGGCACGAACCGTGGTCGACTCCTTCGGGGTTTCCGGTTATGCGCTCTTCAGTCTGGCCGCAACGCTGCCTGCACTGCTGCCCGTAGGTGACTTCGGAGCTGGGGCGGCCATCGTGGAAGCGGTGGCGCGTTGCAATGGTGGAGAGCAAGAACTCCTGCGTCGTACGGTCACTTCTGCCGCACGTACTTTGATGTACGCGGGGGGCTTCGTTGCCGCCTTCGGTATTGTGCCCGCCCTCTTCGACGCATGGACTCCACTGCTCGGCCGTGCCGCAGCGCCGGGCACCGAAGCCTCCGTCGCCGTTGCCTTCGTACTCTTCGGCTGTTGCCTACCCCTGACCCTCGGCCGGTCCCTTCTGACTGCACTGAACCGCACTCACCTGGGCGTACTGGTGCAGGCAGCGGGCAGTGCGTTCACACTCGCTCTTGTTATGGGAGCCGCTGCCGCGCACGCCTCGATCGTCGCCTTTGTCGCCTCAGGCTTTCTGGCGCAGTGTTCGGTGGGCATCGTGTGCCTGTGGTGGGCTGGACGTATTCTCAGCATGCCGTTGCTGAACTTGGTTGTGGGCAGCGTCAGATCACGTCGAGCCGGCACGCGCATCCGCCACCTCGCGGTGCCGATGGCCGTCATCAACGCCGGATCGGTCTGCGCCTACTCGACCGATCGTCTGGTGCTCAGCCATGTGTCCGACTCAGCCACTGTCGCCGCCTACTCCTCCGGGGCGCAGCTGTTTGCTCCGGCCGCCAGCTTGGTCGGCGTCGCGGGTCTGCCGTTGTGGACCCTCTTCGCCCAGCAGCGTGCATCCCTGGAACAGCCCTCCCGCCGTGACCTTGTGAGACTGACCGTGTACTTCGCAGTCGGCGGCCTGATCATCGGACTGGGACTCATTGTGCTTGGACCTACGACGAGTTCATGGATAATGCACGACCGGATCCATGCGAGCACCGGTCTCATGGCGGCATTCGCAATTCTGATGTTTGTCCAGGCTGCCTATTACCCGGTGAGCATGTGGTTGACCGACCCGGCGGGCCTGCGCTTCCAGGCGGTCAGGGTTTGCCTGATGGCTGTCGTGAATCTAGCCCTCTCCATCCCGCTTGCGCGTCTCATCGGTGCGCCGGGCCCCGTCATCGGCTCGGTGGTCGCATTCACCCTCGCCGTCTTCCTCCCCAGTCTCCGCAAGTCCCTCTTTCGCACCTGACACTTCACACACCTCGTTGTACGGCCGGTGACCGGCGGTGGCGAGATGTCTCCGCGCCGCATCGAGTGACTATGCCGCCTGCGCACGCGCCGGTTTCTGTTACCCCAGCCGCAGCGCCGCTGAGTCATCGGGAGGCGATGACTTCCGGCCGGACCCGTCGCCTGGCCTCACTCCGGCGGGTTCTAGCAAGCTTGCAGACGGAAGACCAAGAACTCCGTCCAGCACCCCGTCATCGTCCAGCACTACATGGTCTCGACAGCCACGTGATCAACGGTGCCGCGCCTGCTCTGCTGTTCGGAACCACTTACTTCACTCACTTTCAAGCCGCCCATGACGTCTTGTCACGCGCGAGACCCGCAAACCGTACACCTTGCGATCGAGCAATGCCGCTGCCCGAACAGCCGACACGGCAGACCTCAAACGCCCTCTGGGACCTCGTAGGAGAAGCCGAGCGCGCCACGCGGCACACTCTCATTCTGGCGTCACTGGTCTACCGCATTCCTCCGGGATGGAACTCCCGGTGCTTCCTGCACGGGAACTCGTCAAGGGACGAGTCGTCCCTGTCAACTGCGTTCGCGCGGCCGATGCTGGTGCCAACGATCACCGCGACAGGTGCCATCACGTAGATGTAGATTAGCGGGTTGGAGGTAATCGCATCGATACTCAATCCGATAATGGCCAGCAGGGCCGCCTGATGGACAGCCCGGTCAGCATCGTTCGTAGCTGTCCGCCAGGCACGGTAAGCGCCGTGACCAAGGATGAGAATGGCCGACGCCCACAAGGCCAGACCGATAATCCCGAGGTCGTGCCAGAGTCGCAGGTACTCGTTGAGGGGGTGGGTGACGCGGTTCGGCCCCAGGGTTGCAGAGATCAGACGCTCGGCGCTACCGATGCCGTGGCCCGTCCAGGGCGAATCCCGGATCGAATTCCAGGTAATCGACCACAGCCGTGACCGACCGGAGGTACCGACCGCCAATCCGCTGCCGTCGTTGTCAATGAACCGATTCCGTAGTGGCTGGAAACGAGTGAACAGCAAGAAGGCCCCGCAGATCGTCACTGCGGCGAACAGGATGAGCTTTCCGAGTTCACCGCGGGTGCGGTTTCTGGCAGCCAGCGCGATCAACTGCAAGGCGCACGCCGCCGTGGCGGTACGGGATAGGCTGAGCAGGCTGGCGGCGAACAGCAACACGGGGATGACGTAGCCCCTGCGATTCCGATTGGCGAGCGGTACAGCCACGGCCATGCCGATCCACACAAAATCACCATAGGCGCGGGCCGCGTAGAACCCGCTGCTGCCGGGTCCGTACAGAGCGACAGTCGCCAAGTAACTGACAGCCCCAACGACGGCTGCCGCCCGCACACACCGGAGGAGCAGCAACGGAGACCCTGCCGTGGCCCACACAGCGGCGAGCGCCATCAGGGCAACGAACGACAGAAGCACCAGGCAGACCTGTGCGCCGCTTCGGGTGTGCTGCTGGATCGCGGAGGCTAACACGCACAGGGCCAGGACTCGCAGTGACAGAGGCACTCGGGCACGCCTCGGATTGAGTGGTTCCAGCCAGTCGACACTCGGTCCGGGCCTGTGGAGCGTGGCGCACGGCAGGGCGAACATGGCAGTGAGAAACATCAGGACTGTCACTGGAGCGTTCAAACCTACGCCTACGAGGCCTCCACCGATGAGCATCCAGAAGGTCGCTGTGACGATCAATGGAAGGCGGGGCCGCTGACGCCGCGCCGAGAAATGCACTTGGCCCAGATCTGACATGTTGACAGATTACAGAACGCAAAACACAAACAGCTTGCGCGTACGACAGCAGCGTGTTGAGGGGCTCTCGGCCTATTCTCCCTCGGGAACGCAGCCGCCCGGCCGGGGATTTCTCCAGACGACGGTGCAATGGCCGAATGAGCGATTGCGGCACCGTCAGCACCGAGTACTGAGCACTCGGACCAGTCCATCCGTGAAGCGGGCGCTCATGGCTTCTCTGGAGTAGCGCGTCACGTCCTCCTGGCCGGCGCTGCGCAGCGCAGAGAGTCGACCCGGGTCGGCGAGCAGCGACACTACCGCGTCGGCGAACTCGGCTTCCCCGCCCGGGACGACGAGTGCGTTCCGACCGTGTGCTAGGTAATCGAATTCGGGGCCATGCGCCGCACCGGGCGTGGTGATCATCGGCGTTGACAGCGCCAGGGAGTCCACCGCAGTCAGGCCCACCGCCCCGGGCATGAGCAGCACATCGCACACGGCACCGAGCAGAGCTTTACCCTCCGCGTGCGGAACTGGACCGAGGAAGACCACTGCCGAGCCGGGTCTAGCGGCCGCCTGCTCGACGAATGACCGGTGCCCGCCGTCTCCCGCCACAAGCAGCCGGAATCCCGGTAGCCGACGGGCAGTCAACTCGGCTGCCGTCACCAGGAACGGAATTCGCTTGGGCGCGTCCAAGCCGCCGAGGAAGTAAGCGGTACGGCCTGCGGTGAGACCATGGCGGGCGCGGAAGTCCGACACGTGCCCTGGCGTGATCCGAGCGAGGGCGGCACCGATCGCCGCAGTGTCGACGGAATTGCACACCACCGTGACTCGATCGGCGGACAGCCCCGCCCGCGTGACATGCCGGGCCCCGGCTTGCGTGTATGCAAAGAACCAGTCGGCGCGGCGCGTGAGTGCGTCCTTTGCGGCACGTACCGCCGCGGTGGGGCGGTGGCCGTACGTGCGGCCGTGACCCCACAGGCAGACGGCTGGACCGCCGCGCAGTCGGGCCCCTGTCAGCAGCGGGTACGCCTCGAGGTTGTGCAGTGCCTGCTCCAGTACCACTGCGTCGCAGTGGCGAGCAAGGTCACCCAACCGCCGCCACTGCAGGGTGCGGCTGCCAAGGCGAAACGTGTACTGGGGCAAGGCCACGGCGCCTGGCAGCGCACCGATATCACCGCGCAGTACTTGCAACCCCGTCGGTCGGCCATACGCAATCGAGAGTGCGATGCCGTGATCGTGCAGGTCGACGGCGAGACGCCGGAAGAACGGCACTCGATAGTGCGGGATGTACGGCTGCACGATGAGGACCCGGCGTGACGTCATCGTGCCTCCCGCATCCGCGACCCAGGGCGACCCCGGCCGATCGGTTCCGTGCGGACGGCAGCGGCGGCGTCCTGTTCGATGCGCACGACACGCAGCCTCGCGACACTGTGCTGCGGGGGGCCGCCACGCGTTGTCAGCATGCTGGCTCCGCGGAGTCGGG
The DNA here is from genome assembly GCF_003999195.1 of Streptomyces soli. Lineage (GTDB taxonomy): Bacteria > Actinomycetota > Actinomycetes > Streptomycetales > Streptomycetaceae > Actinacidiphila > Actinacidiphila soli. The sequence continues at coordinate 67,129 of NZ_RJVR01000333.1, forward strand.
CGTCCACGAACTCGCCCAGGACCGTACGGCCTCCCTGTAGACGGCGTCCATCGCCCTTATCCAGGATTTTGCGGTGAAGCGCGCGGCGTGGACGTGTCGACAATGCTCACGCAGTAAAGGAAAGCGCTCACGCGCCGTGGCGAGAGCACCCGGCAGGTCGTCGTCACCGCGGTACACAGCGCCAGTGCCGTCCCGGCACACGCTGTCCGCTGCCGCGGATCCAGCCCGTGCGAGTACCGGAAGGCCAGCGGCCAACGCCTCCTGGCAGACCAGGGGCATTGCGCTTTCGGGACAGACACTGGGGAGTACCAGACCCGTGTACCGAGGCATCCTGGCCGTGAGCCCCTGGTGCGGAAGTGCGCCGAGCAGTCGTACGCCCCTGGGGGCAACAGCGCGGCAGGCCGAGTCCAGCGGCCCGGACCCGATCACGTCGAGCGGCTCTCCCGCCGGCCAGTTCCTCAGAAGTTGCAGAATGCCCTTCTCCTCGCTCAGCCGCCCCACGAACAGCCATCGGCAGCGGGTGTCGTCCGGCTCGTCCGCCGCGGACTCCGCAGGACCACAGGGATCCCGGAGACTGACGAAGTTGGGCACCAGGGAGAGCCGCGACTCGGGCAAACCGAACCGCACATAGAGATCCCGGCTGCGTTCGGAGAGGACCACCACGCGGTCGGCACGGCGCAGCAGCGGATCGGCTGACACACCGCGTCGATTCGCCCACGACAGGGGCAGAGTCGCGGCGCGCGAGCCGCGATAGCATCCCAGCTTCAGTCCGGACCACCGTTCCCCGTCCGGGCACCGCGTACACAGGGCGCCGTCACGGTGCAGCGTGCCGACGGCGCACAACGGCCGGTAGTTGTGCAGGGTGGCGACGATCGCTCCGTTCCACTTCGATACCCAGGAGCGCCCGAAGTTGGGGAAGAGGTTGTGCACGTGGACCACGTCCGGGCAGAGACGGGCCAACTGGGCCAAAGGGGTGCGGCCCAGGCCCGTGGCCACCGTCAGGCCTGCCCTCAGCTTGTAGAGAGTCGTGGTCTGCAGTTCGTCCGTGTGGGCAGCCACCGTGGAGACCAGATGTCCTGCGCAGCGCAGCGCTTGGGCTTGATCGAGGACTGCCTGGTTCTCCCCGCTAGGGCTCTCGGACCCGTAGACGCTGTGGACGAGAGCCACGTGCAGTCGGCGGCCACGGGAGTCCGATTCGACAGAAATGTCAGGCATGTTGTCATGGTAGCTATTTCGACCGCATATCGGCCCCGACCCGCCCTCGAGGGGAGAAGCAGGTGTGGACGGTGCCGCCCACCGGCTCATCTGCGGCAGCCCGAAGCGGCTCGACGCAGGCTGTCCGGCATACGCCCCGCAAGGAACTCTCCGCATGCTCCAGGCTGTGACCGGCATGCTGTCCTGCGGCGAACGCCCCACAGCGGGAGGGTGGAGCGTCAGCGACGGTTCCGGGCCACGATGCCGAAGGTAGTCGGTGGGCCGAGGCGTTCCCCAACCGATTGCAGCAGTCCGGATTGGGTGGACCAGTAGCGTTGCAGCTCCACCCATTCGAATTCCGGCGCGAGCAGCGCGTACAACGCCTGCTCGTCCACGCCCTCACGTACCACGTGGTACTCGACCATGTCGGCCTCGTTGGTCTCATCGTAGACCCCGCGCAGCCGACGCAACCGGGTGGCCAGGCCGCGGCGGAGTTCACCCTGGCCAAGTCGCCAGAGCAGATAGGCATTGCGGTCCAAACCCATGGAGATCCGCGACCTGCGTGGATACCAGAGCGGATCCTGGACGCTGAGGAACGCGCCTCCCGGGACGATGCGCTCGACCAGCCGCTTGACTGTCTCCAGGTAGTCCGGGATGTGATGGAGTACGGAAATGCACACAGCGGCGCCGATTGGTCCCCCGCCAAGCGCCGCTTCCCCACCGCGGTCGTGGACCACGGTGACCTTCGGGTTGTGCCGGAACCGGTGCCGAATTACCTCCACGCTGGGCGCGCTCATCTCCGTCACTTCGACCTCGGCACCGGCCGCCACCAAGTGATCGGTGAAGGTGCCGTGCCCAGCGCCGAGTTCCAGCACCCGGCACGCACCGTTCCGGTCGATGACGTCGCCCACGAGATCGTGTACGCCGCTAATCACCCTCTCCCGGACGCTGCTGTGGCGGATGTGCGGTGAACCCTTGGCGTAGTCGTGGCCGACATCGTGTTCGCGTTCCTGCAACTGCGCCATGGAGGGCTTGGCTGGAGTGGCCGTCATGACAGGGACCCTATGCGCGGGGTCCTGCGTCCAGTGGTCACTCGGTGGCGGGATCGCTGGGGCTTCACGCATTCGGCTGAGGCGGCCGGGCCGGGCGAGCGCATCGGCGGCGGCCATGGAGATGTGCTGCCGCCGAACAGGAGTTTCGCGGTACTGCGTGTCTGTCCCCGCACTTCCCGGAGTGCGCCGAGAGGTTCCCGTCGGCCGCGAGGCCGTCTACAACCCCTCCACGTGGTCTCTGCGGTCCCTCAGCGACCCGCGCGTGTCGAGCGTGTCGAGCGTGTCGAGCGTGTCGAGCGTGTCGAGCGTGTCGAGCGTGTCGAGCGTCAGGGGAGCGTGGCGGACCAGGCCGCCCAGGTCGAGGCGTGAGTGGTCCGTGTGCAGGATGGCAAGGTCGACGCCGGCAAGGCTGTCCCGGTCCAGCTGGCCGCTTTTGCCGTGAGCTTGGCGTTGCCCCGCCAATCGGGTGGGCACCAGAAACGCATGCCGGCCCGTGTGACCGGTCGCCCACCATGCCTTTGCCACGATCGACATGTTCCATCGCTTTCTGGTTTCCCGGACGAAATGCGGGTGGGATCCCTGCACCGGGTGTGCTTTCAGGCACGGCCGGCCACGACGGAGTAGTAGAGCTGTTCGACGAGCTCCGATTTGACTGTCCAGGTGTGCTGACGCGCCCACTCCAACGCCGAAGTACTCATACGACTGCGCGCCCGCACATCGGGGAGCAGACAACCCAGCGCGTGTGCGAGACGTTGCGGCAGATCTTCTGGATCACCCAGCGGTACGGCGACCGCTCCGCCGGGCGCGGAGAAGTCCCCGACGCCTTGGTGGTCGAGGTGCACCACCGGCAGACCTCGGGCCCACGCCTCCAGCGACTGCACCCCGAAGGAGTCGCGCAGGCTCGTGAAGAGCAGCAGATCGGCTTCGTCGTAGGTCTTCAGGACTTGCCCCCAGGGCAGCTGGCCCTGGAAAGAGACCGATGCGGCCACGTCCAGCCGCAGGGCAAGGGTCTCCAGTTCCGCACGCAGAGGGCCGTCACCGACCACCACCAGGCGGGCATCGGGAATCTCGGCCTGGAGAAGCGCGAAGGTCTGCAGCGCCAGTCCCGGGGCCTTGCGAGGGACCAGCCTGCCGACCCACAGGACCGTCGGCGGGTGGGCAGACTCTGAGACGTCTCTCGGGTGCTCGCGCACCAGCCCGTCCGGGACGCCGTCAGCCAGCATCATGCGGGCGTCTGGGCGGCCGAGGCGGTGCGCGAGCCGTGCTGTGTCGCGGTTGGTGGTCAGCACCTCGGCGGCCTCACGCAGGGTCGCCCTGCAGGCGGAGCGGTGGCTGAGCCCGCGCACCCACAGCAGTTCCCGCAGCGCCTCCTGTCGGTATGCAGCGCCCATATGGCGGCGGTGGCTGTACGGGGCTGTCTGGCCACCGCCGACCGGACCGAACACCAGTGGTGGCCCGAGGTGACGCAGCGCGCTGCCGCCCTCGAGCGAACCGTAGGAGACGTGGTGCACCAGGTGCGCCCGGCCCAGGCCGTGGCGGCGTGCATGGTCCAGGGCGCGTCGCTGCCAGCCGTCGTAGCGCAGAAACTCCTCAGCCTGGCCGCGTAGCCCGCCGGGAAGCAACCGGGTCCAGCCGGGGTCGGCAGGGCCCGGGACGAGATGGGGTCTGACGCGTTTCCCCACCGGCCCGAGCTCTTCGATCCGCTGGGCGATGTGCCGCACGCTGTCGCGGTTGGGGTGGGTCAGTAGTTCCACGGTGTGCCCACGTCCCGCGAGCGCTTCCGCCCAGGCCCAGCCCATGCCGGGTTCGGTGCCTCGGCTCGGGTCGCAGGCGTATGAGACCAGCACGATGCGCAGTTCCTGCACCGCACCCGGTCCCCGACGGCCTTGCTGGCCGCTGGCGTAAGCCGTCGTCACGAGCCGGCCTGCCCGCAAGAGGGAAGCGTTACGTCGACGCGTGCCGGGCGGGCCTCAGCCGATGAGGCAGGCATAGCGTTCAGCACGTGGCGGCAGCCGGCAATCAGGACCCGCTGCGTCATGAAGCACCAGTCCGGAGAGGAACAGGAAGTCCGGGTCGGACTGATCGCTACCGCGTGCATGGAGGTCCTCTCGGCTGCCCGGCCGGGAGACCAGACCGGGCGTGGCGAAGGTCGGCTGCCAGAAGTCGGCACCGCGACCGTGTACATGCGCCGTATATCCGCAGGGAGGGGGCATTCCACGGTCTTGTGCGGTTTCTTGCTCCGAACCGGGGGCAGATTCCCCCGTTCGCAGGCAACAGCGGAGCGGGACAAGGCCGGCCGCAGGACCCAGGGAGCGGCTGCGTCGTTCCAGTCCGTGCGACCACCTTCCCAGTGTCTTTCTGGCGGTGCAGCCGGCACGTCAGGCACTCACCGGCGCACCGACCCCGGACACCCCGCCCCGGGGCGAAGCCGCCGGCCAAGATCCGGTTCGGCACTGGCACCCGGGCTCCCGCGGCGCCGCTTCAGCACCTCTTCTTCCCAACCGCTCCCTGGGCCGGGAGTGTCTCCGTCACAGACCCTCCACGTGATCACCGCATTCTTTCAGCGCCCCGCGCGTATCGAGCACCAGGGGCGCGTTGCGGACCAGCTCGTCCAAGTCGAGGCATGAGTGGTCCGTGTGCAGGACGGCCAGGTCCACGCCGGAGAGGCTGTCCCGGCCGAGTGACTTGACCTCGGGGAGGGGCCGGCCGTCGACGACGAATTCGGACACATAGGGGTCGTGCCAGCTCAGCTCTGCGCCGGAGCGCATGAGCCGCTTCGCCACGGAGAAGGCCGGCGACTCCCGGAGATCGCCGATCTCGCGTTTGTAGGCCACTCCCACGAGCACAATGGAGGCGCCGTTGACCGGTTTCCGCACCGCGTTAAGCATCTCCGCGATCCGCGAGGCCACGTACGCGGGCATGCGGTCGTTAATCTCCGTCGCCAGCTCGACGAACCGGAAGGAGAGGCCGAGCTGGCGCACTCGCCAGGAAAAGTACGCCGGGTCGATAGGAATGCAGTGGCCCCCGACCCCTGGGCCGGGGTAGAAGGGCATGAACCCGAAGGGCTTCGTGGCCGCGGCGCCGATCGCCTCGTACAGATCGATGCCGAGTTCGCGGCAGAAGACGGCCATCTCGTTGGCGAGTGCGATGTTGACGTGCCGGAAGGTGTTCTCCAGCAGCTTGGCCGTCTCGGCCTCCCTGGGGGACGAGACGGGGACCACGCGGTCGACCAGCCTGCGGTAGAAGGTGGTCCCCGCTGCCGTGCATTCCTTGGTGACTCCGCCGACGATCTTGGGCGTGTTGCCCAGTCCGAATTCCGGGTTGCCCGGGTCGATCCGTTCCGGGGAGAACACGAGGTTGTAGTCCCGGCCGGCCACCAGGGACGAGATCTGTTCGATCTGGCCGGCCACCAGCCCCTCGGTGGTGCCCGGGTAGGTCGTCGACTCCAGACTCACCAGTTCGCCGGGGCTAAGGGACCGCGCGACGAACCCGACGGCGGTGGTCACCATGGACAGATCGGGCAGTTTGTCCAGTAGCGGCGTCGGGACGCAGATCACGTACGTCGTGGCCGCAGCCAGGTCGTCGGGGTTGCTGGTGAACGAGAGCCGCCCGGTCGCCAGGGCACGGCCGAGGGATTCGTCGGTGACAGTGTCGACCGGGCTCCGGCCCATCTCCAGGACCGCGATCCGGCCTGCGTCCACGTCGAATCCGACAACCTCAACACCGGCTTCCACTGCGGCCAGGACCACGGGCAGGCCCACGTAGCCCAGGCCAAGTACGGCCGCCCGGACTCGTTCGGGGGCTGCCGGCTTTCTTGGCTGTCCGGCGGTCCGCTCGTCGCCGACATGCATGGTATCCAATCCCTTCAGTCTGGCGTTGCCGTCATCTGGGGCGAGGACGGCCGTCATGAGGTGTTCTCCACAGCGAGGGCAGCCGCGGGGAGGGGCGACCCGGCCTGCCGCGCTGCCGTCCCCATGGACTGACGGGCCACGCCCCACAGGAACCGCGCGTTGCCGAACAGGTACCTGCGCCACAGGCGGCGGGGCTCGGAGCCGAGCCGGAAGGTCCATTCGAGGCCGCCGCGCTGCATCCACGAGGGCGCCTGCGGCTTGTGCCCGGCGACGAAGTCGAAGGCAGCGCCGACGGCGGCGCATACGACCGGGAGGGACGATGCGAGTTCCGCCGCATGGAGGTCCTGTTTGGGGGTGCCGAGGCCTACCCAGACGATGTCGGCGCCGGAGGCGAGTATGTCCTGCTGCTGGTCGTGCAGCTCGCCGGGGCTCAGAGGGCGGAAGGGCGGGGAGCAGGCGCCGGCGATACGCGCGAGGGGGAAGCGGCGGCGCAGTTCACGCTGCAGGGCGTCCAGGACCTCGGGGGTGGAGCCGAGCAGGTAGTGCCGCAGTCCGGCGTCCCGTCCGAGGGCGAATACGTCCAGGAAGAGGTCGGGGCCGTACACCCGGGTGGTGGGCAAGAGCGTCCCTCGGTGTAGCAGTTGGTTGGCCCAGACGACGGGTTGGCCGTCGGGGAGGTTGAGTGCGGAGCGGCGCAGGATGTCGTGGAGTTCCGGGTCGCGGTCGGCGAGGGCGAGCGTGTGGGCGTTGCACAGGTGTACATCGCTGCCGCGAACGGGGGCGATCGAGCGGGCGCTGCGGTGGTGCTGGGCCAGATGGATGACGTGGCGGGCGGCGCTCTCGCGGGTGTGGGCGGCGATGGGTACGCCGAGGCAGCCGACGACGGGAACGCCGATGTGGTCGGACGCGGTGCATGCCAGGACCGTCATGAGTGCACTCCCGCGGTGAGCCCCTGTTCGGGTACGGGGATTGCGGTGCCGTGCTGCCCGGCTGGGGCGTCCTGGCTCAGCCGGTTGCTCAGGCAGAGGATGGTCTCGCGCAGTCCCAGTTCGACGGGGGTCTTCGGTTCCCAGCCCAGCTTTTCGCGGGCCAGCGTGATGTCCGGGCGGCGTTTCTCGGGGTCGTCCTGCGGTCGGGGCACCAACTGGATGTCGGAGGACGAGCCGGTGAGCTCGATGATCCACCGGGCGAGGTCGAGCATGGAGACCTCGTGCGGGTTGCCCAGGTTGACCGGGCCGCCGTGCTCGCCGGCCATCATCTGGACCAGTCCGCTCACCAGGTCGTCGACGTAGCACAGGGACCGGGTCTGGGCGCCGTCGCCGGTGACCGTGAGGGGGTCCCCCTCCAGCGCCTGGCGGACGAAGGTGGGGATGGCCCGGCCGTCGTCGGGGCGCATGCGGGGGCCGAAGGTGTTGAAGATTCTGACGACCTTGGCGTCCACCCCGCGGCTCCTGCGGTACGCCATGGTCAGCGCCTCACCGAATCGCTTGGCCTCGTCGTAGACGGAGCGCGGTCCCACCGGGTTGACGTTGCCCCAGTAGTCCTCGGTCTGCGGGTGGATCTGCGGGTCGCCATACGACTCGGAGGTTGAGGTCAGCAGGAATCGGGCGTTCTTCGAAGCCGCCAGGTCCAGGGCGTTCCAGGTGCCTGCCGACCCGACGCGCAGGGTCTCCAGGGGCAGCCTCAGATAATCCGTGGGCGAAGCAGGTGAGGCCAGGTGGAATACGGCGTCCACCTGGCCGTCCACGTCCAGGCTCTGACAGACGTCCCGGTAGCTGAACCGGAATCGCGGATGCTGCATCAACTGTTCGATGTTGTGCAGACCGGACGTCAGGAAGTTGTCCACACACACCACATCACCGCCTTCGGCGAGCAATCGCTCGCACAGGTGGGAGCCGATGAACCCGGCTCCGCCGGTCACTACTGCACGCATGCCAGTCCTCTCGCCGCCGGGCGGCCCGTCCCACCCCTACCGGCCGATCCGAAGTGTCAATGAAGGAACTCGAACTGACGCCATGTTTATATTCAAATGTCGGTAATGCGCGAGGCCGCAGCGTCGAATGGATGAAGCGGACCCGCCGTCGGAGCGGTTCATGTCCCAGCTCGGCATTAGGCAGTAGGGAGAGGTCAGGATGCTCGGATCAGGCGCCGAAACGGTCAAGCGGGTCGTCGATGTCATGGGGGCGGCGGTCCTCATCGTGCTGCTGGCCCCGGTCCTGCTCGCCGCGATTGTCGCCATCAGGCTCGACAGCCGCGGCCCCGTGCTCTTCCGGCAGCGCAGGACGGGGCGGCACGGCAGGGAATTTTTCGTGCTGAAGCTGCGCACCATGCGGGTCGGTTCCGAGCGGCAGCGCCAGGCATTGTCCGCCAGCAACGAGACCGACGGGCACCTGTTCAAGATCCGCGAGGACCCGCGTATCACCAGCACGGGTCGCTGGCTTCGCCGCTTCTCACTGGACGAGCTGCCACAGCTGTTCAACGTGCTGATGGGCCACATGTCACTAGTCGGCCCGCGGCCACTGCCGCTGGAGGACTCGGCGTTCACCGGGGAGGCACGCCACAGGCTACTGGTCCGTCCTGGCCTTACCGGGCTGTGGCAGATCAGCGGTCGGTCCGACCTGAGTTGGGACGAGAGCCTGCGTCTGGACCTGACGTACGTCGACACGTGGTCGCTCCGGCTTGACCTGCTCATCCTGGCCCGGACCCCGGCGGCGGTGCTGCGGGGAGACGGCGCTTACTGAGCGGGGCCGAAGCGCGCAACCACCTTCCCTGGGGGCGCGTTCTGTTCCGCCCTTCGGAGGAATATGCCGTTCGAAGTGTTACCCGCAGCCCGCGATTCCGTATGTATCCCCGTGTCCTGATTGCCTGCCCAGCAGCACTGACTGCTGGGCCTGACCTCCGTCGAGGGAGCCTGGTCACGATGCCTATACCTTCGATTCGGCGCGTAGCGGTGGCTACATTGGTCGCCGCCCTACTCGCTGTCCCCACTGGGGCGGTGGCGGCGCAGGCCGTCCCCTCCGAGGCGGTGGCTGCACCGACCGCCTTCCCTCCCCCCTACCCCGACCCCTATCCCTACCCGCACCCGCACCCCTATCCGCACCCGCACCCCCACCCCCACCCCCACCCCTATCCGCCGCATGTCAGTTCTCTGGTCATCAGCTCCAACTTCGTGTTCGCCGGTGGTCGGCTGTTTTTCGTCGCAACCGGATTCGGCCCGTTCGAACCGGTTACGGCACGACTCGACCCGTCGGGCTACGTGCTGGGCATGTTCACAGCTGACCGGCGCGGCGTAGTGAGGGGAGGCGTGATCATTCCTCGCAGCGCGCATGGCCGCTACGTCTTCTCCGTGAGCGGCCAGAGCTCCGTGCTGACCGCCCCCGTCACTGTCAGGCGTCTGCATCATAGGCCCGGCCACTTCGGCCATCGTGCCGGGGAAGCGGGCAGCGCGACGGGAGTGTCCGCGACGAGGATCCACGCGGATCCGGTGGCCCACCGGGTCACGCAGTCGGAACCGGGTTCCGGCAGCCGTCTGGCCCTGGCAGGTACAGTCGCCGCACTGACGGCGCTCGGCGGCAGCAGGCTGGTGCTCCGACGCCGAGGCAGCCGCGGACGGCGCGGATGAGGCGGAGCACACGACGGTGATGGCCCGCAGCCGCAGATTTCGCGACCAGGCCGACGGCGACGGCCGGGCCCGGCGACGCCTTCGTCGCCGGGCCCGGCCTTTGCTGTGGGGCGCTGTGGGCCTGGTGCTCGCCGGAGCCGCATGGGTCGCGGTCACCGGTGTGCTGGCCCGCAACGAGCTGCTGGCCGCCCAACGCAGCCTGGCCGCGTTGCAAAGCGTCAAGACGGCGAGCGCGTCGGCGGCCGGGGCGCGGGGCCTCGGCTCGCTGGCGCCCGAAGTACGCTCCGCCGCCACCCATGCCGCCCGGGCACACCTCTACACCACCGGCCCGGCCTGGTATCTGGCGGCGCAGATCCCCGTCCTGGGCGACCCTGTGCGTACCGTGCGCGGGGCAGCGTGGGCCGGCCATCGCGTCTCAGCGGACGTTCTTCCTCCGCTGGTACGCCTCGCGGACGGCCTTACCGCCGATGCGCGGGCGGGCGGCAGCCGCATCGACCTCGCCGCGCTGCGCCGGGCGGCTCCCGAACTGGAACGCGCCGCGCGCATGGCGTCCGACACGCGTAAGCGGTCGGCCACGCTGCCGCGCAACACCTGGCTGCCGCCCGCGGACCGGGCTCTTACGCAGCTCAACGGTCAGCTCGACCGGCTCGCGCCGGCCACAGCCGAAGCCGCCGCGGCGGCGCGCGTGCTTCCCGCGATGATGGGCGCGGAGGGCGAACGGCGCTATCTGGTGATCTTCCAGAACACGGCCGAGGCCCGGGGTACCGGAGGGCTGCCCGGCGCGTTCGCCGTCCTGACGGCCTCTCAGGGGAAGCTGGGTTTTACGGACTTCGGCAATGACACGGTTATGGCCGACGCCCGCGCAACAGTGGATCTCGGCGAGGAGTACGCCGCCGAGTACGCACAGAACGCGCCCACCACCACCTGGGTGAATGCCAACCTCAGTCCGCACTTCCCATACGCCGCGCAGATCTGGGCCGACGCCTGGTTGCGGCACAGCGGTAAGAAGGTCGACGGGGTCATCGCCCTCGATCCTGGCGCGATGGCCGGGCTGCTCGCGGTCACCGGCCCGGCGCGGTTGGCCAACGGCACCACCGTGTCGGCCGGGAACGTGGTGGATCTGACCGAGCGCGCCAGCTACGCGGCCTTCGCGGACACCACAGAACGCAAGGGTTTCTTCCTCGAGGTGGCCAGTGCCACTGCCGCGAAGCTGCTCCTTGCCGCCGACGGCCGGCAGGTGCCTGTCTTGCTGTCCGCTCTGCGCAAAGAGCTCAACGACGGTCGAGTCTCGGTGTGGAGCGCTCATCCGCCCGAGCAACGGGAACTCCAGCGGCACCACTTCGCGGGCGACCTGCCGGACGGCCCGGCACCGTTCGCAGGACTGGTCGTCAACAACGCGGCCGGGTCAAAACTCGACTACTACCTCGACCGGAAGCTGGTCTGGGAGCCGCGGCAGTGCAGCCCGGACGGGCGAGAGATCACGGTGACGGCCACGCTCACCAACCGGGCCCCGGCTTCCGGTCTCCCCACGTACGTCACCATGAGGGTGGACGAGCCGCCGTACGCCACCAGGCCGGGGGACAACCGGCTGCTGGTCTCGTACTTCGCGAGCACGGGAGCGGTCCTGACCAGGGCTACGCTGGACGGCCAAACCGCGCTGCTCAACACGGCCACGGAGCGCGGGCATCCCGTGTTCACCCTGGACATGGAGCTGCCCGCGCAATCGGCCCACACGCTCAAGCTGTACCTGGTCGAGCCTCCTGCCACGCGGTCGCCGGTCGTGCTGCGCCAGCCGCTGGTGCGGCCCTTGCAGTCCACCGTAAGGCCCTTCCCCCGGTGCGGCAGTTGACGGGCGCCGGTAGAGGTCAGCCCAGCACAGCCACTGCGATCCGCTCAACCGACTCCGCGATCCGCCTCGCGCACGACCGCGCCACCTGCTCCGGTGCACCGTACGGGTCGGCCACGTCATCGTCCTCACCGCGGCTCTCCGCCCCCCTGCGGGCCCCGGCTCCGCGCACCAGCTCGGCAGCCCGGTCCGCGGGCCCGGCCACCCCGTCGGCGTCCTCGGCCCGCAGCAGCCTGGCGAACTCACGCAAAGTGAACGCCCGCCTCAGCGCCCACACGGGTGACAGCCGCACCGCCGCATCGCGGTGCTCCGTCGCAGCACCCAGCACGAGGTCCGCGTTCTCCACCAGATCCACTGTCAGCCGGCGAGCAACGGCACCACATGGGTCCCCGCCCAGCCCGGCAAGGAGAGCCGCAGCCACCGGGTCCATGGGGGTGCCCACCCTGGCGACTGTGCCGGCGCTGCTCACCCGGAACATCTCCCGGGACGAGCCCAAGCGGGCCGTCAGCAGACGCTCAGCCAGCGGCGAGCGGTGCAGATTGCCTGTGCAGACCATGAGCACCCGGAAAGGCAGCCGCGAGTGGCCGCGGGCCGAAGCGGCGGAGAGGTCGGGCATGACAGCAGTATCGCGGCGAAGGTCGCGTTCGTCCGTTCGCCCCGCCGGACCATCACCGCATGCCAAGTCCCTTGCGGCGGCATGGCTGTCCGCGATCCTCGGGCGGCCGGCCGACGGGGCCTCGCCGCCATGGACGGATAATTCGCGCAAGATTTTGGGGAGGTGGATCGAGCGGCACGCCCGCGATTGGGCGCAGCTCTCTACCGAACAGCAGGAGCGGCTGACCGCGATGGGCGTGAAGCCCGCTGAGCAGCCCTCCCCTGCCCCGGCCAAGAAGAGCAGGCGGTCCCGGGAAGCTGCCCGAGGCGTTCCAGCGAGGCGTAGCAGCCCTGGCGCAATACATCGCACGTGAAGGCACCCACCGCGTTCCCAGGGGCCATACCGAACAGATCGCGGTCGACGAGACCGAGCCGCTGACCGTCCGGCTCGGGGTGTGGGTGTCGAACACCAAGAGCCGCCGGGACAAGCTCACCGAGCCCCAGCGGGTCGCCCTCACCGAACTCGGCATCGAATGGGCTGTGACACCGACCGCGGCTGTTCGTTGAGCCTGTCGGTCAACGAAGTGCACAAAGAGACCCTGGAACGTCCTGACAGACTCCCGGGGTCTCGTCCTGCCAGCGGGCGGGCGCGAGGCACCTACCCAAGCCGCTGCACCATCCCCGCGGATGCGGGGAGCAGGTCCTCATCGGAATCCCCTGGCTGAACTGCATGGGACCATCCCCGCGGGGGCAGGGAGCAGATTCCCGACACGGTGAACTGCATCGTGCGCTGAGGACCATCCCCGTGGGTGCGGGGAGCAGGTGGCGATCTTGCCGAAGTTGTTCTTCAGCTTGGGACCATCTCCGCGTTGCCCCCTCTGATTAACTACGCCAACAAGTGGCCCCTTAGCCGCGATCCGGCACAACTACCTTGCCGCCCAGACTTCGATGGCAGACCTCAAGGTTCGCTGTCACAGGAGTGCGACCGCCAGGTCGCCGTTGCCGCTCACGCGCGCCCGCCAGCCGCCCCACCGCCCTTGCGTTGCGGCGGCCCCGGCCGACGCCACCCCCAGAAGCCAGCGCAGCGCCCGGCAGCCCCCTCGCCGCCGCCTGCCCATACCCACCACACACATCCACCAACCACCCAAGGACAAGAGGGGCGGCAGAGAGGGGAAGTCAGCGACGTGCACGGCTGAAAACCCGTTCTTGAGCTGCGCAAATGCAGAGTTGCCCCAGAGAGCAGCGCAAGTGATGGTGCAAGTAATGGCGCAGGTGATCGTGCAAGTGATGGCGCAAGCGATGTCACCGGCTCACCACGGCGCGCCAGACGCCCCCCAGCGCGGCGGCCACGGCCGACGCCGCCTCTCCCAGCCGCAGCCGGCGCAGCGACGCCGGGGTTCCCCGAGCCGCACCCACCACCACACACCATCAGCACCAAGTGGCAGGAAGGGCAGCAGAGAGGAAAGTCGGCGTACTCACCACGGGAAAACGCTGCACGAACTGGGAAAACGCACGACCGGCGGGGCAGACGGTGCAGCCGTTGTCGCAGCCGTTGTTGCCACCCTTGGCGCAGCCGTCGTTGCCACACCCGGTCACGGCGCCTCAGCCGACCGCAGCCCCGTGTCTTCCGGCTGGCTTTGGCCGATGGCGGCCGCAGTGTCGAGCCAGCCCGCGAGCATCATCACGGCCCGTCTGCCGATCCGCCGTGCGAGCCCACCGGTGATCATGCCGGCGAGGAACATGGTGATGATCTGCGACAGGACTATGAGTCCCGACTGGGTGACACTCGCGCCGAATCCGTACCCCGTCGACGTCGGAGTCTGGACGAACTCCGGCACGAAGGCGAAGAGGGCGTACATGGCCACGCCGATCGGGAGCGCGATCACGCCGCATCATGGTCATGTCGATGAGATGCTGCGCCGACCGCTTTTCCACATTTGCATGTCCTTCACCGATGCCGGGCCGAAGGCCGAGAGGCAGCGCAGCACGGTGTCGTCGGGCGCGGGAACCTTCGGAGGGCCTGCCTGTCGGCGTCGTTTGAACCGTGACCCTCTGACGGCGGATCAAAACTGACCTGTCTCGTGGCATCCATATCAACCTGATCTTGATTTGAGATCGGGAGG
>NZ_RJVR01000293.1 GCF_003999195.1 Streptomyces soli
GCCCGGCCCGCGGTCCGGTCGTGCCGCCGCAGCAACGGTCGTCGCGCGACGGTGAGCCGGCGGGCCCGGCCGCTGCCGCCGACGGCGCCGTGGCCGCGCAGATCCAGCTCATCCCGGCCCCCGCCGACGGCGCGATCGATGCCGCCGACGAAGCGGTGGACCTGCTGCTGGACTCGGGCCGTTCGCCCGGCGACGTCCTGGTCCTCACCACTGGCGAACAGCACCCCTGGGCCGCTCACGAAGTCTCCTTCGGCGAGGCGTCCTACTGGGCGCAGCACGATGCCGGCGACGACGTGTTCTACGCGGCCATCGGCGACGCCGAGCGGGCCTTGGGCCGCCCGGTGGTGATCGTCGCCGTCAACGGCGGTGCGGACGAGGCGATCGCGCGGGCGCTGCCCACGGCGATGGCCCGGGCGGGTGCGCTGCTGATCGTCTGCGGAGACCCGCAGCGGATCAACGGCCTGCTCGGCGCGAGCGCCTGAACCGCTGACTCAGCGGGCCGCCGCGCGGCGCAGTGCCTCGGGCGCCCCGGTGGGGCGCAGGGCGGCTGCGCCGCCGGGCGTTTCCGACCAGGACGCGGCTTTCGGCGTGCGTCCGCCACGGTTCTCGCCGATCACGTGCCAGCCGTCGCGGGTCAGCGTGAGGTACGCGCCGCAGCGCAGCCCGTACAGCGAGCAGGCGTCTCGCAGCCCCCACATCCAGGCACCGTCGGCCTCCGTCCAGCCGGCGTCCCCGTCCCGGCACACCAGCAGTACGGCGGTGCGCACCGGGCGGCGGCGCCGCAGGTCGTCGGACGTCACCCGGCGCAGGTGGGCGAGGATCGCGTTGCGGCGCTCCCAGCCGTCGGTGTGACCGGCCCGCTGGGTAAACGATGCGCTGGCCTCCAGCCGCCCGTCCGCCGAGAACACGGCGACCACAGCGGTGCCGGGCATCGGGAGATGGCGGGCGTACAGATCCTTGACGATGTCGCGCGGATTGCTGAGCAGGGGGACATTCGCCGCGACCCACTCGGCCGGCTCCAGGGAGCGGGCCAGGCGGGAGGAGGTGCCGGCAGTGGTCGCCGGAGCGAAACCGATGGCCACGGTCCTCCCTTCGTGGGTGGCTCCCCAGGCCGCCGGGCGCGGGCGCACGCCGGTCAAGGGCTCCAGGAGCCGGTCGGGGGATCCGGTCTCAATTCTGGCTCCCGCGCGGGCGAGCGGCAACGGTCAATTTGTCGACTCGACCTGGTATCGACCTTTCCGCCGCTTAGATCCCGCCCTCTGGAGACTTTTTGACGTCCGATCAGCTCTGCAGGGCCAGGACCAGCGGAAACACACCCGTTACACCCGATCGGCGCAGTAGCCGCGCGACCACCGCGAGGGTCCACCCGGTCTCCGTGAAGTCGTCGACCAGCAGCACCGGACCGGGTGACTCGGCCAGTGACCGGGCGAGTTCAGGTGGCACGACGAACGCCTCGTGCAGCACGCGCAGCCGCTGAGCGCTGTTGCTCCGCGGCACCCGCAGCGGCGCACCACAGTCCGCGTGGGCGACCTGGCCGAGCAGCGGTATGCGGCCTACCTCCGCGATCCGGGCGCCCAGTGAGGCGATCAGCTGGGGACGGGTGTGCGAGGCGATCGTGACCACCCCGGCCGGCCGCGCCGGCGCCTCCGGCCCTCCGGCCGCCCAGCCGCCCGGTCCCTTCGCCCAGTCGGCGAGCACGCGCACCACCGCCTGCGCCACATCGTCCGGCACCGGACCGTCCGGGGCACCGTCGGCGAACATCGGGCGCAGCCGGTTACCCCATCCGATGTCCGAGAGCCTGCCCAGAGCCCGCCCGGGCGCGGCCTGCTCCCCCGGGGGGATCCGGCCTTTGAGGGTTATACCGGCCGCTTCGAGTCCTGACGGCCACATCCGGCGCGGCTCCACCTCGACTCCAGGCCGTCCCAGCGCGGCCCGGGCTGCGTCGAGAGCGGCGGCGGAGACCTGCTCACCGAAGCGCGCGCCCGCGCAGTTGTCACAGCGGCCGCAAGGCGCGGCCTCCTGGTCGTCGAGCCGGCGACGCAGGAACTCCATCCGGCAGTCGGTGGTCGTGGTGTACTCCCGCATCGCCTGCTGTTCCGCCTTGCGCTGGCGGGCGACCCACTCGTACCGCTGTGTGTCGTACGACCACGGCTGTCCGGTGGCGGTCCAGCCGCCGCGCACCCGGTGCACCGCACCGTCGACATCGAGCACCTTGAGCATGATCTCCAGCCGGTTGCGGCGCAGATCGACGTGTGGCTCCAGCGCCTGGGCGGAGAGCGGCCTGCCGGCGGCGGCCAACACCTCCAGCGTGCGCCAGACCTGTTCCTCGGGCGGGAAGGCCAGGGAAGCGAAGTACTCCCAGATCTTCTCGTCCTCGGCGCCCGGCATCAGCAGCACCTCTGCGTGGTCCACACCGCGACCGGCGCGTCCGACCTGCTGGTAGTACGCGATGGGGGAGGACGGCGAGCCGAGGTGGACGACGAATCCCAGGTCGGGCTTGTCGAAGCCCATGCCGAGCGCGGAGGTGGCGACCAGCGCCTTGACCTCGTTGGCCAGCAGAGCCGACTCGGCGGCCTTGCGGTCGGCGTCCTCGGTCCGGCCCGAGTACGAGGCCACCTCGTAGCCGCGCTGCCGCAGGAAGGCCGTGACCTCCTCGGCTGCCGCCACCGTCAGGGTGTAGATGATGCCGGAGCCCGGCAGCTCCCCTAGGTGGTCGGCCAGCCAGGCCAGCCGGTGCGCGGCGTCCGGCAGACGCAGCACACCGAGCGACAGGCTCTCCCGGTCGAGCGGGCCGCGCAGCAGGAGGGCGCCCTCGGTGTCCCCGGTGCCGAGCTGCTCGGCGACGTCGGCGGTGACCCGGGCGTTGGCGGTGGCGGTGGTGGCCAGCACCGGCACGCCCGGCGGGAGGTCGGCGAGCATGGTGCGCAGCCTGCGGTAGTCCGGTCGGAAGTCATGGCCCCAGTCCGAGATGCAGTGCGCCTCGTCGACCACGAGCAGGCCGGTCGTCGATGAGAGCTTGGGCAGCACCTGGTCCCGGAAATCAGGGTTGTTGAGCCGCTCTGGGCTCACCAGCAGCACATCCACCTCACCTGCGGCGACTTCGGCCTGGATGGTCTCCCACTCCTCCGGGTTGGCCGAATTGATGGTGCGGGCGCGAATCCCGGCGCGGTCGGCGGCATCGATCTGGTTGCGCATCAGCGCGAGCAGCGGGGAGACGATCACCGTCGGGCCGCTGCCGCGCCGGCGCAACAGCGCGGTGGCCACGAAGTAGACGGCGGACTTGCCCCAGCCGGTGCGCTGCACGACCAGCGCCCGCCTGCTGTGGGCGACTAGCGCCTCGACCGCGCGCCACTGGTCCTCGCGCAGCCGGGCGGTGCCGGTGCCGTCACCGACGAGGCGGGCGAGGATGGTGTCCGCCTCGGCGCGGAGTGCGGTGCTGGTCGTTTCCGTCATGCGCCCATGGAACCCGATGGGACCGACAAAGCGCGAACGCCGATGATCCCGCCTGTGGATAACTTGCGGACTGCCTATATGACGATATTGACGTGGTTATCCACAGGCTGGGAGAGGGGCCTGGCGTAGATCGCCGGCCTGCGTCACCTTCGGATCATGACTCAGCACAACGAAATCCAGCCCGACGAATCCGCCCGCCCCGCCGACGAGCACAAGGTCACCCTTCGCAGCCCGGCCGAGCTGGCCGACGCGCTTCCGTACCTGCTCGGCTTCCATCCGACCGACTCGATCGTGATGGTGGCGCTGCACGGCAAGCGCAGCCGCTTCGGCGGCCGACTGCGCCTCGGCATTCCCACCGACCCGCGCGAGTGGCCCGAGGTCGCCACCGAGCTCGCCGAGTGCCTCGTGCGCGGCAGCGAGCAGCGCGGGGACCGCCCCGAGTCCATCGTCGTGTTCCTTTGCCAGGACCCTGTCGAAGGGGAGCAGCCGGGGCGGACCATGGAGCGCCTGCGACCACTCGCCCAGGGACTGCGCGTCGCCTGCGGTGCCCTTGACGTCCCCGTCATCGAGGCGCTGTGCGTGTCAGGCGGCCGCTGGTGGTCCTACACCTGTTCGGACGCCGGCTGCACCTGCCCGCCAGACGGTGCCGAGATCAGGTCCTCCGGAAGCTCCGTCATGGCTGCGGCCGCCGCCTACGTGGGCATCCAAGTACGCGGCTCGCTGCGGGAGATGGAGGCTCGGCTCACTCCGCCGGAGACATCCTCGTCAACCGCCCAGGAACAGGCCCTCGACGCGGCCGCGGCGGACCTGGTGCCGCGCATGCTCGGCCGAGGAAAGGACGCCGCCGAGACGGTACGGCGGGAGACCCTTGCCCTGGTGGAGTCCGCCCTGGAACGGTTCCGCGAGGCCCCGGCGGAGGACGATGGGCCGCGCGGCGACGCCGGTGACGACGCGCTGCTCGACGCAGCGGAGGCCGCGGCGATCATCCTCGGGCTTCAGGACCGCATCACGCGTGACCACGCCGCTGAGTGGATGGAGCCTCCGCACACCGAACCGGCGCTGCGGCTGTGGCGCGCACTGGCCAGGTGCTGCGTCAAGCCATTCCAGGACCACGCGGCGGCCCCGCTCACTCTCGCCGGCTGGGTTGCCTGGTCCGTCGGCGACGAGGCCACAGCGCGGGTCGCCTTCGGCCGTGCCCTGCAGCTCGACGCCGACTACACCTTCGCCCGGCTGCTGTATGCCGCGCTCAACGCCGGAGTCGACCCCGAGCCACTGCGCGGATGCCTGCGGGGTCTACGGCGAAAGCGCCTGGGGCCGACGGTGGCCTGCGCTACAGCTCACCGCGGGCCAGCCGGATCAGCCGGTCGAGGACCCGGCCGCCGCTCACCCGGAGTCCGTCGTGCTCGTATTCGTCGGTGACCCAGGTCCGCAGCCCGCGTACGGCGCGCGCGGTGGCCAGCGAGTCGGCCGTGTCGACATACATGTCGTCGTGGTAGACGGCCGCCGCCACCGGAACCTCGTTGCGGGCCAGCCGCTCCGGGTCGTACAGATCGGGCCAGTTCTCCCACGCCGCCAGTTGCTGGGCGGTCTCGCGCAGCGGCGCCAGCGCAGGATCGGTGGTGAACATCCAGGGGTAGATCATCTCGCCGGTCAGCAGCACGGAAGCGTCTCCCGCCAGCGCCTTGTTCACGTCGAACCGGGGGAATTCGGCGCGCACCGCCTCAGCCGCCCAGCCGGTGGGAGCCGGCGACACCGAGCGCTGGCCGTAGATCGGCTCGTGGAGCACCGCGTAGAGCGGGTTGCCCGCGAAGGACAGATGCCCCTGCGCCTCGGCGAGAAAGGAGTCGGAAAGGACCGGCTCCGGTGTGTCCGGGACGAAGGCGTCCTCCAGCAGATAGTGCAGGGTGTGCGAGCCGGTGCCGGTGCCCAGGAGCAGGCCCACCGACTGGAAGGCCTCGGCGGTGAGCAGCCCGCCGCCGGGCAGGGTCACCTCGGTGTCGCGGAGATGCCTCGCGACCGCCCGCACCGTCGCGGCGTCCTCGGGATAGCGGTCGTAATGCGCGGCCACCTTCCGTTCGACGCGCGGGTAGGCGGCGCGGTAGACGTCCTGGGCGCTGCTGCGCAGCCCGGCGAGGCCGCCCGTGATGAAGGCCTCCCGCACCCCTTCGGGGGCGAATGACAGATAGGTGAGCGCACAGAAGCCGCCGTAGCTCTGGCCGAGCAGGCTCCACCGGCCGTTCTCGCCGAGGAGCTCACGGCGGATCAGCTCGCAGTCGGCCACGATCGAGTCGGCGCGGAAGTGCGCGAGATACGCGGCCTGGGCGGCGGCGTCCCCGCGTGACGGCAGGGTCTGCCGGGTGGCCGGAGTGGAGCGGCCGGTGCCGCGTTGGTCGAGCAGCAGCACCCGGTAGTCCTCCAGGGCGCGGGTGAGCCAGCTGTCGCGGCCAAGTGGGCGCGGCGAACGGCCGCCCGGTCCGCCCTGCAGGAAGAGCAGCCAGGGCAGTTCCTCCCGGTCGGCATCGCGCGCCTTCGGGGTCGCCACGACCTCGCGAGCGTAGACCTGGATCCGTTCACCCGCCGGGTCCGCGTGGTTCAGCGGCACCTCGAAGGTGTGATCGGTGACAACGGTTCCGGGCTGGCGGTACACGGCCATGCTTGCTTCTTTCCGGTGATGCGTGCCAACGGTGCTGACGGTTTCCCGAGCGGAACGGTAGACGCCCCGTGACCCGAGCGCCCACCCGGCCGTTCAGGTGGGTGGTGTCGAACCGCGGAAGGCGTCCGAGGAGATGGCATGAGCCCGCAGCAGAACACTCCGCCGACCCCGCCCGGCCGGCCGGACCGGGGTCCGAAACCGGTGCACGACGCGGTGATGTGCGTCGCGGCGCCGTCGCTCGCGGTCTCCGCCGGGCACGGGCAGTTGCTCGGGCACGACCTGGACGGCTTCTACCAGGACGGCCGTCGGGTGCTGGCCCGCTGCGAGCTGCGGATCGCCGGCTCGGCCCCGATTCCGGTGCAGGGCAGGCTGGTCACGGCGGGTCGGGCCCGATTCATTGCGGTCGTGCGCACCGGGGCGGACACCGGCCCGGACCCGGCGGTCACCGTGGAGCGGGTGCGCACGGCCGCCGGAGCCGAGCGGATCACCGTGCACAATACCGGTCCACGGGGCCTGCGGCTGCCGCTGGAGGTGGCGCTGGGCACGGACCTGGCGGACCTTGCCGCGGTCGCTTCCGGGCGGCCCGGGCCCGATCTGCCGGCCAGCGTCTGCGCCTCGGGGCTGCGCTGGTCACGGGATGGGGCGGGGGCGCGGATCACCGCTCATCCGGCGCCGGACAGTGCGCTGGCCTCGGCCGGCCTGCTGCGCTGGGACCTGGCCGTGCCGCCGGGCGGCTCCCGGGTCATCGAGCTGCGCGCGGTCCTGGAGCCGTTGCCGGACGCGCCGTCCGCACGCAGCCCGGGCGCCCGGGAGGCGACGGTTCCCGTGCTCTGGTCCGCCGCCGAGATGTCCTGTGACGACGCGGGGGCCGAGGCACTGCTGGGCGCGAGCCTTGACGACCTGAGCGCCCTGCTACTGCGCGACCCGGCCCAGCCTTCCGACCTCCACACGGCGGCCGGGGCCCCATGGCGGCTCGGTTTGGCGCCGGCCGACGCCCTGTGGGCGGCCCGCATGCTGCTGCCGCTGGGCACCCGCCTCGCCGCGGGCACCCTGCGCACCCTGGCCCGCCGCCAGGACCCCGGCAGCGGGCGCATCCCCGGGCTCCTGCGGCACGCGGGGCCTCATCTGCCCCCGACCTGTTCGGGCGTGGAGGCGACGCTGCTCTTCGTCACCGTCCTGGCCGAGGCCCGGCGGTGGGGGCTACCGGAGCGGGAGGCCGAGCCGCTGCTGCCGGCCGCCGAGCGCTGCTTGCGCTGGCTGTTCACCGCCGCCGGCGACGACGGCTATGTGCCCGACCCGGCCCCCGGTGGCCCCGCCCGGTGCGAGGTGCAGGCCCACGCCCACCGGGCCATGCTGCACGGCGCCGACCTGCTCGACGCCTACGACCGCCCCGGAGCCGACAGTTGGTGGGAGCGGGCGGCCGAGCTGCGACGGGCCTTCCGCGAGGACTTCTGGCTCGACGACCGGGCCGGTGGCAGACCTGCGGCCGCTCTGGCCCCGGACGGCAGACCGGCACCGCATCTCGGTTCTGCTGCCGGCCACCTGCTCGACACCGGGCTGCTCGGGGGCGGCGACCTCGCCGAGGGCCTGCTAGACAAGGTGCAGACCGAGCAGCTCGCCCGCCTGTTCGGCGCCCCGGACCTCGACTCCGGCTGGGGACTGCGCACGCTGTCCGCCAAGGCCCCCGGGCACAACCCCTTCGGCCACCGTGGCGGAGCCGTACGCGTCCACGAGACGGCCGTCGCCGCCGCAGGCCTGGCCGCCACCGGGTACGAGAAAGAAGCCGCCGCCCTGCTGCGGGGCCTGCTCGACGCGGCGGAGGCCTTCGGCCACCGGCTGCCTGAGATGTACGCCGGGGAGCAGCGGGCCGTCGGCCGGGTGCCCGCCCCGCACCCCTCCGCCTGCCGCCCCGCCGCCGTGGCCGCGGCGGGCGCGGTCCATCTGCTGATGTCCCTCGCCGGAGTACGCCCCGACGCCCCCGAGCGGATCGTCGCCGTACGGCCCATGGGCACGGCGCCGCTCGGCGCGGTGCAGCTGTCGGGGCTGAGGGTCGCCGGGGAGCCCTTCGCCGTACGGATCAGCAGGCTCGGCATGGCCATGGTTGAGGAGGCCGCCCCCGGCCTGCAGTTCGGTGCGTGAGCCGGTGCTTGACGCAGCACATGACCCAGAGCGTGATCCAGTGCGCCAAGCAGCTGCTTATCGTCAGGCAGACGACTAAGATCGCGCCATGCCGCCCTACGACCCGTCAGCTTTCCCGCCGTTCGCCGTCACCGTCGACCTCGTCGTGCTCACGGTGCGCCATCACGCGCTGTGCGCACTGGCGATTCGCCGGGGCGAGCCGCCCTACCAGGGACGGTGGGCGCTGCCCGGCGGATTCGTCCGCGTCGACGAGGACCTGGGCGACGCGGCGGCCAGGGAACTGGCCGAGGAAACTGGGCTGCGCGCCCAGAACGGTGCCCACCTGGAGCAGTTGGCCACCTACGGCGACCCGCACCGCGACCCCCGGATGCGAGTGGTCAGCGTCGCCCACCTCGTGCTCGCCCCCGACCTGCCCGCCCCCCGGGCCGGCGGCGACGCCCGCAGTGCCCGCTGGGCCCCGGTGACCGAGCTGCTGCACGACGGCGCCGCCCTGGCCTTCGACCACGCCCGCATCCTCGCCGACGGCGTCGAACGCGCCCGCTCCAAGATCGAGTACTCCTCCCTCGCCACAGCCTTCTGTCCGCCCGAATTCACGGTCGGCGAACTGCGCCGGGTCTACGAGGCCGTCTGGGGCGTCGCCCTGGACCCGCGCAACTTCCACCGCAAGGTCACCGGCACCCCGGGCTTTCTCGTCCCCACCGGCGGCACGACGACCCGTCAGGGCGGTAGGCCCGCACAGCTGTTCAGGGCCGGAGGTGCCGCACTGCTGAATCCGCCCATGTTGCGCCCTGAGGTGTGAAATCCGGGCAGTTTTGATAAAAGCGGCGTTATCGTGCAAAGGTGATCCAGGCCATTGGACTGACCAGCGCATCCCGGGGCGACCGACCTCCCGCCGTCGACGACCTCAGCTTCGAGGCCCGCCCCGGGGAGGTCACCGCCCTGCTCGGCGAGAGCGGGGCCGGCAAGTCAACCGCCCTGCGCCTCATGCTCGAACTCGAACCAGGCCGCGGCGTCACTCTTTTCGACGGCCGCCCCCTGCATCGCCACCAACACCCCGCCCGGCAGGCCGGCGCAATGCTCGGCGACGTCCCTGGTCACCCTGCACGCACCGTCCGCGGCCACTTGCGGATGCTCGCGGCGGCCGCCGGCGTCCCCGCCACCCGGGCCGAACAGGTCCTCGAGGTCGTCGGCCTCAGCGACATGGCCGGCCACCGGCTCGGCAGCCTTTCGCTCGGCGTGGACCGCCGTCTGGGCCTCGCCGCCGCCCTCCTCGCCGACCCCGCCGCCCTGATCCTCGATGACCCCGCCCGCGACCTGACCCCCCGCGACACCGGCTGGCTGCACGGCCTCCTCAGGTCCTATACCGCCCAGGGCGGCGCCGTCGTCATCACCGGCCGCGACCCCAAGGCGGTCGCCAGGATCGCTGACCGTGTCGTCACCCTCCATGGCGGCCGCCTCGTCGCCGACCAGCCCGCCGCCGAGTTCGGCCGCACCCGGCTGCGCCCGTACGTCGCCGTGCGCTCCCCACAGGCCCAGCGCCTCGCCGCCCTGCTCACCCACGACGGCACCGAGGTGGTCAGCGACAGCGGCAGCCGCATCGCCGTCTACGGCACCACGCCCGCGCACGTCGGCGAGACCGCCTTCCGGCACGGCATCCTCCTGCACCAGCTCGCCGACGCCACCGCCGACTCCGGGCCGCCGCCCGTCCCGCCCGCCGCCTACGACACCATGCCCATCCCGCCGGCCCGCGAGGCCGTGCCCCCGCCCGGCCCCGTCCGCCCGCTGCGCTACGAACTGCGGCGCCTCGCCGGCGTACGCACCCCCTGGCTGATCGCCGCCGCGTCCCTGCTCGCCTCGCTCGCCGGAGCCCTCGTGCTGCTGCGCACCGGCCACCACCTCTCGCTGCGCGCGGTCACCGGCTGGCCGCACCTCCTGCCGCTGCCGCCCGCGGCCCTCGGGGCGGGCCTGCTCGGTGCGCTCGCGTACGGCCAGGAGTTTCGCTATCCCGCGCTCACGCCCGACCGTGCGGCCGTCCCGCGCCAACTCCGGCTGCTTGCCGCCAAACTCGCCGTCAACAGCGCGGTGGCCCTGCTGTTGGCCGCTCTCGCCGCGGGGCTCGGCGCGGCTGCCGTATGGCTCCTCGAAGGGCCCGGCAGCGTTCCGTCACCGGTGGACCACACTGCCGTGACTGTGGGTTGGGCCGCGCTCAACGTGGGGTGTGCCTGGGCGGGGGTGTTGGCGGCCGGGGTGTTCCGTACGACCGCGCTCGGAATGGCGGGGGTGCTGGCCGTGCCGCTGTTGGTCGCGCCCGTCGTGCGGAAGGCGGCCTCCGCTCCGGCGATCGACGCCGTACGACTGGCCGCGGAACCGGTCAGGTATTCCTTCGGGTTGGCGCTGGTCGCTCTGCTGTGCGCCTATGTGGCAACGGTGTTGCGGGGTCGCGCCGGTTGACGGCGTCCAACTTGCGGTCAGATAAACCGAAGTGCTCCAGAACACCGCAAGAAAGCCCATTTCCTTCCGATAAAGCGTCAATTATCAGGTGATGAGCGCTCACCCTTTCGTGTGCTTTTCAGCAAAGCCCTCAAGGCGCCCTGCGGCATCGCCGACAAAGGATGCGTGAGTACCCTTGCGCACACCATGATGACCGCGGCCCGCTCCGCCGACTCCAGCATCGTCGGCCCGGGCGAGCTCGACCGCTATCCGTACGGCGAAGCACCAGCCGTCGACCGACCCGGCGTCCCGGGACTTCCCTCCTGGGACGGGGGCGACTCCGACATGGGCCGGGTCGGCCGCCGGGCCGGCGGCAGCCGGGGCCGCGGGCTGCACGGCCAACTCGTCCAACAGCTCGGCCAGATGATCGTCTCCGGTGACCTGGGCGCCGACCGTCCGCTCGTCCCCGAGGAGATCGGTCAGCGCTTCGAGGTCTCCCGCACCGTGGTGCGCGAGTCCCTGCGCGTGCTGGAGGCCAAGGGCCTGGTCAGCGCCCGCCCCAACGTCGGCACCCGGGTCCGCCCGGTCAGCGACTGGAACCTCCTCGACCCCGACATCATCGAGTGGCGGGCCTTCGGACCGCAGCGCGAGGACCAGCGCCGGGAGCTCTTCGAACTCCGCTGGACCATCGAGCCGCTGGCCGCCCGGCTCGCCGCCGGTCACGGCCGTGAGGAGCTGCAGCAGCGCCTCAACGACATGGCGGAGATCATGGGGCACGCCGCCGGACAGGGCGACTCCCTCACGTTCTCCCGCGCCGACGCCGAATTCCACGCACTCGTCCTGCAGATCGCCGGAAACCGCATGCTCGAGCACCTCTCGGGCATCGTCTCCTCCGCGCTTCAGGTCTCCGGCGGCCCGGCGATCGGCTGCGAGCGCCCCGGCGAGCACTCGGTTGGGCTGCATCTGCGGATCGTGGAGGCCCTCGCCTCCGGTGACGGGGCCGAGGCCGAGTCGGCCATGCGCCAACTGCTCGGCGTCCACTCCGAGGTCCCGGGCGCGGCCGAGCACGTGGTGCCGGCCCCCCGCGAGCACTGACCGCGCCAGCCGTACGCCCCCGCCCGCCCCAGCCGCCGCCGGACCCCTTGCTCCCGGGCCGGCGGCGGAGCCATCCCCGCGCAATCCGTGAAGAATGCTCGATTATGTCCGGCTCGTACCGGAAAGGGATGTGACTGGGGCCACGTGGGTCGGGCGTAACGCTCTGCCGCGCAGCGCGATGAGGTTAGAGGTGGCAGCCGTGCGAGGAATTTCCGCGACATGTATGACGCTGAGTTGCTGAGCGGTTCCCACCGTAGTCGTTCCCATCGTTCCGAGAGGTTGTTCGTGTCGGCCAGCACATCCCGTACGCTCCCGCCGGAGATCGCCGAGTCCGAGTCTCTGTTGGCGCTCATCGAGCGGGGTAAGGCCCAGGGGCAGATCGCCGGCGACGACGTGCGTCGAGCCTTCGAAGCGGACCAGATTCCGGCAACCCAGTGGAAGAACGTTCTGCGCAGCCTCAACCAGGTCCTCGACGAGGAGGGTGTGACGCTGATGGTGAGTGCCGCTGAGGCGCCCAAGCGCACCCGTAAGAGCGTCGCAGCCAAGAGCCCGGCGAAGCGTACTGCCACCAAGACCGTCGCCACGAAGGCCGCACCGGTCAAGAAGACCGTCGCCGCCGAGGCCGCCCCAGCTCCTGTGGCGGCCGTGGAGACCGAGGCCGTGGCAGACGTGGCCGACGAGGCCGCGGCTCCCGCGAAGAAGACCGTCGCCAAGAAGGCGGCGGCCAAGAAGACGACCGCCAAGAAGACCGTGGCGAAGAAGACCACCGCGGCCAAGGGCAAGACGGACGGTGAAGAGGCCGAGGGCGAGGAACCGCTCGACGAGGCCGCGCCCGGCAAGGACGAGGAAGGCCCCGACAAGCCCGAGGCCGAGAGCTTCGTCCTGTCCGACGAGGACGAGGACGACGCCCCGGCGCAGCAGGTCGCCGCGGCCGGCGCCACCGCCGACCCGGTCAAGGACTACCTGAAGCAGATCGGCAAGGTCCCCCTCCTCAACGCCGAGCAGGAGGTCGAGCTCGCCAAGCGCATTGAGGCCGGCCTGTTCGCCGAGGACAAGCTGGCGGCGGCCGACAAGCTCGCCCCCAAGCTCAAGCGCGAGCTGGAGATCATCGCCGAGGACGGCCGCTGGGCCAAGAACCACCTCCTGGAGGCCAACCTCCGCCTGGTGGTCTCGCTGGCCAAGCGCTACACCGGCCGCGGCATGCTCTTCCTGGACCTCATCCAGGAGGGCAACCTGGGCCTGATCCGTGCGGTCGAGAAGTTCGACTACACCAAGGGCTTCAAGTTCTCCACGTACGCGACCTGGTGGATCCGCCAGGCCATCACCCGCGCCATGGCCGACCAGGCCCGCACCATCCGTATCCCGGTGCACATGGTCGAGGTCATCAATAAGCTGGCCCGCGTCCAGCGCCAGATGCTCCAGGACCTGGGCCGCGAGCCCACCCCGGAGGAGCTGGCCAAGGAACTCGACATGACCCCCGAGAAGGTCATCGAGGTCCAGAAGTACGGTCGCGAGCCCATCTCCCTGCACACTCCCCTGGGTGAGGACGGTGACAGCGAATTCGGCGACCTCATCGAGGACTCCGAGGCCGTGGTCCCGGCCGACGCGGTGAGCTTCACCCTTCTGCAGGAGCAGCTGCACTCGGTGCTGGACACGCTCAGTGAGCGCGAGGCGGGCGTGGTCTCCATGCGCTTCGGCCTCACCGACGGCCAGCCGAAGACGCTGGACGAGATCGGCAAGGTCTACGGGGTCACCCGTGAGCGCATCCGCCAGATCGAGTCCAAGACGATGTCGAAGCTGCGCCACCCGTCCCGCTCCCAGGTTCTGCGGGACTACCTGGACTGAGTTCCTGGGGTTTTCGTACGGGCCCGTGACCGCCGCCGGCGGTCACGGGCCCGCCGTCTTCCCGGCGCTCGTGTGGACTGCTCCGGATGCGTGCTCGGCCAGCCTGTATCACTCTGGGTATCCATGGATATCCGTAGGGTCAGATCCGGGGTCAGGAGAGTGCATGCGTTCCTCGTTCCGCGCGCTGCTGGGCGGGCTGGTGGCGCTGCTGCCGGTCCTGGCGGTGCCATTGGGGGCCCCTGTGGCCCAGGCAGGGGAGGATTCCGACCGCAGCATCATCGGCGGGGGCCCGGTAACGGCCGAGCGGTACCCCTGGACGGTGGCGGTGGCCAGTCAGTCCCGGTTCGGCTCGGCGCGGTCGGGTCAGTTCTGTGGTGGTGTCCTCGTCGGTCCCACCACGGTGGTCAGCGCGGCGCACTGCTTCGGCCAGGCCGCGCTCGGCGGTAACTGGTCGGACGTACACGATCTCCGGATCATCTTCGGGCGCACCGATCTGAGCGGCACGTCGGGCCGCGAGACCGATGTGAGCAACGTCTGGGTCAATCCGGGCTACGACCCGGTGACCAACAGCGGTGATGTGGCGGTCGTCACACTTGGAGAGTCGCTGCCTGCCGCCTCCACCATCCGCATGGCCGGTGCCGACGACACGCAGGACTACCGCGCGGGCACCGCGGCCGAGGTGTACGGCTGGGGCGACACGACGGGCTACGCGAGCTACTCGACGGTGCTGCGGGCCGCCGGATTGACCGTGCTGGCCGACGAGACCTGTGAGCGGGCCTACCCGGGCAATGGAGACGGTAAGTACAACCGCCAGGACATGGTCTGCGCCGGCGACCCCGCAGGCGGCCACGACGCCTGTCAGGGCGACAGCGGGGGCCCGCTGGTGGCCGGCGGGAAGCTGGTGGGTCTGGTCTCCTGGGGTGCGGGCTGCGCCGACCCCGCGCACCCGGGGGTCTACACGCGTATGTCAGCCGTCGCGGGGCTGGTCGCGGCCCACTCCTCCTGACGTGATCTGCGTACGCGTGCGGGCGGCCTCCCGCGGGGGAGGCCGCCCGCACGTACGGAGCTCGTCGCAGGGGCTATTCGTCAGTGGTCGTCGTCGGGCGCCGCGGCAGACGGAGAGTCGGTCAGGCGACCGGTCTCGTCCTGTATTTCCGAAGCGATCTTCTTCAGTTCGGGCTCGAACTTACGCCCGTGATGCGCGCAGAAGAGCAGCTCGCCGCCGCTGATCAGAACGACGCGCAGGTAGGCCTGGGCGCCGCAACGGTCGCAGCGGTCTGCCGCCGTCAGCGGGCTTGCGGGGGTCAGAACAGTAGTCACGTCGCCTCTTCTCTAGCTCGACGAGCTGTCGTACCAGGGTCAACATCCAACCAGGCCGAAAACGTTCCCGCTCGTGGCTTTATCTCGAAAACGAATCTCGTATGTGCCGGATGCTACCGATTGGCGGCGAATAGGTCTCTGGTGCGCTCGTTGTCGTTTTTAGGTGGATCTGTCTGGTTTTAGCCCCCCGGCTGGCTTGCCGGTTGATGATGAGGACGTGCCCGGAGCCTAAATGGTTCATGCCTCTATGGGAACGTGACATGTGTATCACTCGAAAGAGGGATCGAACGTACGATCGACCGAGGGCTAACATGAGGCCTCATACCGGGTCGCGGCGAACCCGCTCCACCGGGTCTCGGTACCCTCTCACCGACACGGCTGAAGAACTTCATCGAGGAGACGCCCGCGTGACCGCCGAAACATCCGTGCCGTCCACCGCGCTGCTGACCGGTGCAGATCGCGACGGCTCCAACTACACCGCGCGGCACCTGCTCGTACTCGAAGGCCTCGAAGCGGTCCGCAAGCGCCCTGGCATGTACATCGGCTCGACCGACAGTCGAGGCCTCATGCACTGCGTCTGGGAGATCATCGACAACTCTGTCGACGAGGCCCTGGGCGGCCACTGCGACCGCATCGAGGTAGTGCTCCACGAGGACGGCTCTGTCGAGGTCCGCGACAACGGCCGGGGCATCCCGGTGGACGTCGAGCCCAAGACCGGCCTGTCCGGCGTCGAGGTCGTCATGACCAAGCTGCACGCTGGCGGCAAGTTCGGCGGCGGCTCCTACGCTGCCTCCGGCGGTCTGCACGGCGTCGGCGCCTCCGTGGTCAACGCGCTGTCCGCGCGGCTCGACGTCGAGGTGGACCGCGGCGGCCACACCCACGCCATCAGCTTCCGCCGAGGCGTCCCCGGGATCTTCACCGAGCCCGGCCCCGACGCGCCCTTCGACCCCGCCAGCGGCCTCAGCAAGACCAAAAAGGTCCCCAGGATCCGTACCGGCACCCGCGTCCGCTACTGGGCCGACCGCCAGATCTTCCTCAAGGACGCCAAGCTCTCCCTGGAGCACCTGCACCAGCGCGCCCGCCAGACCGCCTTCCTGGTGCCCGGCCTGACCATCGTCGTACGCGACGAGCGGGGACCGGCGGGGGAGGGAGCGGTCGAGGGCGGCCCGGGCGCCGCGGTCGAGGAGGTCTTCCACTTCGACGGCGGCATCAGCGAGTTCTGCGACTACCTCGCCCAGGACAAGCCCATCTGCGACGTCCTGCGGCTCACCGGCAGCGGCACCTTCAAGGAGACCGTCCCCGTCCTCGACGACCGCGGCCACATGACCGCCACCGAGGTCACCCGCGAACTCGGCGTCGATATCGCCCTGCGCTGGGGCACCGGATACGACACCACGTTGCGCTCCTTCGTCAACATCATCGCCACCCCCAAGGGCGGTACCCACATCAGGGGTTTCGAGAGCGCCATCGCCAAGACGGTCAACGAGGTGCTGCGCACCAGCAAGCTGCTGCGCGTCGCCGAGGACGACATCGTCAAGGACGACGCCCTGGAGGGCATGACCGCTGTCGTCACGGTGCGGCTAGCCGAGCCGCAGTTCGAGGGCCAGACCAAGGAGGTGCTCGGCACCTCGGCGGCCAACCGGATCGTCGCGAACGTGGTCTCCAGGGAGCTCAAGGCCTTCCTGACCTCCACCAAGCGCGACGACAAGCAGCAGGCCCGGGCGGTCCTGGAGAAGGCGGTCGCCGCCGCCCGCACGCGTATCGCCGCCCGCCAGCACAAGGAGGCGCAGCGCCGTAAGACCGCGTTGGAGTCCTCGTCGCTGCCGGCCAAGCTCGCCGACTGCCGCAGCGACAACGTGGAACGCAGCGAACTCTTCATCGTCGAGGGCGACTCGGCGCTCGGCACGGCCAAGCTGGCGCGCAATTCGGAGTTCCAGGCGCTGCTGCCGATCCGCGGCAAGATTCTGAACGTCCAGAAGTCGTCCGTCTCGGACATGTTGAAGAATGCCGAATGCGGCGCGATCATCCAGGTGATAGGAGCTGGTTCCGGCCGGACCTTCGATATCGACCAAGCGCGATATGGGAAGGTCATTTTCCTCGCCGACGCCGATGTCGATGGTGCACACATCCGTACTCTTCTGCTCACTCTGTTCCAGCGGTACATGCGGCCGATGGTCGAGCAGGGACGGATCTTCTCGGCGGTGCCGCCACTGCACCGCATCGAGCTGTCCAACCCCCGGAAGGGCCAGGACAAGTACATCTACACGTACTCCGACAACGAACTCCGGCAGACCCTGATGGACCTCCAGCGCCGGAATGTCCGCTACAAGGACAGCATCCAGCGCTACAAGGGCCTCGGCGAGATGGACGCCGACCAGCTCGCGGAGACCACGATGGACCCCCGCCACCGCACCCTGCGCCGGATCAACATCAGCGATCTGGAGGCTGCGGAGCAGGCCTTCGACCTGCTGATGGGAAATGACGTCGCGCCGCGCAAGGAATTCATCACCAATTCGGCGGCGACGCTGGACCGTTCGCGTATCGACGTGTGACAGATCCCGCTCGGAACCGCTTCTCCACCCGTGGGTGGAGAAGCGGTCTCCACCCTGGCTCCACCCCCGGTTTGATCCTCTGAGCTGGGCTTCCGCGTAGCGTCGAAGAAGGTCGAAGACGGCTGGTCTTCCCGCTCTCCGGAGGTGTCGCCGCGATGTCCGAACCGGTCACCGCTGTCGTTGTTCTCGCCGTTGTCGGCTATGTGCTCGTGCAGCAGTTCTCCGCGCGGCAGGTGACCGGGGGCGGCCGCTGGTGGGCCGCTCCCGTGGTCCTTGCCTTCTTCGCGGCGCGCAGGCCCGACCTGATCGACGCGGATCACCGGGCACGGGCGGTGGCGATGCTCGTCGTCGAGATCGCTACCGGCGCGGCGATAGGCGTGGCGTGGGCCTGGACGACCCGGGTCTGGCGGGACGCGTCGGGCGTGGTGTGGGCCAAGGGCACGAAGACGACCGCGTTGGTGTGGATCGGCGGGATAGCCCTGCGCGTGGGCCTGATAGGTATCGGCGCGCTGATAGGTGTCCGGAGTGGGAGCGGCTCGTTCATGATGGCCATGGCGGCTTCGCTGCTGGTCCGGACCGGGGTTCTGCTGTGGCGGGCGCAGGCGACGGCCCCGGCACACCGTGTCAGCGTCGCCGACTGATCCCTTGGGCGTCGCGGAGGTTCTGCCAATGCCGTTGGACACGTGGCTGGTCTGGCCGTCGCGGGAGGCGCTGTCGCGGGAGGCGCGGACGGGTGCCCGGCGGGCTCTCGCCTGGCTGACACGGATACTGACCCTGGGCGGTCTGTTGTGGGCCGCGATCGCGGACGCCGAGGTTCGTGGCTGGACCTCCGTCGGACTCGTGGCCGGGGGGCTGTGCGGCTACGGCGCGGCGGGGGCCGTGCTGTGGGGGTATTTCCGGACGACGCTGGAGCACCGGCTGTGGCCGTCCGTCGGTCTCCTGGCGGCGCTGGTCGGCGGGGGCTTCGTGGCCCATACCGCGGGCAGCGGCTTCGGCGCGGCAGCGCTGTGGTTCGGCAGCGTCATCGTCGCCATGGGACGCCTCCCGCTCTTCGCCGCGCTGCCGATGGCTGTGGTGGCGCTCACGGCCTACGGTGCGCTGCAGGGCAGCGACAACGCGCTGACCGGCGTCATGACCTCGGCCGGGATCGTCCTCGTGGGTTATGTGAGCCGGCTGGACTCGGAGGCCAGGGGCAACACCCAGCGACTCCTGGTCCAGGAACGGGCTGCCCGGAAAGCGGAGGCGGAGAGCGCGGCGCTGGCCGAGCGGGCGCGGATCGCGCGGGAGATCCATGACGTACTGGCGCACAGCCTGTCGGCGCAGGCGGTGCATCTGGAGGCGGCCCGGATGCTGATCGAGCGGGGCGCCGAGCGCGAGGAGGTGCTGCGCAGGGTGGTCGACGCGCGCCGGATGGCACGCGAGGGGCTGGCCGAGACCCGGCAGGCTCTGTCGGCGCTGCGCGGTGAGATGGCTCCCGTCGAGGAGTTCCTGCGGGAGCTGGTCTCCATCGAGGGCGCAGGGTTGGAGCTGGCGGGGGAGAGCCGGGCGCTGCCGGCTGAGGCCGGGCTCGCGGTGCGGCGGGTGGCGCAGGAGGCGATGACGAACGTACGCAAGCACGCGCCGGGCGCGCAGGTCGACCTGCGGCTGGAGTACCGGCCGCGGGAAGTGGAGCTGGTGGTGCGGGACTCGGGCGGGAGGCGGCCTGTGGATAACTCTCTGGAGGTGTCGGGCGCCGGTTACGGTCTTCGGGGGATGCGGGAGCGCGCCGAGCTGCTGGGCGGCGCGCTGGACGCCGGACCGGCTGAGGAGGGTTTCGTGGTGCGCCTGAGGGTGCCCGTATGACGCGGGTGTTGGTCGCGGACGACCAGACGGTGGTGCGTGAAGGGATCGTGATGCTGCTGGGGCTGCTGCCGGGCATCGAGGTGGTGGGCGCGGCGGCGGACGGGGAGGAGGCGGTGCGGCTGGTCGGCGAGCTCGGGCCCGAGGTTGTGCTGATGGATCTGCGGATGCCGCGCTGTGACGGCGTGGAGGCCACCCGCCGGATCCGGGCGGAGTATCCGGGCACACAGGTGGTCGTCCTGACCACGTATGCCGATGACAACTCGCTGTTCCCGGCGCTGCGGGCGGGGGCGCGCGGATATCTGACCAAGGACGCCGGGGGCGACGAGATCGTGCGGGCGATCAAGGCCGTCGTGGCGGGCGAGGCCGGACTCGCGCCGCAGGTGCAACGGCGGCTGCTGGAGCGGCTGTCGGCGCAGGGGGTGGAGGCGGCTGAGGGTCCGGACGTTCCTGAGGTGCTGGAGCTGCCCGACGGGCTGACGGTTCGTGAGGCCGAGGTGCTGGCGCTGGTCGCACAGGGACTGTCGAACTCCGAGATCGCCTCGCGGCTGTATGTGAGCGTCACGACGGTCAAGACCCACATCAACAATCTCTTCGCCAAGACGGGGGCACGCGACCGGGCGCAGGCCGTGAAATATGCCTATCAGCACGGCATCACCGACGGCGTCACCTAATGGGGTGAACCTTTCGGCTTGATGTCTCCGGATCTTCCCGATCTGTCCATGCTGGGGCGCACGGTCAGAGCGAGGAGAGTCTGTGAACGAGCACGACGGGACCGGGCCGGGAGCGCTCCGGATGGACGATCCGTGGTACGCCGTCCCGGTCGCCGGGGAGTGGCAGCAGGAGGCCGACGTCCAGGCTCCTGTGAGCCACGAGGAGCCCGGCCGTGAGGACCGTACGGCGGTGTATCTGGAGGTCCAGCACAGCGCCGCCTTCCAGGAGGCGCGAGGCCGGTACCGGCGGTTTGTGTTTCCCGCGGCGGCCGCCTTTCTCGCCTGGTATCTGCTCTATGTCGTGCTGGCGACGACGGCGCCCGGGCTGATGGCTCGTCCGGTGGCCGGGGAGCTGAACGTCGCGATGGTGGCGGGACTGGCGCAGTTCGCCTCAACGTTTTTGCTGACCTGGGCGTACGCGCGGCACGCGCGGCTGCGCCGGGACCGTGCCGCGCTGGATCTGCGCTGGGACACGCAGGAGCGTATGCGGTGACGGGCAATCATCAGGGGCTGGCACTCGTCCTCTTCACCGTCTTCGTCTCCGTCACCCTCGCGATCACGGCGTGGGCTGGGCGGCGGCGCAGCTCGTCGGTGGAGTTCTTCGCGGGCGGCAGGCTCTTCTCGCCCTTGGAGAACGGTTTCGCCATCACCGGCGACTACATCTCCGCCGGTTCGCTGCTGGGGGTCTCCGGTCTGGTGGCCCTGGTGGGATACGACGGGGTGCTGTACTGCGTGGGGTTCCTCGTGGGGTTCCTCGTGGTGCTCATGCTGATCGCCGAACTGGTCCGTAACTGCGGGCGGTTCACCATTGCCGACGTAGTTGCCGTCCGGATGCGTCAGCGGCCTGCGCGGATCGCGCTCGGCACGTCGTCGGTCATCGTGTCGGTGATCTACCTGGTCGCGCAGATGGTGGGGGCCGGGAGCCTGGTGGCCCTGCTGCTCGGCGGGCAGGGAGCGGCCGTCCGCACCTGGACGGTGATCGGCGTCGGAGGACTGATGGTCTTCTACGTCTCCTTCGGCGGGATGCGGGCCACGACCTGGATCCAGATCGTCAAGGCCGTTCTGCTGATGGCCGGGTCGGTCGCGCTCACTGTGCTCGTCCTGGTGCGGTTCCACGGTGACCTCGGCGGCCTGTTGCGCTCGGCGGCGGCCGGCAGCGGCCACGGCAAGGACTTCCTCGCGCCCGGCCTGAAATACGGCGGGACCTGGACCGCCCGCCTGGACTTCATGAGCCTGGGCCTCGCGCTGGTGCTGGGCACGGCCGGGCTGCCGCACATCCTGTCCCGCTTCTACACGGTGCCGACCGCGCGTTCGGCCCGCCGGTCGGTGGTGTGGGCGATCGGGCTGATCGGCTCCTTCTACCTGATGACGATCGTGCTCGGCTTCGCGGCCGCCGCGGTGGTCGGCTCCGACTCCGTGCGCAGCTCCAATCAGGCCGGGAACACCGCGGTGCCGCTGCTCGCCCTGGACCTGGGAGGCGGGGCGGGGACAACCGGAGGAACGGTTCTGTTCGCCGTGGTCGGAGCGGTGGCCTTCGCCACCATCCTCGCCGTCGTCGCGGGGATCACCCTGGCGTCCTCGGCCTCGGTGGCCCACGACCTGTATGCGACGGTGCGCCGCCGCAGCGGCAGCCGGCGCCGCTCCAAGGAGTCCAAGGAGCAGGAGGAGGTGAAGGTGGCCCGGGTCGCGGCCTTCGGCATCGGCGCAGTGGCGATCGTGCTGAGCCTGTACGCGCAGGGTCAGAACGTCGCCTTCCTAGTGGGCCTGGCCTTCGCCGTGGCGGCGTCCGCCAACCTCCCGGCACTGCTCTACACGCTTTTCTGGCGGCGGTTCACCACCCGGGGCACGCTCTGGGCGGTCTACGGCGGCCTGGGCCCCGCGGTGCTGCTCGTGATCCTGTCGCCGGTGGTTTCCGGCAGCCCTGACGCGCTCTTCCCCGGGGTCGACTTCCATCTCTTCCCGCTGCAGAACCCCGGCCTGGTCTCCATCCCGCTCGGCTTCCTGGCGGGCTGGCTCGGCACGGTCCTGTCGCCCGAGCCCGCCGACGAGGGCAAGCACGCCGAGGCGGAGGTCCGTTCGCTGACGGGTGCCGGGGCCGTCTGACGTATCCCTGACGGCGCCCGTTCCACGTGGCGGAATGCCCGCCTTGCCGCCGCCGCGCCCCCGCTCCGATGCTGTGCCGACAGCGCAGAGGGCGGGAGCCGTTGGTCATGCAACTGCCGTCATTACCAGCGTCATTGCGCCGTCGGGACGGTAAGCCGTCGCCGGTACGGCACCAGATCGACACCGACCCGCCGAGCCTGGCCGCAACTTCCCCGTCACTCTCGGCCTGACCGGCCCCCTCGCCTCGCTCGCCGGGCATCTGCGGCGGCCTGCGGCTCGACCGCATCTCGCCGGTCGTCTGCGCAGCCGCGCGGGCGCTGTCGTATCAGCTGGCGCGCGCCCAGGCGTAGCGGTGTTCGGGGCGGCCGGTGTCGCCGTACTTGAGGGTGAGGCTGATGCGGCCCGCGCTCTCCAAGTACTTGAGGTAGCGCTGGGCGGTGGAGCGGCTGAGCCCGGCCCGTTCGGCGACCTCGTGGGCCGACAGCGGGTGGTCGGCCTCGTTGAGGACGCGGCGGATGAGGTCGGCGGTCGGCGCGGAGTGGCCCTTGGGCAGCCCGGCGGCGGGTGAGGTCTCCGGGGTGCGCAGCGCGCCGAAGATGCGGTCGACCTGCTCCTGGCCCGCCTCGCCCCGGCCGCCGCCGACGCCGTCGAGGGTGCGGCGCAGCGCGGCGTAGCCGTCGAGCTTGGCCCGCAGGCCGCCGAAGCTGAACGGCTTGACCAGATACTGCAGGGCGCCGTAGCGCATCGCGGTCTGCACGGTCGCGACATCACGGGCCGCCGTCACCATGATCACGTCGGCCGTGTGGCCGAGCTGCCGCATCCGCCGCACCAGGGTCAGCCCGGTCTCGTCCGGCAGGTAGTGGTCGAGCAGGACCAGGTCGACATGGACCCGCTCCAGGGTGGCCAGCGCCTGCGCGGCGGTGTGGGCGCGGGCGGTGACCCGGAAGCCGGGAACCTTGGCCACGTACGCGGCATTGATTTCGGCGACGCGGAAGTCGTCGTCCACGACCAGGACGTCGATCATCGTGACTCTCCCCCTGGGATTGCGGTCATTGCGGTCAGTTCACGGACGGCCAGTGCCTCCGGCAGGACGACGGTGAACACCGCGCCGCCGCCCGCCCTGGCGGTGACCCGGGCCATGCCGCCGTACCGCTCGGCGAGCCGGCGCACCAGGGCGAGCCCGAGGCCCCGGCCGCGGTGCGCGGGGGACTGCTTGGTGGTCCAGCCCTCGGCGAAGATCCGCTCGCGCATCTCGGGCGACACCCCGGGGCCGTTGTCGCTGACCCGCAGCACTGCGGTGGTGCCCTCGGCGAGCAGTTCGACCTCGACGAAGGAGGCGACGTCCAGCGCGTTGTCGATGAGATTGCCCAGGACGGTCACCAGGTCGCGCGGGTCCACCACCTGGTCGGGCAGCAGCGTCCCGGGGGAGATCCGCAGGGACACGCCGCGCTCCGCCGCGATGGCCGACTTGCCGACCAGCAGCGCCGACAGCAGCGGGTCATGGACCCGTTCGGCGACCTGCTCGGCCGAGGCCCGGTGGCCGTCGGCGACCTCGGCGACGAAGTCCACGGCCTCGTCGTGCAGGCCGAGTTCGAGCAGCCCGAGCAGGGTGTGCAGGCGGTTGGCGTGCTCGTGGTCCTGGGCGCGCAGCGCGTCGAGCAGGCCGTGCGTGGAGTCCAGTTCCCGGCCGAGCAGTTCGAGCTCGGTCCGGTCGCGCAGGGTGGCCACCGCCCCGCCGTCGCCGGTCGGCATGCGGTTGGCGACCAGTACGCGGCCGCCGCTGACGGTCAGCAGGTCGGCGCCGTCGACCCGGCCGGCCAGCACGTCGGTCGTACGGCCCGGGGGCAGCACGTCGTCCAGGGCGCGGCCGGTGGCCTCCGGGCCCAGGCCCAGCAGCCGCTGCGCCTCGTCGTTGAGCAGCCGGATGCAGCCGTAGCGGTCGAGGGCGACGACTCCTTCGCGGATGCCGTGCAGCATGGCCTCGCGCTCATCGAGCAGTGCCGAGATGTCGGCGAAGGCCAGCCCGTGGGTCCGCCGTTGCAGCCGCCGGGAGACCCCGAAGGCGGCGAGCACACCGACGGCCAGCGCGGCGCCCGCGTAGAGCAGCAGGCTGGGCAGGGTGGCCATGAGGCTCTCGTGGACGCTGTCGTACGCGATGCCCACCGAGACGGCGCCGACGATGCTGCCCTCGTCGTCACGGAGCGGGACCTTGGCGCGGGCCGAGCGGCCCAGGGTGCCGCGGTCGATCTGCATGATGTCCTGGCCGGCCAGGGCCACGCTGGGGTCGGTGGAGACGTGCCTGCCGATCTGGGTCGTCTCGGTGTGCGACCAGCGGACCCCGTTGGTGTCCATGACGACGATGTAGAGCGCGCCGGTGGCCCGCCGGATCCGCTCGGCCTTGACCTGGACCGCGCCGGCCGGGGTCGGCTCGGTGCTGGTCAGGTCGTACGCGAGGCTGGGTTCGGCGGCGGTGGTCTGGGCGATGGACAGTGCCTGGCGCATCGCCTGGTCGTCGAGCTGGGCGCTGAGCGTGGCGAGGAAGAGCCCGGTGGCCAGCATGATCACCCCGGTGGTGATGGCCAGCTGCACCAGCAGGACCTGGGCGAAAACACGGCGGGGCCATCGGATCCGCATGCCTTCGCTCCTGCCTTCCGCCGTTCCTCCGCGTCGCGGAAGGGGCTGCTCCGTTTTGCCTCGCTGTGAACGCAACGTAAACGCCCGTGGGGGTATTGCCCAGCCCTCGTATCGCTTTCGTTGTCGTGGCGCGAGCAAAACGAGCAGAACGGAGGGTTGTGGGCAGAAGCCGGAGTTGTGATCGCAAGGCTGCCGCTGTGGTCCGGGCCACATCTAGCGTCCCGCTCCATGAACAGCCAAACGAGCCCCGCCATCGAGCTGCGGGGGGCGAGCAAAGCGTTCCGGACTCCGTCGGGGGCGCTCCACACCGCCGTACGAGATCTGGATCTGACCGTCGGCCGCGGCGAGTTCGTCGCGGTGGTCGGTCCCACCGGATGCGGCAAGTCGACGACCCTGACCCTGGTCAGCGGTCTGGAGGAGCCCACCGAGGGCGAGGTGCTGGTGGCCGGCGAGCCGGTCCGGGGCATCGGCGACAAGGTCGGCTTCGTCTTCCAGCAGGACGCGGTCTTCCCCTGGCGGACCGTGTTGTCCAACGTGATGGCAGGGCCGCGTTTCCGTGGTGTACCGAAGGCCGAGGCGAAGGAGCGGGCCCGCGAATGGCTCGCCCGGGTCGGCCTGAGCTCCTTCGAGGACCGCTACCCGCACCAGCTGTCCGGCGGCATGCGCAAGCGCGTCGCGCTGGCGGCCACCTTCGTCAACGACCCCGAGATCCTGCTCATGGACGAGCCCTTCTCGGCGCTCGACGTGCAGACCCGGGCCCTGATGTCGGACGAGCTGCTCGAGCTGTGGGCCGGGACCGGCGCCTCCGTCGTCTTCGTCACGCACGACCTGGAGGAGTCCA
Source organism: Streptomyces soli (assembly GCF_003999195.1). Lineage (GTDB taxonomy): Bacteria > Actinomycetota > Actinomycetes > Streptomycetales > Streptomycetaceae > Actinacidiphila > Actinacidiphila soli. The sequence goes on from NZ_RJVR01000293.1 coordinate 25,618, forward strand.
TCGCGCTCGCCGACAAGGTCGTGGTCATGACCGCGGGTCCGGCGACCGTCAAGGAGGTCTTCGAGATCGACCTGCCCCGGCCGCGCAAGGTCGAGCAGGTGCGGATGGAGCCCCGGTTCATCGAGATCTATCGCGAGATCTGGTCCTCGCTCGGCGAAGAGGTCCGGATCACCCGTGAGAGGGGTGCCGTCAATGTCGCCTGAGACCGTCACGGCTCCGGCCGCCTCCCCGGTCAAGACCGAGCGTACGCAGGCCAGGGCGCGGGCCGCCCGCAACCGCAAGTACCTCGTCCTCGCCAGCCGGGTCGCCCTGCTCTTCGCCGTACTCGGCCTGTGGGAGTGGCTCGCCCGGGCCGCCGTCATCGACCCCTTCAACTTCTCGATGCCGTCGAAGATCTGGGACCAGATCCACACCTGGGTCGTGGACGGCACCGCCCAAGGATCCCTCTGGGAGCAGATCTGGTACACGCTCTACGAGGCCCTGCTCGGCTGGATCATCGGTGTGGTCGCGGGCGTGCTCCTGGGCATCGCGCTCGGCCGGATCCGCTTCCTCGCCGATGTGCTGGGGCCCTACATCAAGGTGCTCAACGCGCTGCCGCGTATCGTGCTCGCGCCGATCTTCCTCATCTGGTTCGGCCTCGGGCCGGCCTCGAAGGTCGCCTCCGCGGTGGTCCTGGTCTTCTTCCCGGTCTTCTTCAACGCCTTCCAAGGTGCCAGGGAGGTGGACCGCAACCTCGTCGCCAACTCCCGCATCCTCGGTGCCAGCAACCGGCAGGTCACCTTCCAGGTGGTGATTCCCTCGGCCACGTCGTGGATCTTCACCAGCCTGCACGTGAGCTTCGGCTTCGCGCTCATCGGCGCCATCGTCGGCGAGTACATCGGCGCCACCAAGGGGCTCGGTCTGCTGGTCGCCGCCTCGCAGGGCACCTTCAACGCCGCCGGCGTGTACGCGGCCATGGCGATTCTCGCGGTCGTCGCCCTGCTCGCCGAAGGGTTGCTCACCTTCCTCGAGAAGCGGCTCTTCCGCTGGAAGCCGGCCGAATCCGGCGCCGACCGCTGACCCGTACCTCTTTCGTACCTCTTTCGTACCTCAACTTTCACACGGATCCACTTCACAAGGACGTGAACCAGATGCGCAGAATCGCCAAGATCTCGGCCGCCGCCGTCGTCGGAGCGCTCGCCCTTTCCACGCTCACCGCGTGCGGCGACTCCTCCGCCTCCGCCTCCGGGGGCAAGGGTGGCAAGGTCAAGATCATGGTCGGCGGGCTCGACAAGGTCATCTACCTGCCCGCGATGCTCACCCAGCAGCTCGGCTACTTCAAGGCCGAGGGCGTGGACGTCCAGCTCCTCACCGAGCCGGCCGGCGTCCAGGCCGAGACGGCCCTGGTCTCCGGCGATGTGCAGGGCACCGTCGGCTTCTACGACCACACCCTCGACCTGCAGGTCAAGGGCAAGCAGGTCGAGTCGGTCGTGCAGTTCTCGCAGGCTCCGGGCGAGGTCGAGATCGTCTCCAACCAGGCGGCCGCTGACATCGCCGATCCCAAGGACTTCAAGGGCAAGAAGCTCGGCGTCACGGGCATCGGCTCGTCGACCGACTTCCTCACGAAGTACCTGGCGGTCAACAGCGGTGTGCAGACGAGCGAGTTCACGCCCGTCGCGGTCGGCGCCGGCCAGACCTTCATCTCGGCGCTCCAGCAGGGCTCCATCCAGGGCGGCATGACCACCGACCCGACGGTCGCCACGATCCTGGACAAGAAGCTCGGCAAGGTGCTCATCGACATGCGCACCCCGGAGGGCTCGAAGGCCGCTCTGGGCGGGCTGTACCCGTCCTCCAGCCTCTACATGCAGACCGAGTGGGTCAACAGCCACAAGGACACCGTGCAGAAGCTCGCCAACGCCTTCGTCAAGACCCTGAACTGGATGTCCACGCACAGCGCGGCCGAGATCGCCGCCAAGATGCCGGCCGACTACGCGCAGGGCGGCGGCAAGGACCTCTACGCCCAGGCCATCAAGAGCACCCTGCCGATGTTCACGACGGACGGCGTCATGCCGGCCGACGGCCCGGCGACCGTGGAGCGGGTCCTGAAGTCCTTCAACCCGAACCTGAAGAACGCCAAGGTCGACCTCAGCAAGACCTACACCACCGAGTTCGTCAAGAACGCCGGCTGACCGCGCGCACGCCGGTCACCTTCATACGGACCGGCGTCATCAGAGCCGCCCCGCAACTCTCCGGCCGGGGCGGCTCCGCCGCGACCTGGACCACGTCGACGTCCCACTGCCGGCCGTCCACATGCGTCACGCGGGTGCCCTCCACGGTGAGCGCGTCCGCCCGGTCCTCCCCGGTCAGCGCCCGTACGGCCAGATCCGCCGCCTGCCCCGGCCGGTCGTACGCCGACCTGCCCCGGCACCCGTCCAGGACGACGCGGCCGTCGCGGGCGGCGGCCAGAACCGCCTCGGCCCGGTCCGGATCGAGCCGGCCATTGGCGTAGCCGTACGGCAGCACCAGCATCGTCGGCGCGAAGCGGTGCCCCCCGAGATGCGTGGTCTCCCAGACCTTGCCCCGGCCCGCGCCCGCCGCCAACTCCGCGGCCAGCGGCCTTCCGTACAACGCGCAGCAGCGGTCCCGCTTGCCATTGGTGCACACGAAGGCCAGCGGCTCGCCCTCGTACGGCTCCCCCTGCTCGGCCGGCGCCGTCAGATCCCACCCGAGCAGCTTGCCCGGATCGTCCACCACCGCCGTCCGCACCCACGACGCCCCGGCCAGGTACACCCGCCGCCGCTGCGGTTCATGGCCGTCCGCATGCCGCCCCGGCCGCCGGATCAGCCCCACCCGCACATCCGCCTCCGCCGCCAACTTCTCCAGCGCCCGCCCCACATCCGGGTCCATATGGCTGGCCCTCAGCGCCTTGGCGCCCCACGGCCCCGGCTGCTCCACCAGCAGCCAGGTCCGGGCGGTGGCCGCCGTCGCGGCAATGGGCTCGCCCAGCTCGGCGGAGGCGGCGGTGCACGTGCTCATGCGCGGAGCCTAACGCCCACGCCTCTGACAATAGGTTTGCGCACCGATGCAAACGGCTTGCAGAAGTTGTCGTATGCTTGCGCACATGACGCGACGGCTTGCCGAGGTAGCGAAGAAGGTCGGGGTCAGCGAGGCCACCGTCAGCCGAGTGCTGAACGGGAAGCCGGGGGTGTCGGAGGGGACACGCCAGGCGGTGCTGACGGCGCTCGATGTGCTGGGGTATGAGCGGCCGACGCAGTTGCGGGGGGAGCGGGCGCGGTTGGTGGGGTTGGTGCTGCCGGAGCTGCAGAACCCGATCTTCCCGGCGTTCGCAGATGTGGTGGGCGGGGCGCTGGCGCAGCAGGGGCTGACGGCGGTGCTGTGCACGCAGACGGCGGGTGGGGTGTCGGAGGCTGACTACGTCGAGCTGTTGCTCCAGCACCACGTGTCCGGGGTGGTGTTCGCCGGCGGGCTGTACGCGCAGGCGGACGCGCCGCACGATCACTACCGGATGCTCGCGGGGCGTAATCTGCCGGTCGTGCTGATGAACGCGGCCATCGAGGATCTGGGATTCCCCCGGATCTCCTGTGACGACTCGGTGGCCGTCGAGCAGGCGTGGCGCCATCTGGCCTCGCTCGGACATGAGCGGATCGGTCTGCTGCTGGGGCCGTTGGACCATGTGCCGTCGCAGCGCAAGCTCGCCGCCGCGCGTGCCGTGGCCGCGGCGGCGGGGGCGGATCTGCCGCAGGAGCGGGTGGGCCGGGCGATGTTCACGCTCGAGGGCGGTCAGGCGGCGGCGGCGAAGCTGTGGGAGCGCGGGGTGACGGGGATCATCTGCGCGAACGACCCGATGGCGCTCGGCGCCGTACGGGCCGCGCGACGGCAGGGGTTGTCGGTGCCCGGTGACGTATCGATCGTAGGATTCGACGATTCGGCGTTCATGACGTGCACGGAACCGCCGTTGACGACGGTGCGCCAGCCGATCGAGGCGATGGGGCGGGCCGCCGTGGAACTCCTCGCGCTGCAGATCTCGGGCAAGGCGGTCGCTCCGGACGAGTTGCTGTACGAACCCGAGCTGGTTGTGCGCGGGACCACGGGGCCCGCCCGCCGCTGAGCTGCACCAGCCGGTCAATCTTTTGCGGAATCTGCGCGACATCTTGCGGGCTTCTGTCGTGAGTGCTTGAGTGTGCGGCGCCCCCGCTGCGCACAGCCGCGGGCCTTCACACGCTCATGCTCGAAGGGGACCACCGATGAGAAGCTCCTGGTTGCGCCCTCCCCGCCGCTACGCCGCGGCTGTCCTCGTATCCGCACTCGCCCTGACCACGGTCGCGGCCTGCGGTACGAGCAGCAGCGGCGGCGGCGACAACTCAGGTGGCGGAGGCTCGGCCGACGCGTCCACCCCCCTGGACCCGAAGACCAAGGTGACGCTCACGATCGACTGCATGCCGCCAGCCACCAAGAAGCCGGAGCTCAAAGAGTGGAATGAGGATGTGGCGGCGTTCAACAAGAAGTACCCGAACGTCACCATCCAGGGCAGGTCGACGCCCGGCCAGTGTGAGGAGCCGGCCCGCTTCACCGCTGCCATCAAGGCGCACTCCCAGCCGGATGTCTTCTACACCTACTTCACCGACCTCCAGCAGGTGCTGGACAACAACGGCGCCGAGGACATCTCGGCGTACGTCACCGACAAGACCGTCCCCGCCCTCGGCGACATCGACCCCAACGTGCTGGGCGTCCTCAAGCAGGACGGCAAGCTCTACGGCCTGCCCACCAGCAACTACCGCATGGGCCTGCTGATCAACCGCAAGCTCTTCACCCAGGCCGGGCTCGACCCCAACAACCCGCCGACGACCTGGGACGAGGTCCGCACCGACGCCAAGGCCATCGCCAAGCTCGGCAACGGCATCGCCGGTTACGGCGACTACAGCGCGGCCAACACCGGCGGCTGGCACTTCACCGCCGCCATGTACGGCCTCGGCGGAGACGTCGTCTCCTCCGACGGCACCAAGGCCGCCTTCAACGACGACCTGGGCAAGCAGATCGTCGACAATCTGCACGCCATGCGCTGGGACGACAACAGCATGGGCCAGACCCAGCTGCTCAAGTGGGGTGACCTGCAGAAGCAGATGGCGACCGACAAGCTCGGAATGTTCCTCGCCGCCCCCGACGACATCACCTACATGGTCCAGCAACTCAACGCGAAGTACGAGAACTTCGGCATGGGACCGATTCCCGGCGGCAAGGCGACGCTCTTCGGCGGCAACGACTACATGATCAAGAAGGGCAGCTCGCCCGACAAGATCAAGGCCGCCATCGCCTGGCTGAACTTCGAGACCCTCACCCCCGGCAAGGGCACGTTCGACTACTCCCGCCGCAAGGCGGACGGCCTGCCCGTCGGCCTGCCCCAGCCGGCCTTCCTCACCGGCGCGAGCAAGACGAAGGACGACGAACTCAAGGCCGCGAGCGCGACCATGCCGGTCGAGAACTTCAAGGTCTTCATGGACAACCCCGTCCCCGGCAAGTCAGAGCCCCCGAAGGCCCAGGAGATCTACAAGGTGCTGGACAATGTGATGTCCGGTGTGCTCACCAACAAGAACGCCGACCCGGGCAAGCTGCTCTCCGACGCGGAGAAGCAGGTCAACCAGGTCCTGGCGAACGGCTGACGATGTCGGCACCCACGCTGGCCACGAACGAGGCGCAGCAGCGCCCCGGGCAGCTCGGCAGCAGCCGGGCGAAGAACTCCCGTGAGGGGTTCGCCCGGGCGCTGCGGCGCAACTTGTCGGCCCACGCCTTCCTGATCGGCGCCGTCCTGTGCTTCGCGTTCTTCTCCTGGTTTCCGATGGTCAGGGAGTTCATCCTGGCCTTCCAGAAGACCAAGGGCGGCCAAACCACCTGGGCCGGCTGGTCAAACCTGACGTACATCTTCAACGACCCGGCCTTCTGGCAGGCATGGCGCAACACCCTGCTCTTCACCGGGCTGGCGCTGGTGTTCGGCTTCGCCGTGCCGTTCCTCGTCGCCGTCACGCTGAACGAGTTCCGGCACGGCCAGGGCTACCTGCGCATGCTGGTCTATCTGCCGGTGATGTTGCCGCCGGTCGCCTCCGTCCTGCTCTTCAAGTACTTCTACGACCCCGGATACGGCCTGTTCAACCGCGTCCTGCAGATCCTGCACCTGCCCCAGCAGCAATGGCTGCAAGACACCCACACGGCGATGCTCTCCGTCGTGATCGCCGCCACCTGGATGAACATGGGCGGAGCGACCCTGATCTATCTCGCCGCACTGCAGGGCATCCCGGGCGAGCTCTATGAGGCGGCCGAGCTCGACGGGGCCGGACTGCTGCGGAAGATCTGGCATGTGACGATCCCGCAGACCCGGCTGATCCTCTCGCTGATGCTGCTGATGCAGATCATCGCGACGATGCAGGTCTTCACCGAGCCGTTCCTGCTCACCGGTGGCGAGGGCCCCGAAGGCTCCACGACCACCGTGGTCTACCTGATCTACCAGTACGCGTTCTACTTCAACAACTACGGCAGCGCGGCGGCGCTCGGCCTGGTCCTGCTCGTACTGCTCGCGGGTTTCTCCGCGGCGTACGTGCGACTGAGCCGCAGCAGCGAGGACTAGGCGGCGGACGATGACAACGAGAACGCTGATTTCGCCCGCACAACTGGGCCGGACCCGCGGCAAGGTCGTGTACTGGACCGTGTTCGCCGTGGTGATCGCGGTCTTCACGCTGGTCTTCCTCGGGCCGTTGTACTGGATGGCCACCGGCGGTCTCAAGTCCGCCCAGGAGTTCGTGCAGGCCCCGCCCACCAGCTTCCCCAAGTCGCTGCACCCGGGGAACTACTCGCAAGCCTGGCGGGTGATGGACCTCTCCCATCTGCTGCTCAACACCCTCTGGTACGCCTTCGGCGCGCTCGCCTTCCAGCTGGTGTTCGACGTCGCCGCCGCCTACTCGCTCTCCCGGCTCCGGCCGGTGTTCGGCAAGCTGATTCTCGGGATGATGCTCGCCACGCTGATGATCCCGGCGACCGTCCTGGTCGTACCGCAGTACATCACGGTGCTCGATGTGCCGCTCTTCCACCGCAATCTGCTCAACTCACCCTGGGTGATCTGGCTGCCGTCCGTCACCAACGCCTTCAACATCTTCCTGCTGAAGAGATTCTTCGACTCGATCCCGGGCGAGCTGCTGGACGCCGCGGCCATGGACGGGGCGTCGCGGCTGCGGACCCTGTGGTCCGTCGTGCTGCCGATCTCCCGGCCGATCCTGGGCGTGGTCTCCATCTTCGCGGTGGTCGGCGTCTGGAAGGACTTCCTCTGGCCGATGCTGACGCTGCCCGACCCGGGCAAGCAGACGCTCAACGTCGGCATCTACTCGCTGGCCAGCGGCGTGCCCGAGAACTGGCTGGTCGCCGCGCTCGGCATCGCCTCGCTCCCGACGCTGCTGATCTTCCTCCTCTTCCAGCGCAACATCATGGGCGGTTTGACCGCCGGCGGTCTCAAGGGCTGAGTCCGAAGGGCTGGGTCGCCAAGGGCTGGGTTTCCCAGGGCTGGTTTCCAAAGGGCTGAAAGGAATTCGTGTGCTCACGTCGGACTGGTGGCGCGGCGCCGCCATCTACCAGGTGTACGTACGCAGCTTCGCCGACGGCGACGGGGACGGCACCGGCGATCTCGCCGGGGTCCGCGCCAGGCTGCCGTACCTCGCCGAACTGGGCGTCGACGCCCTGTGGTTCAACCCCTGGTACCCCTCGCCGATGGCCGACGGGGGATACGACGTCGCCGACTACCGCGCCGTCGACCCGGCCTTCGGCACTCTCGCCGAGGCCGAGAAGCTGATCTCCGAGGCCCGCACCCTCGGCATCGGCACCATTGTCGACATCGTGCCGAACCATGTCTCCGACCAGCACCCCTGGTTCCGGGCGGCGCTGGCGGCCGGCCCCGGCAGCCCGGAGCGGGAGCTCTTCCACTTCCGTCCCGGGCGCGGCGAGAACGGCGAATTGCCGCCCAACGAATGGCCGTCCCAGTTCGCCGGGGCGACCTGGACCCGGGTCGAGGACGGTGAGTGGTACCTCCACCTCTTCACGCCCGAGCAGCCCGACCTCAACTGGAACCACCCGGCAGTCCGCCAGGAGCACGAGGACGTGCTGCGCTTCTGGTTCGAGCGAGGCGCCGCCGGGGTGCGGATCGACTCGGCCGCACTGCTGGCCAAGGACCCGGCGCTGCCCGACTTCGTGGAGGGCCGCGACCCCCATCCGTACATCGACCGCGACGAACTGCACGGCATCTACCGCTCCTGGCGCGCGGTCGCGGACTCCTACGGCGGCGTGCTCATCGGTGAGATCTGGCTCCCCGACACCGAGCGCTTCGCCCGCTATCTGCGCCCCGACGAGCTGCACACCGCCTTCAACTTCGCCTTCCTGGCCTGCCCTTGGGACGCGCCCCGGCTGCGCGCCGCCATCGACGGCACGCTGGCGGCCCACGCGCCCGTCGGCGCACCCGCCACCTGGGTGCTGGCCAACCACGACGTCACGCGGACGGTCACCCGCTACGGCCGGGCCGACACCGGCTTCGACTTCGCCACCAAGGCGCACGGCATCCCCACCGACCTGGCGCTCGGCACCCGCCGGGCCCGGGCCGCCGCCCTGCTGACCCTCGCCCTACCCGGCTCGGTCTACCTCTACCAGGGGGAGGAGTTGGGGCTCCCCGAGGTCGAGGACATCCCCGCCGACCGGCTCGAGGACCCGATGTACTTCCGCTCCGGCGGCACCGACCCGGGCCGTGACGGCTGCCGGGTGCCCCTGCCCTGGTCCGGGACGGCGCCTCCGTACGGCTTCGGCGGCGCCGACACGTGGCTGCCGCAGCCGGACGGCTGGGCCGGGCTGACCGCCGAGGCGCAGGCCGCCGACCAGGACTCCATGCTCGGTCTGTACCGCACGGCCCTGCGCGTCCGCCGTACGGAAGCGGGCCTGGGCGACGGCCCGCTGCGCTGGCTGGACGCCCCCGACGGGGTGCTGGCCTTCACGCGGGACGGCGGATTCGGCTGCGTACTGAACACCTCCCCAGGCCCGGTGGCGCTCCCACAGCACCGGCAGATCCTGCTGGCCAGTGGCCCCTTGGGCGAAGGGCTGCTGCCGCAGGACACGGCGGTCTGGGTGCGCCTGGACGAATAGGACAACGCTGTCGCCTGACTCTCCCCCCACCCTCTCCAGATATGTCATGCGCGCGACAGGATCGCCCTCGAGATCACCAAAAGGGGCACCCGTACGTCGAGCAGCGGGCGGAGAACGCCGCCACCAACGGCACGAAGATCGGCCCCGACCGCACCTTCACCCATCCCGCTTCCGAGCGCAAGGCCGTCACCCTGCGACGTGCAGGGCGAATACGTAGAGTTCACCCTGACCCAGCCCGCCAACTCGCTCGTCCTGCGCTATTCCCTGCCCGACTCCGCCGACGGTAAGGGCATCGACGCCCGCTCTCGCTCTACGTCAACGGCCAGAAGACCAAGGACCTGGCGCTGACCTCCCGCTACGGCTGGTCGCCCTGAACCGGCCCGGCTGGTCCTGAAGCTGCCCCCGGCCACCGCCTGGGCGGCCAGGACCCAGACCCTGTCCGTCCTCGGCAGCACCGACGGCTCCTCCTACAGCACGCTCGTCGCGTCCAAGGGCTACGCCTTCGACCCGGCGAGCGGCAACAAGGTGATCATCACCCTGCCCTCCACCACCGACGCCCGCTATCTGCGGCTGACCTTCACGGGCAACACCGGCTGGCCCGCCGCGCAACTCGGCGAGCTGGAGGCGTACACGTCCTGACAGCGCGTACGCCGAGGGGCGCGGCACACGCATCGTGCCGCGCCCCTCACACCTGTCCGTCAGGCACCGCCCGTCACACCGGTCCGGAGACCACCGAGACCGGCTTGATCAGCTCCACGCCCGAGCCGTCGCGGCGCGGGTCCTTCGGGGGCAGGTCGGCCGGGAGGCCGGCGGAGGTGGCGGCGCGGGCGGGGGTAGGGCCGGCCCAGGCGAGGGCGAGGCCGGTCTCGCCGCGCAGGAAGCGCTGGCAGCGCACGCCGCCCGTCGCGCGGCCCTTGCGGGGGTACTGATCGAAGGGGGTGAGCTTGGCGGTGCCCTGTTCGCCGCCGTCCAGGGTGCCCTCGGTGCGGGCGACGGTCACCACGACCGCGTCCGCCGAGGGGTCGACGGCGGTGAAGGAGATGACCTTGGCGCCGTCGGCGAGCTTGATGCCCGCCATGCCGCCGGCCGGGCGGCCCTGCGGGCGGACCTGCGAGGACGGGTAGCGCAGCAGCTGCGCGTCGTCCGTGATGAAGACCAGGTCCTCCTCGCCCGTACGCAGCTCCACCGCGCCGACGACGCGGTCGCCGTCCTTGAGGCCGATGACCTCCAGGTCGTCCTTGTTGGCCGGGTAGTCCGGGACGACCCGCTTGACGACGCCCTGCTCGGTGCCCAGCGCCAGCCCCGGCGAGGACTCGTCGAGCGTGGTGAGGCAGAGCACCTCCTCACCGGTCTCCAGCGACAGGAACTCCGAGACGGGCGCGCCGCCCGCCAGATTCGGCGCCCCCGCGGTGTCGGGCAGCTGCGGCAGGTCGATGACGGTGAGTCGCAGCAGGCGCCCGGCGCTGGTGACGGCGCCGATATCGGCCCGGGCGGTGGTCGGCACGGCGGAGACGATCACGTCGTGCTTGGAGCGTTTGCCGTCGCCGGCCTCGAAGGCCTGGCCGTTCGTGGTGCGGGCCAGCAGACCGGTCGAGGACAGCAGCACCCGGCACGGGTCGTCGGCGACCTCCAACGGGACCGCGGCGACCGGGGCGCCCGCCGACTCCAGCAGCACTGTGCGCCGCTCGGTGCCGTACTTCTTGGCGACGGCGGCCAGTTCGTTGGAGACCAGCTTGCGCAGCTCGGCGTCCGAGTCGAGGATCCGGGTCAGCTCCTCGATCTCCGTGTTGAGCCGGTCGCGCTCGGACTCGAGCTCGATCCGGTCGAAGCGGGTGAGGCGCCGCAGCGGGGTGTCGAGGATGTACTGGATCTGGATCTCGGACAGCGAGAAGCGCTCCATGAGCCGCTCCTTCGCGGCCGCCGCGTTGTCGCTGGAGCGGATGATCGAGATGACCTCGTCGATGTCGATCAGGGCCACCAGCAGGCCCTCCACCAGGTGCAGCCGGTCCTGGCGCTTGCGCCGCCGGAACTCACTGCGCCGCCGGACCACCTCGAAGCGGTGGTCGACGTAGACCTCCAGCATCTCCTTGAGGCCCAGGGTGAGCGGCTGCCCGTCGACCAGCGCCACGTTGTTGATGCCGAAGGAGTCCTCCATCGGCGTCAGCTTGTAGAGCTGCTCCAGCACCGCTTCCGGGTTGAAGCCGTTCTTGATCTCGATGACCAGCCGCAGACCGTGCTCGCGGTCGGTGAGGTCCTTCACGTCGGCGATGCCCTGCAGCCGCTTCGAGCCGACCAGGTCCTTGATCTTGGCGATGACCTTCTCCGGGCCGACCGTGAACGGCAGCTCGGTGACGACCAGGCCCTTGCGGCGCGGGGTCACATCCTCCACCGACACCGTCGCGCGGATCTTGAAGGTGCCGCGCCCGCTCTCGTACGCGTCCCGGATGCCGGTCAGCCCGATGATCCGGCCGCCCGTCGGGAGGTCGGGGCCCGGTACGAAGCGCATCAGGGCGTCGAGGTCGGCGGCCGGGTGCCGGATCAGGTGGCGGGCGGCGGCGATGACCTCGCCCAGGTTGTGCGGCGGCATATTGGTCGCCATGCCCACGGCGATCCCGGAGGCGCCGTTGACCAGCAGATTCGGATACGCGGCGGGCAGGACGCCCGGTTCCTGCTCCTGGCCGTCGTAGTTGGGCGCGAAGTCGACGGTGTCCTCGTCGATCGACTCGACCATGAGCTGCGCGGCGCCCGACATCCGCGACTCGGTGTACCGCATGGCGGCGGGCAGATCGTCGAGCGAGCCGAAGTTGCCATGGCCGTCGATCAGCGGGAGGCGCATGGAGAACGGCTGGGCCATGCGCACCATGGCGTCGTAGATCGAGGCGTCGCCATGGGGGTGCAGCTTGCCCATGACCTCACCGACGACGCGCGCACATTTGACGTAACCGCGCTCGGGGCGCAGCCCCATCTCGTTCATCTGGTAGACGATGCGGCGGTGGACGGGCTTGAGCCCGTCGCGGGCGTCGGGCAGCGCACGCGAGTAGATGACCGAGTACGCGTACTCAAGGAAGGAACCCTGCATCTCGTCGACAACGTCGATGTCGAGGATGCGCTCCTCGAAGTCGTCCGGCGGCGGGGTCTTCGTGGTGCGGCGGGCCATCTCGGCGCTGCTCCTTCGGCTGGACCTGGGCGGGTACTGCGTAACGTGATGCGGTCCATTGTGGACCGCCCTACTGACACTGCCGACCACCCCCCCGGGTTCAAGACGCCCCGATCGGGAACTTCGCGCACGGTCGGCACGCTGCCTAGAGTGGCAGGACTCAGCACAAAAGACAGAGCTTGCGACCGGAAGGACAGCTTGCCCATGGGTCACACGGCCACGCCGGAGGCACAATCCGGCGGCCTCACCGCGACCGCGCACCGCCTGGCCAACGGCCTGCGCGTGGTGCTCTCCGAGGACCATCTCACCCCGGTCACCGCAGTCTGCCTCTGGTACGACGTCGGTTCCCGCCACGAGGTCAAGGGCCGTACCGGACTCGCCCACCTCTTCGAGCACTTGATGTTCCAGGGCTCCGCGAGCGTCAAGGGCAACGGCCACTTCGAGCTCGTCCAGGGCGCGGGCGGCTCGCTCAACGGCACCACCAGCTTCGAGCGCACCAACTACTTCGAGACCATGCCGGCCCACCAGTTGGAACTGGCCCTGTGGCTCGAGGCCGACCGCATGGGCAGCCTGCTGGCCGCGCTGGACCAGGAGAGCCTGGACAACCAGCGCGACGTCGTCAAGAACGAGCGCCGCCAGCGGTACGACAACGTCCCGTACGGCACCGCCTTCGAGCGGCTGACCGCCCTCGCCTACCCGGACGGCCACCCGTACCACCACACTCCGATCGGCTCGATGGCCGACCTGGACGCGGCCTCGCTGGAGGACGCCCAGGCGTTCTTCCGTACGTACTACGCGCCCAACAACGCCGTCCTCACGGTGGTCGGTGACATCGACCCCGAGCAGACGCTGGCCTGGGTCGAGAAGTACTTCGGGTCCATCCCCGCCCACGACGGCAAGCCCGAGCCGCGCGACGGTTCACTCCCCGGAGCGATCGGCGGGGAACTGCGCGAGGTCATCGAGGAAGACGTACCGTCCCGGGCGCTGATGGCCGCGTACCGGCTGCCGCACGACGGCACCCGGGAGTCCGACGCCGCCGACCTGGCGCTGACCATCCTGGGCGGCGGGGAGTCCTCCCGGCTGCACAACCGGCTGGTGCGGCGCGACCGCTCCGCCGTCGCGGCCGGCTTCGGCCTGCTGCGGCTCGCGGGGGCGCCGTCGCTGGGCTGGCTGGACGTGAAGACCTCCAGCGGCGTCGAGGTGCCCGCCATCGAGGCGGCGGTCGACGAGGAGCTGGCCCGCTTCGCGAAGGAGGGCCCGACTCCGGAGGAGATGGAGCGCGCCCAGGCCCAGCTGGAGCGCGAATGGCTGGACCGGCTGGCCACGGTCGGCGGCCGCGCCGACGAGCTCGCCCGCTTCGCCGTGCTCTTCGGTGACCCGCAGCTGGCGCTCAGCGCCGTACAGCGGGTCCTGGAGATCACCCCGGAGGAGGTCAAGGAGGTCGCGGCCGCGACCCTGCGACCCGACAATCGGGCCGTGCTCGTGTACGAGCCGACGGGCGCCGCCAATGACGACGACCAGGACGAGAAAGGCGCGGACCAGTGACCGACGTCGCACCCACCATGACGTTCCACCCGCAGCCGCAGGCAGGGGAGCCCAAGCCGTGGGACTTCCCCGCCCCCGGCCGCTCCACCCTGCCCAACGGGCTGACCGTCCTGCGCAGTCACCGCCCCGGCCAGAAGGTCGTCGCCGTCGAGGTGCTGCTCTCGGCGCCGCTCGACGCCGAGCCCGACGACCTGGACGGCGTGGCCACGATCATGGCCCGCGCCTTCTCCGAGGGCACCGACAAGCACACCGCCGAGGAGTTCGCCGCCGAGCTGGAGCGCTGCGGCGCCACGCTCGACGCCGCCGCCGACCACCCGGGCGTACGGGTCTCGCTCGAGGTCCCCGCCTCCCGGCTCGACAAGGCCCTCGGGCTGCTGGCGGACGCCCTGCGGGCCCCCGCCTTCCCCGACAGTGAGGTCGAACGGCTGGTCAACAACCGGCTCGACGAGATCCCCCACGAGCTGGCGAACCCCGCCCGCCGTGCCGCCATGGCGCTGTCCAAGGAGCTGTTCGCGCCCGAGCTGCGCTGCTCCCGGCCCCGCCAGGGCACGGAGGAGACGGTCGCCCGGATCGACGCGGCGGCGGTCCGGACCTTCTACGACACCCACGTGCGGCCCTCCACGTCGACCGTCGTGGTCGTCGGTGACCTCACCGGCATCGACCTCGACGCGCTGCTCGCCGAGACACTTGGCGAGTGGACCGGCAAGCCGGCCGAGCGCCGTCCGCTGCCGTCGATCACCTCCGACGACCACGCGCGCGTTGTGATCGTCGACCGCCCCGGCGCCGTCCAGACCCAGGTCCTCATCGGCCGCACCGGCTCCGACCGCCACGACCCGGTCTGGCCGGCCCAAGTCCTCGGCACGTACTGCCTGGGCGGCACGCTGACGTCCCGGCTGGACCGCGTCCTGCGGGAGGAGAAGGGCTACACCTACGGCGTACGGGCCTTCGGCCAGGTCCTCCTCTCCACCCCCGAGGGCACCGGCGCCTCACTGCTCGGCATCAGCGGCTCCGTGGCCACCGACGTCACGGCCCCCGCGCTCGCCGACACCTGGCAGGTGCTCCGCACGCTGGCCGCGGACGGCCTCACGGACGCCGAGCGTGACGTCGCCGTCCAGAACCTCGTCGGCGTCGCCCCGCTCCGCTACGAGACCGCTTCCGCGGTCGCCGGCACCCTCGCCGACCAGGTCGAGCAGCACCTCCCCGACGACTACCAGGCCCAGCTCTACGCCCGCCTCGCCGCCACCGGCACCGTCGAAGCCACCGCCGCCGCCGTCAGCGCCTTCCCCCTCGACCGCCTCGTCGTCGTCCTCGTCGGCGACGCGGCTGCTATCGCCGAGCCCGTCAAGGCCCTCGGCATCGGCCCCATGGAGGTCGTTTCCTCTTAACGCCGGACTCCGTCCGTCGTTACCGGGGCCGCCGCCGCGCCCTTGTCCCCCCACGCCCGCCAGGGCGCTGGGGGTCCGGGGCGTGGCCCCGGGAGGGGCGTGGCCCGGGGTCCGGGGCGGAGCCCCTGGTTCGGGGCGGAGCCCCTGGTTCGGGGAGGGGAAGGGAGGGGTGGGGGAGACCAGGCCCGGCGGGGCCGGTGTGGCATACGGCACAAATGGTCCGATTTTTTTGGTTACCGGCGCAGGTCGCGGCTAGCGTCATCGCTCGTTGTCCGGCAGAAGCAGCCGCAGCACGCGGCACCGGAGCAACGATCGCCGAGTCCCCGCAGGGCGTGAGCCTGGGGATGACGCTCCTGCGATCCTCCCCCCACAACGAAGGCCTCGGCGGCCCCCCACCCGCCGGGGCCTTCGTGTGTCCGAAAATACTCGTCGAATTAGGGGCTGCCCTCGGAATCCCGGTCGTGTTGGAATAGAGTCGCCGAAGAAACGTCTAGACCTGCGTTACGCGGCGATTAATCCGGACGGGGAAATGAAGGGACCGGCGATGTGGGATCGGATGTGAACGGGACGGGCGGCGCGGGGCGTCGTATTTCCGCCCAAGCGGTGTGCACGGCGATCCGTGACGACATCATCAGCGGCTTCTATTCACCGGGTGGCCGGCTGACCGAGGAGCTGCTGGCCAAGCGGTACGGGGTGTCGCGGGTCCCGGTGCGCGAAGCGCTGCGGACGCTGGAGTCCGAGGGGTTCGTACGCACACGCAGACACGCCGGGGCGTCCGTCGCCGAGCCCACCGACCAGGAGGCGGCCGACCTGCTGGAGATCCGTGGCGTGCTGGAGCCGCTGGGTGCGGCGCGTGCCGCCCAGCGCCGCACGGAGGCGCACATCAAGGTGCTGCGCGGGCTGGTCCGGCTGGGGCAGGAGCGTTCCCTGCAGGGGCAGTTGTCGGATCTGCCGTCGCTGGACGGCTGGTTCCACGAGACGCTGGCCCAGGCATCCGGCAGTCCGACGCTGGTCGCGCTGCTCACACAGCTGCGGCACAAGATCGCCTGGGTGTACGCGGTCGACTCGCCGGGGCGTGCCGTGGAGTCCTGGGAGGAGCACGGGGCGATCGTGGACGCGGTGGCGCGCGGGGACGCCGAGCGGGCCCGCAAATTGGCCGCCGGGCATGTGGAGCGGTCGGCCGGGGCACACCGGCTGCGGCGTCCGGAACGGGTCGCGCGGGGCGCGTCGGCGCGCTGACAAGCGCGGTGAGGAATTGGAAACATGGCGTACACACGCCGAGCGGCCGCGTTTAACAGAAGTGCCGTATACAACTGGGGGAATTGTGTTCGCGCTATTCGCGTCCGTAATTCTGTTGCGCCGTGCGCTGAATCCTGCGCCGAATGACGAAGAGGCGGGGCCGCGTAAATCCACCGGATTTACGCGGCCCCGCCTCTGTTGCCGGGGAGACCGGGTCAGACGGTCTCCGGGAGCTCGTCGAGCCCCTTGGTGACGAGCTCGGCGAGCTGGTCGAGGGCCGCGTCGGCGCCCTCGGCGTCGGAGGCCAGCACGATCTCCTCGCCGCCGTGCGCACCGAGGCCGAGGACGGCCAGCATGGACGCGGCGTTGGCGGGGTTGCCGCCGGGCTTGGCGATCGTCACGGGGACGCCGAGGCCCGTCACCGCGCGGACGAAGATCGAAGCGGGACGTGCGTGCAGGCCCTCCGGCCAGCCGACGGTGACGTGGCGCTCAGCCATGGTGTTGCCCTCCGGGTCGTTCCAAGTTGTCTAGACCAGTCTCCCACGAGTGGGAGACTGGTCTTCTCATATCGTCGCACTGTTCCGGTACGTCCCCTTACGCTGGCCCCATGACCACTCCGCCGTCGGCGCGGCCCTACCCGGTGCACTGGGAGGCGGACGTCGTGCTCCGCGACGGCGGCATCGCCCACGTCCGCCCGATCACCTCGGACGACGCTGAGCGGCTGGTCAGCTTCTACGAGCAGGTCTCGGACGAGTCCAAGTACTACCGCTTCTTCGCGCCGTACCCCCGCCTGTCCGACCGGGACGTGCACCGCTTCACCCACCACGACTACGACGACCGGGTCGGCCTGGCGGCCACCGTCGGCGGCGAGTTCATCGCGACCGTCCGCTACGACCGTACGGAGGAGGGCCAGGCCGAAGTCGCCTTCCTGGTCCAGGACGCGCACCAGGGCCGGGGGGTCGCCTCGGCGCTGATGGAGCACATCGCGGCGGTCGCCAGGGAACGCGGGATCCGCCGCTTCATCGCCGAGGTGCTGCCCGCCAACCGCAAGATGATCAAGGTCTTCACGGACGCCGGCTACACCCAGCAGCGCAGCTTCACCGACGGCGTCGTACGCCTCGAACTCGACCTGGAACCCACGGACGCCTCCCTCGCCGTCATGCGGGCTCGCGAGCAGCGCGCCGAGGCCCGCTCCGTGCAGCGGCTGCTCGCCCCGCAGTCGGTCGTCGTGATCGGCGCGGGCCGCCGCCCCGGCGGGGTCGGCCGCACGCTGCTGCGCAACATCGCCGCCGCCGGCTTCACGGGTCGGCTGCACGCCGTCAACCACTCCTTCCCGGACGACCAGGGCACCGTCGACGCCGTCCCCGCCTACGGCTCGATCTCCGAGATCCCCGAGCCCGTCGACCTCGCGGTCATCGCCGTGCCCGCCGAGCGGGTCCCCGAGGCCGTCGCCGACTGCGGCGAACACGGCGTGCAGGGCCTGCTCGTGGTCACCTCCGGCTACGCCGAGTCCGGCCCGGAAGGCCGCGAACGGCAGCGCGCGCTCGTACGGCAGGCCCGCTCGTACGGCATGCGGGTCATCGGCCCCAACGCGCTCGGCATCCTCAACACCTCGCCCGCCGTACGGCTCAACGCGTCGCTCTCGCCCGAACTGCCCGCCACCGGGAGGCTCGGCCTGTTCACCCAGTCCGGCGCGATCGGCATCGCCGTTTTGAGCGGCCTGCACCGGCGCGGCGCCGGGCTGTCGTCCTTCGTCTCGGCGGGCAACCGCGCGGACGTCTCCGGCAACGACATCCTCCAGTACTGGCACGACGACCCGTCCACCGATGTCGTGCTGATGTACCTCGAAACCATCGGCAACCCGCGCAAGTTCAACCGCCTCGCCCGGCGGACCGCCGTCGCCAAGCCGGTCGTCGTCGTCAAGGGCGCCCGTCACTCCGGGGCCGTCCCGCCCGGCCAGCTGGTCGCGCCCGGGCGGATCCCCGACAGCACGGTCTCCGCGCTCTTCCGGCAGGCCGGCGTGATCCGCGTGGACACCGTCACCGAGCTGGCCGACGTCGGGCTGCTGCTGTCCTCCCAGCCGCTCCCGGTGGGCGAGGCCGGTGAGGCCGGCGACCGCATCGCGATCCTGGGCAACTCCGAATCCCTCGGCCTGCTGACGTACGACGCCTGCCTCACCGCGGGCCTGGCCCCCGCCGCCCCGCTCGACCTCACCACCCTCGCCGGCCCAGGCGACTTCCGCGCCGCCCTGGCCGACGCCCTCGCCGACCCGGCCTCCGACGCCGTCGTCGTCACCGCCATCCCCCGGGTCGGCTCCGAGGACGTCTCCGACCCCGAATCGGGCGACGACCCGGCGCTGGCCGCCGCGCTCCGCCAGGCGGCGGCCGAGGCGTCCGCCGCGAAACCGTTCGTCGTCGTCCACCTCGCCCTGGAGGCCATGGCCGCACGCCTCGCGGCCGCGGACGGCACCGGCGCCCGTATCCCCGCCTACCCCGCCGCCGAACGGGCCGCCCGGGCCCTCGCGGAGGCGGCGGCGTACGCCAAGTGGCGCCGGGAGTCCGGGCAGCCGGGCCGCGTACCGGAGTTCGAGGACGCCCAGGAGGGCGCCGCCCAGCAGGACGTGGCCCGGCTGATCAGCGGGGCGGGGGAGGAGCAGCTCACCCTGGACGACACCGCGGCCGCCGCCCTCCTCGGCCGGTACGGCATCGCCGTACGCGCCGCCCTCCCCGCCCCCGACATCGCCGCCGCCACCCACGCCGCCCGCCGCCTCGGCTATCCCGTGGCCCTCAAGACCACCGCCCCCCACCTGCGGCACCGGGCCGACCTCGGCGGCGTACGTCTCGACCTGGCTGACGAGAACGATCTGCGCCGCGCCTACGACGAGCTCACCGCCCGCCTTGGCAAGCCCGAGGAGCTGCGGCTCGTCGTCCAGCCGATGGCTCCGCGCGGCGTGGACACGGTCGTCCGCGCCACGGTGGACCCCGCCGCCGGCGCGGTGCTCTCCTTCGGCCTCGCCGGGGCCCCCTCCGAGCTCCTCGGCGACATGGCCCACCGCCTCGTCCCCGCCACCGACCGCGACGCCGCCGAGCTGGTCCGCTCCATCAAAGCTGCCCCCCTCCTTTTCGGCTGGCGCGGCTCCGACCCCGTCGACACCGACGCCCTTGAGGAGCTTCTGCTCCGCGTCTCCCTGCTCGCCGACGACCTCCCCGAGGTCGTCTCCGTGGACCTCGAGCCCGTCGTCGTCGCCACCCGGGGCCTCGCGGTCCTGGGCGCGACGGTGCGCTTGGCGAGGCCGCCCGCCCGCACGGACCTAGGGCCGCGGGCCCTGTCCTCCTTCTGATCAAACCAACCGGGTTGGGGGTAGTAGGCCGCCCGTGGGGGCACCTCCCAGCGTCTAGCTGGGGGAGATTGGCCCAACCCGCCCGCACCCGGCGACGGCCCCGACGGTGGGTGTCCGAGGGTGCGTCGACGGCCTCGCGTCCGTGGCCGGGTTGTGCGAGCCTCCCCCAAAGCTTCCTTTGGGTGGGGGTCCTCCCCCTGGCTTCGCCGGGGGTACCCCCACCGGCCGAAGGCTGGTGGGGGCACCCCCCGACCGAAGGTTGGGGGAGAGTGCCCCCACCCCTGGACTCCGTCTGGGAGGTGCCCCCGCCTCGCTTCGCTCGCCTTGTGTAACGTTCTCCCACAACCCGGTGGAAAGAAAGGCACCCGGCGCGGAGCCCTCGGGCACGGGGGGCAGGGGGCGGAGCCCCCGGCGGGCGGGAGGCCGACGCACGGCGCGCGGCTGGGGGCGCGGGCCGCACTAGGATGGTGCGCATGGCGAAGACCGGTACGACGACCCAGGGGCTGCGCGCGGCGATCGAGCGCAGCGGCTACTACCCGACCCTCGTGGCCGAGGCCGTGGAGGCGGCGGTCGGCGGGGAGCCGGTTGCGTCGTACCTGGTGCATCAGGAGACGACGTTCGACGCCAACGAAGTACGCCGGCATGTCACGGTCCTGGTGCTCACCTCCACCCGCTTCATCGTCAGCCACACCGACGAGCAGGCCGCCGACGACACGTCCCCGTCGCCTTACGCCACCACCTCCACCGAGTCCGTGAAGCTCGCCAGGATCTCCTCGGTGGTGCTGAGCCGCGTCGTCGCCAACCCGGAGTCGTACACCCCCGGCACGCTGCCGCGCGAGGTCGTGCTGACGATCGGCTGGGGCGCCGTCAGCCGCCTCGACCTGGAGCCCGCGGCCTGTGGTGACCCCAACTGCGAGGCGGACCACGGCTACACCGGCTCCTCCACCGCCGACGACCTCAGCCTCCGCGTGAGCGAGGCGGGCGACGGCCCGGAGACCGTCCGCCAGACGCTGGCCTTCGCGCAGGCGCTGTCCGAGGCCACCGCGGCGACCCCTGCCTCCGCCGGCTGATGATCCAGCCCGCACCGGCCTACGAACCGCTGGATCCCCGCGCCGCCCCCGCCCCGCGCTACGGCACGGCCTCCCTGAGCGACGTGCTGCCCGCCGTCAGCGCCGGCCTCGGCGTGACCACCGGCCCGCCGACCGGCCTCGACCTGCCTCCCGCCGACCGGGTGTGCGTCTTGCTGGTCGACGGCATGGGCTGGGAGCTGCTGCGTGCGCACCCAGACGAGGCGCCGTTCCTCAACTCCCTCCTCGGCACATCGCTGAACCGCACCGGGCAGCCCCTCACCGCCGGCTTCCCGTCCACCACCGCGACCTCGCTCGCCTCCGTCGGCACCGGCCTGCCGCCCGGCGCGCACGGCCTCGCCGGGTACACCGTGCTGGACCCGGACAGCGGCGCACTGATGAACCAGCTGCGCTGGCAGCCCTGGACCGACCCGCACAAGTGGCAGCCGTACCCGACCGTCTTCCAGCTCGCGGAAGCCGCCGGGATCGAGACCTGCCAGGTCACCTCGCCGACCTTCCAGCACACCCCGCTCACCAAGATCGCCCTCAGCGGCGGCAGCTTCCACGGCCGCCTCACCGGCGACGAGCGGATGGACTTCGCCGCCGACCGGCTCGCCGCCGCCGACCGCGCGCTGGTCTACACGTACTACAGCGAACTCGACTCCATGGGCCACCGCCACGGCGTCGACTCCGACGCCTGGCGCGGCCAGCTGATGATGGCCGACCGGCTCGCGCAGCGCCTCGCCGAGCAGCTGCCGCCGCGCTCCGCGCTGTACATTACCGCCGATCACGGCATGATCGACATCCCCTTCGACCCCGAGTCGCGGATCGACTTCGACGAGGACTGGGAGCTGAGCGCCGGCGTCGCCATCCTTGGCGGCGAGGCCCGCGCCCGCCACGTCTACGCGGTGCCGGGTGCCGCCACCGACGTGCACACCGTCTGGAGCGAGGTCCTGGGCGAGCAGATGTGGGTCGCCACCCGGGACGAGGCGATCGAGGCCGGTTGGTTCGGCCCGGTCGTCGACGAGCGGGTACGGGGCCGGATCGGCGATGTCGTCGCCGTGGCCCGCGACGACATCGCGATCGTCGCCACCCGCACGGAGCCGGGGGAGTCCTCCATGGTGGGCCTGCACGGCTCGATGGCCCCCGGGGAGCAGCTCGTCCCGCTGCTCGAAGTACGCTCCTGAACCTCATCGCCGCCCGCCCGAAAGGCCGTTGCCACCTCATGCCCGAGCTCGTGTTCTTCTCCGGAACCATGGACTGCGGAAAGAGCACCCTCGCTCTCCAGATCGAGCACAACCGCTCCGCCCGGGGCCTGGAAGGCATGATCTTCACCCGCAACGACCGGGCCGGCGAAGGCGTCCTGTCCTCCCGCCTCGGCCTGGAGACCAAGGCCGTCGAGGCCACCGACGACTTCGACTTCTACGCCTACCTCGTCGCCCACCTCTCCGGCGGCGGCCGCGCCGACTACGTACTCGTCGACGAGGCCCAGTTCTTCACCCCCGACCAGATAGACCAGCTCGCCCGCATCGTCGACGATCTCCGCCTGGACGTCTTCGCCTTCGGCATCACCACCGACTTCCGCACCAAGCTCTTCCCCGGCTCCCGCCGCCTGGTCGAAATGGCCGACCGCGTCGAGGTCCTCCAGGTCGAGGCCCTGTGCTGGTGCGGCGCCCGCGCCACCCACAACGGCCGTACGGTGGATGGGGTGATGGTCGTCGAGGGCGAGCAGGTCGTCGTCGGCGACGTCAACGGCCAGGGCGGCGAGGTGGGTTACGAGGTGCTGTGCCGCCGGCACCACATCCGCCGTATGACCGCCGCCACGGCCCGCGCGGCCGCGATCTCCCCGGACGTCCTGCCGATCGGTCAGTGAGCCGTACGGATCACGGTGAAGACCGCGCCCTCGGGATCGGCCACCGTGGCCAGCCGCCCGTAGGCCGAATCGCGCGCCCCGCGCACCACACGGCCGCCCAGCTCGGCGACGTGCCGGACGGCGGCATCGGTGTCGGCCACCGCGAAGTACGTCATCCAGTACGCGCCCCGGTCGCGCGGCAGCGCCTGGCCCACGCCGTGAATCCCGGCCACCGGCTGCCCCTGAAGGTGGAGGGTGAGGTAGTCGAAGTTGGCGGACACCACGGCCTCCGTATCGAAGCCGAAGACCGCCGCGTAGAACTTCCCCACGGTCGAAGTCTCCCGGGTGATCAGCTCGTTCCAGGCCAGTGACCCCGGCTCGCCCAGCACCTCGACGCCGGTGTACCGCAGCGGCTGCCAGATCCCGAACACCGCGCCCAGCGGATCGGAGGCGATCGCCATCCGCCCCGCGTCGTCCGCGTCCAGCGGCCCGACGCCGACCGTGCCCCCGCAGCCCCTGATCAGCTCTGCCGTCATGTCGGCGTCGTCGGTGCCGAAGTAGGTCGTCCAGGCGATCGGCAGATGCCGGTCCCTGGGCATGCCGCCGATCCCGGCCACACCGCGGCCGTTCAGGGTGGCCCGTGCGTACGGACCGAAGGGCTGCGGCGCGGACTCGAACTCCCAGCCGAACAGCTGGCCGTAGAAGTCCTGGGTCGCTTCCAGATTGTGCGCGAGCAGGCTGACCCAGCACGGTGCGCCAGGGGGGCGGCGGGTCGGTACCTCGGTCATCGGTTCTCTCCTGGGGAGCAGCGCACGGGGCTGTGGGGGGAGGTGCCAGAGCCGATGCTTCCACCACCTGGTGCGGCGCGCGCTCCGGCCGCGCCGCAATCACCGTGTTCCCGCAGGAGAATGCCCGATTTGGCATTTCCGGTCCATTTCGCGACCGTTGCCGTGCAGTGACAATCCGCCAAAGGTTGTCCTCCGGGCGCCCACAATGGACGTATGCATCCCATCATCAACGTCGCCGAGCTGGCGAGCGAACTGTCCGGCCCTTCAGCGCCCGTCCTGCTGGACGTCCGCTGGCAGCTCGGCGGCCCGCCCGGCCGCTCGGACTACGATGCCGGCCACCTCCCCGGCGCGGTCTATGTCGACCTCGACTCCGAACTCGCCGGCGCGCCCGGGGCCGGGGGCCGGCATCCGCTGCCCGGCCTGGAGGTCTTCACCGCCGCGATGCGGCGCGCGGGGGTCGGCGCCGGGCGTGACGTCGTCGTCTACGACGGCGGCCTCGGCTGGGCCGCCGCCCGCGCCTGGTGGCTGCTCCGCTGGGCAGGCCACGACCGCGTCCGCGTTCTCGACGGCGGCCTCCCCGCATGGCTCGCCGCCGGCCACGACCTCGCCAAGGACACCCCCGCCCCCGCCCCGGGCGACTTCACCCCCGCCCCCGGCGCCCTCCCGCTGCTCTCCGCCGATGACGCCGCCGCCCTCGCCCGCCGCGGCGTCCTCCTCGACGCCCGCGCCGCCGAGCGCTACCGCGGCGACCTCGAGCCCATCGACCCCGTCGGCGGCCACATCCCCGGTGCCATCAGCGCCCCCACCGTCGACAACCTCGCCCCCGACGGCCACTTCCTCCCCGCCGACGCGCTCGCGCTCCGCTTCGCCGACCTGGGCGCCGCCCCCGACGCCGAGGTCGGCGTCTACTGCGGCTCCGGCGTCTCCGGCGCCCACGAGGTGCTCGCCCTCGCAGTCGCGGGCATTCCTGCTGGGCTGTACATCGGCTCCTGGAGTGACTGGTCCTCCGACCCGAACCGCCCCGTAGCAACGGGCTCCCAGCCCGGCTGAGCCCGCCATGGCGGGTTGGCCACCCGGCAACGGCCGCACCCCGAAAGCGAGTGGCCGGGGGTGCGTAGGCGGCCTCGTGTCCGTGGCCGGGTTGGGCCGGCCCTCTCCCTCAGCTTCGCGAGGGGGGACCCCCACCTCGCTTCGCTCGCCTTGGGGGCACTCTCCCCCAGACTCCGTCTGGGGGGACCCCCACCAGCCTTTCGGCCTGGGGGAGGACCTCCACCGAGTGTCTGGCTTCGTACTTCGCGGGTCACCCGTTCAGTTGGTTTCCCCGGGAGTGCGCGACCGAGTGTGACGGGTCGGGTGATCGACGTGTATCGAGTCGGTGTGAGGAAGCATGAATGTCGATTGAATCCGATCGCGCCGTAGCTTCCGGGAGCGGCCCGGTTCACCTGAATCAGCCACCCGCGAAGTACGGATCTAGCGGGGGAGGGCGGTCTATCCCCAACCAGGTTGGGTGCAGTCGCCGACGGAGATCAGCCTCACAAGAGGCCAGAGCCAACTGCTGGACGGACGGCCTACCCCCGACCCGGGAGGGCGGTGCAGTCGCCGACGGTGATCAGCCACCCACGACAGGCCAGAAGCCAACTGTTGGGCGAAGGGGCGAGCGAAGCGAGATGGGAGTCCCCCGGCCGAAGGCTGGGGGAGGGTGGGAGGAGCCCGCCGCAGGCGCAACAGCGCCGCAGCGGAACCCTCGCCGACTACTCCTGCTTCTTGCGGCGCGAGCCGAAGACGATCTCGTCCCAACTCGGCACCGTCGCACGCCGACCCGGGCGGACCCCGTCCGCCTCCGCCTGGCGGTCCGTGGTGCCGACGAGGCGGTCGCGGTGGCCGGCGACGGCACGCGGCATGAGGACGTCGGCGTAGGCCGAACCGGCCCCAGCACTGGCGGCCGGGGCCGCAGGCGCGTCCTCGACGGACTCGTCGTCCTCACCGGGCTCGGCTCCCGGCACCACGTCCGGCGCGGTGGCCGACGCCGGCACGACCATGTCGCCGCGGAAGCTCGGCACAGCCTCGAGCAGGCTGGTGAGCGAGTCGCGCTCGTCCTCCGCAGAGACCACCCCGGAGGCAGACGCAGACGCGGACGCCGCACCGCGCTCTTCCGGAGTGGAGGGCGCGGGCCGGTCGGGTCCGCCGAGCTGGCGGTCCATCGCACGGTCGAGCGGACGGTCCCGCGGAAGCCGGGCGATCCTCGGCACGAAGGGGAAGCTCGGCTCCTGCGTGTCGGGCGTGGTCTCGCCGATCAGGGCGCGAGCCTCGTCGTCGACGGCCTGGACGAGCCGCCGCGGCGGGTCGTACGTCCAGCTCGCCGAATGCGGCTCACCGGCCACCCGGTAGACCAGCAGCACTTCCCAGGTGCCGTCGTCGCGCCGCCACGAATCCCACAGGACGGTGTCCTTCTCGGCGCCGCGCAGCAGCAGCCGCTCCGCGACGGCCTCGCCGAGCTGTGGTCCGGTGCTCTCGCCCTGGCGACGTACCGGCGTCTTGCGCGCCCGCTCGGCCATGAAGGCCCGCTCGGCGAGCACCGGCCCCTCGAAGCGACGGACCCGCTCCACGGAGATGCCGCCGAGCTGTGCGACCTCCTCGGCGGAGGCACCGGCTCGTATCCGCGCCTGGATGTCGCGCGGACGAAGGTGGCTCTCGACCTCGATCTCGATCTGGCCCAGCCGTGCCCGGTCGTTGCGCACGGCGGCGCGCAGCCGCTCATCGATGGGAAGCGTGTATTCCGTGCTGTCGGCAGCCTTGAGCACCAGTCGTGTGCCGTCGTTGCTGACGGCCACGACACGCAGTTCGGGCACGGTTACCTCCCGGGTGGTGCCTGCCGACGTCACGTGCGTCGCTGCTCCCGATGGACGAGTGTGACCTGCCCGGGTGCAGCCTGCCACAACCTTGCTGAGTTTCCCGGCGTGTCGGGCATGTGCCGTGACTCGCCGTTATGGCACGGTTACCTATTTGCAACTCTGCGTGACCAACCGAATCACCCAGCGTCACGAGCGCCGACTCGGGTTCCCTCCCATGCCCGGGCAACCGGAAGGTTCCCGGAGCCAGGATTTGTCACAGTACTCCATTTGGGCCACGCGGGTGGGCCGCCGCGCCGCCGAACTTCTCCCGTCTCAAGGGAGTTGAGTGGGCGATCTTCACACGTCACTCGAAAGTGGAGCGAACGGAAGGAGTGTCGGCCCGGCGCCCCGTTACTCGCCGAGGATCCGCCGCAGGTAGTCGTTGGCGAACAGCCGCACGGGGTCGAGCCGGTCCCGCAGGGCGGTGAATTCGCCGAAGCGCGGATACACACCCGCCAGATACGCCGCGTCCCGTGTGTGGATCTTGCCCCAGTGCGGACGCCCCTCATGGGCGGTCATGATCTTCTCGACCGCCGTGAAGTACTCCTGGTAGCGCGTGCCGCGATACATGTGCACGGCGACGTACGCGCTGTCGCGACCCGACGCCGTCGAGAGGGCGATGTCGTCGGCCGGGGCGATCCGGACCTCGACCGGGAAGCTGATGCGGAAGTCGGAGGACTCGACGAGAGCCTTGAGTTCGCGCAGCACCGCCACCGCCGCCTCCCTCGGCACCGCGAACTCCATCTCGACGAAGCGGACCCGGCGGGGATGCGTGAAGACCTTGTACGGGATGTCGGTGTACGTACGCGCTGACAGGGCACGGCTGCTGAGCTGGGCGATCCCGGGGATGACCGACGGCACGGCGCGGCCCACCGCGCAGGCGGCCTGGAAGAGGCCGTTGGACAGCAGCTCGTCGTCGATCCAGCCACGGACGGCCGGGACCGGGGCGGCGGGGCCCTGACTGCGGTTGTTGCGCTTGGTGTTGCAGCCGTCGGTGTGCGGGAACCAGTAGAACTCGAAGTGCTCGTTCTCGGCGGCGAGCCGGTCGAACTCCCCGACGACCCGGTCGAAGGTCATCGGCTCCTCGCGCGCGGTCAGCAGGAACAGCGGCTCGACGGCGAAGGTGATCGCGCTGAGGACGCCCAGCGCGCCGATGCCGACCCGGGCGGCGGCGAAAACGTCGGCGTTCTCGTCCGCCGAGCAGGAGAGCACCGAGCCGTCGGCGATCACCAGCTCAAGTGCCTTGATCTGGGCGGCGATCGAGGCGGAGTCGCGGCCGGTGCCGTGCGTGCCGGTGCTGGTGGCGCCGGCGACGGTCTGCTCCATGATGTCGCCCATGTTGGTCAGCGACAGCCCCTCGGCGGCGAGGACGGCGTTGAGCTGCTTGAGCGGCACGCCCGCCTCGACGGTGACGGTGCCCGCCGCGCGGTCGATCGCGCGTATCGCGCTGAGCCGCTCGGGCCGGATCAGCACACCGCCCGTCGCGGCGGCAGCGGTGAAGGAGTGTCCGGTGCCCACGGCCTTGGCGGTCAGCCCGTCCTCGCCGGCCTTGACGACCGCCGTGGCCAGCTCGTCCACGGAGGCCGGGGAGACGACCCGACGCGGCCGGGCGGCGACGTTCCCGGCCCAGTTACGCCATACGGCCTTCCCGGCGGTCGTGCCCGTCGTGCTCGTGGTGCTGCTGCTCATCACTGCGAGACCCCTCCAGCTCCAGCTCCGGCACCGGCCGGAGCCGGCGGTACCCCAGCAAGGCCACCACTGCGGCGAGCGCCGCTGCGGAAGCCGGTACCGCGTACGCCGCCCGGGCGCCGGCCGAGTCGATCACCGACCCGGCCAGCGAGGCGCCCAGCGCCACTCCGACCGCCAGCCCGGTGATCGTCCACGTCATGCCCTCGGTGAGCTTCGCGCGCGGTACCAGCTGCTCGACCAGGCCCATCGCGGTCGCCAACGTCGGTGCGACGGTCAGGCCCGAGACGAACAGCGCCACGGCCAGGAACCGCAAGTTTCCGACCAGTAGTGGCGGGATCATACTCACCGCCATCAGGGAAACGCCCAGCAAAAACCTAAGAGCCGCCGGACCCTTCGGGCGGAACAGCCCGAACAGGACGCCCGCCGTGCACGATCCGGCCGCGTACGTCGCCAGGACCAGGCTGGCCGCCGCCTTGTGACCGCTCTCGGCGGCGAAGGCCACCGTGGCGACATCGACCGCCCCGAAGATCGTCCCGGTCGCTACGAACGTGAGCACCAGCACCCGCAGCCCGCGCGAGCTCAGCGCCGAGCCGCCGGAGTGCGGCCCGCGCGGATGCGGGGGCGGCTCGGTCGAGCGCTGGGCGGCGAGCAGATACGCGCCCGCGGCGAGGAACAGCGCGGCGAGCAGCGGGCCGGCTTCCGGGAACCAGACCGTGCACAGCCCGATGGACAGGATCGGGCCGATGATGAAGCAGATCTCGTCCACGACCGACTCGAGGGCGTACGCCGTGTGCAGCAGCTCCGGCGAGCCCCCGTGGATCGCCGCCCAGCGGGCCCGCACCAGCGCACCCATGGTCGGCGTGCTGGAGCCCGCGACCACGGTGCAGGCGAAGAACGTCCAGTCCGGTGCCCCGGCCCGTACGCACGCCAGCAGCCCGGCGACGCCCGCCACGGTGACCGCCGCCGCCGGGCGCAGCACGCGCCGCTGCCCGTAGCGGTCGACCAGGCGGGAGATCTGCGGGCCGGCCGCCGCCTCGGTCAGCGCGAACACCGCGGCCAGCCCGCCGGCGAGGCTGTAGCGGCCGGTGACCTGGGAGATCATCGTCACGATGCCGATACCAAGCATGGACATCGGCATCCGCCCGACGAACCCGGCGGCGGAGAAGCCCCTGGTGCCGGGGGCGGCGAAGATCGCGCGGTAGGGGCTGGGCAAGGGGTCTCCACAGCGGCGTTGCCGAAGTTGGTCAGGAATGTAGCTGCTGGACACAGCTTACGGAGCAGGCGCAAGCCATTTGTCGGCATGGGGTCCGCTCGCGGGCCGCCTGACGAGTGGCAGGATCGGAGGCATGTCCGATCAGCTCGATCCCACCACAGCCGGCCCCTACGACGCCTTGCTGCTGCTGTCCTTCGGCGGCCCCGAAGGGCCCGACGACGTCGTCCCCTTCCTGGAGAACGTCACGCGCGGCCGTGGCATCCCGCGTGAACGCCTGAAGGAGGTGGGGCAGCACTACTTCCTCTTCGGCGGCGTCAGCCCCATCAACGCGCAGAACCGCGAGCTGCTCGACGCGCTGCGCAAGGACTTCTCGGAGAACGCCCTCGACCTCCCCGTCTACTGGGGCAACCGCAACTGGGCGCCCTACCTCACGGACACCCTGCGCCATATGGCCGACGACGGCCACCGCCGCATCCTCGTCCTGGCCACCAGCGCCTACGCCTCCTACTCCGGCTGCCGCCAGTACCGCGAGAACCTCGCCGACTCCCTGGCCGCCCTCGAGGCCGAGGGCCGGCCCGTACCGCGCGTCGACAAGCTGCGGCACTACTTCAACCACCCCGGCTTCGTGACGCCCATGACGGAAGCGGTGCTCGCCGCGCTGGCCGAACTGCCGGAGGACGTACGGGAAGGCGCGCACCTCGCCTTCACCACCCACTCCATCCCCACGGCCGCCGCCGACACCTCCGGCCCGGTGGAGGCCCACGGCGACGGCGGCGCCTACGTCGCCCAGCACCTCGACACGGCCCGGGTGATCGCCGACGCCGTACGCGAGGCCACCGGCGTCGACCGCCCCTGGAAGCTGGTCTACCAGTCGCGCAGCGGCGCCCCGCACATCCCGTGGCTGGAGCCCGACATCTGCGACCACCTGGAGGAGCTGCACGCCGCCGGCACCCCGGCCGCCGTCATGGTGCCGATCGGCTTCGTCTCCGACCATATGGAGGTCAAGTTCGACCTCGACACCGAGGCCACCGCCAAGGCCGCAGAGCTCGGCCTCCCGGTCGCCCGCGCCGCGACCGTCGGAGCGGACCCGCGCTTCGCGGCGGCCGTACGGGAGCTGGTGCTCGAGCGCGCCGCGACCGAGCGGGGGCTCGCGGTGGAGCGCTGCGCGCTGGGCGCGCTGGGCGCGAGCCACGACGTCTGCCCGGTCGGCTGCTGCCCGGGCCGCAGCCCGCGCCCCGCCGCGGCGGGTGCCGAGTGACCGGCCGCCTGAAGGATGAGCTTCTGGCCATCGCCCTGGAGGCGGCCGCCAGGGCGGGCGCGCTGCTGCGCGACGGCAGGCCGGCCGATCTCGGCGTGGCCGCCACCAAGAGCAGCCCGATCGATGTCGTCACGGAGATGGACATCGCCGCCGAGAAGCTCATCACCGGCGTCATCACCGACCGCCGGCCCGACGACGGCCTGCTGGGCGAGGAGGGGGCCAGCAGCGAGGGCAGCAGCGGAGTGCGCTGGGTCATCGACCCGCTGGACGGCACCGTCAACTACCTTTACGGGCTGCCCTCCTGGTCCGTCAGCATCGCCGCCGAGGTCGACGGCGAGACCGTCGTCGGCGTGGTCGTGGCCCCGATGCGCGGCGAGACCTGCCATGCCGTGCTCGGCGAGGGCGCCTTCGTGAACGGCGAGCGCGTGCACAGCCGCCCCGCCCCGCCCTTCGAGCACGCCCTGGTCTCCACCGGCTTCGGCTACCGCCTGGAAGTGCGCACCCACCAGGCCGCGGTCGCGCACCGCCTGATCCCGCAGGTGCGGGACATCCGCCGCGCCGGATCCGCCGCCATCGACCTCTGCGACGTCGGCTCGGGCCGCCTGGACGGCTACTACGAGCGCGGTCTCCATGCCTGGGACTACGCAGCCGGCGCGCTCTTCGCCCGCGAGGGCGGCGCCCTGACCGGTGGCCGCCCCGGCGAGCCGCCCAACCCCGACCTGACCGTCGCGGCCGTCCCGGGCACCTTCGAGCGCCTGCAGCGCCTGCTGGACGACCTAGGCGCCTGGCACGACTAGCCAGGCCGGCCCCCGGGACTGTCTACGTGCGTAGACGCAGACACGCAAACGCCCCGGCACCCAGTGGGTGTCCGGGGCGAGCGGGCCGGGACCTGTCAGGCGATCTTCGGCAGGACGTCGACGCCGTGCTCGGCGGCAAGACGACGTAGATCCTCGAGCTCGGCCTGCTCGACCTCGGCAAGGAAGTCGTCCCCTGACTCCCTCGCAAGACGCAGGTCGGACTCGGTGCTGTGTATGCGCTGCAGGATTCCGGTGGTGAACGCGTCCATATGACGCCCCCTCGTCGTCGTCGGTGACACAGGGTGTGTCCGAGGTGTGTGGTCCAGGACCCTCGGATCACGCAGCGGCTCTGCCACGGGACGAGATGACGATGAAGGTACGCGCCCAGTGGGCGTGATCGGGGGTTGAAATCGTCCTCCCCAGGCCGAACGGAAGGGAAACCTCAACCTGTAGAAGAATCTTCCCGGGCGAAATCCACCGCCGCGCACCGGCGCCGTCCGGCGAGGCCACGGCCTCTTACCGCCCGTTTACCGTGCGTCGGTGCACGATGTACGGAGGGATTCTCATGCTTGAGTGCTCATTGGAAGGAACAGCGCCTTGCGCGTATTGGTCGTCGAGGACGAGCAGCTGCTCGCCGATGCGGTAGCCACCGGACTACGACGCGAGGCCATGGCCGTCGATGTCGTCTACGACGGTGGCGCCGCTCTGGAACGGATCGGGGTCAACGACTACGACGTCGTCGTCCTGGACCGTGACCTCCCGGTGGTCCACGGTGACGATGTCTGCCGGAAGCTGGTCGAGCTCGGCCTGTCCACCCGGGTGCTGATGCTGACCGCCGCCGGCGATGTGAACGATCGTGTGGAGGGCCTGGAGCTGGGCGCGGACGACTACCTGCCCAAGCCCTTCGCCTTCAGCGAGCTGACCGCCCGGGTGCGGGCGCTGGGCCGCCGTACGACGGCTCCGCTGCCGCCGGTGCTGGAGCGTTCGGGCATCAGGCTGGACCCGAACCGCCGCGAGGTCTTCCGCGACGGCAAGGAGATCCATCTGGCGCCCAAGGAGTTCGCGGTGCTGGAGGTGCTGATGCGCAGCGAGGGCTCCGTGGTGTCGGCCGAGCAGCTGCTGGAGAAGGCCTGGGACGAGAACACCGACCCCTTCACCAACGTCGTCCGGGTCACCGTCATGACGCTGCGCCGCAAGCTCGGCGAGCCCGCCGTGGTCGTGACCGTGCCCGGCTCCGGTTACAGGATCTGATCCGCCGTGGCCACTTCGCCACCGGAGCAGTCGTCCCCGCTGCCGACGCCCGTACCACCCAAACCGACCTGGGACCCCAGGCCGCCGGTACGGCAGGTGCCACTGCTGCGCCCCACGATCCGGATCAGGCTCACCGTGCTGTACGGGGGGATGTTCCTGATCGCAGGCGTCGTGCTGCTCTGGATCATCTACCTGCTCGCGGCCCAGGCCCTGCACGAGGGCAGTTCGCCCCTGTTCGAGGTGGCTCCAGGCAGCAACGTGAGCATCACGAGTAACTCCTGCCCCGGCTTGAATACCACCAGCGTGGAGGCGTTCAATCACGCTTTCAGCGCATGTATGCAGCAGCAGCGCGAGGTCGCGCTCAACACTCTGCTCAAGCGTTCGCTGCTGGCCCTCATCGGCCTGGCCGTGCTCGCCTTCGCCGTCGGCTATCTGCTCGCCGGCCGGGTGCTGTCCCCGCTGGGCCGGATCACCCGCACCGCGCGGGCCACCGCCGGCTCCGACCTCAAGCGCCGGATCGAGCTGGACGGCCCGGACGACGAGTTCAAGGAGCTCGCCGACACCTTCGACGAGATGCTCGAACGGCTCGACCGCTCCTTCGACGCGCAGCGCAGATTCGTCTCGAACGCCTCGCACGAGCTGCGTACGCCGCTGGCCATCAACCGCACCCTCCTGGAGGTGCAGCTCTCCGACCCGGAGGCGTCCACGGACCTCCAGCAGCTCGGCAAGACCCTGCTGGCCACCAATCTGCGCAGCGAGCTACTCGTGGAGGGCCTGCTGCTGCTCGCCCGCAGCGACAACGAGATCGTGGACCGCAAGCCGGTGGACGTCGCCGAGGCGGCCTCCCAGGCCCTCGAGCAGACCCGTACCGAGGCCACCGCCAGGGGCGTCGAGCTGCGCAGCACGCTGGAGCCCGCTGTCGTGCAGGGTAACGGGGTGCTGCTGGAGCGGATCGCGCTCAACCTGGTGCAGAACGCCGTGCGCTACAACGTCCCGAAGGAGGACGGCGGCCAGGACGGCCCCTGGGTGGAGGTCACCACAGGCGCCGAGGGCGGCCACGCCCTGCTCACCGTCTCCAACACCGGTCCGGTCGTCCCGGCGTACGAGATCGACAACCTATTCGAGCCGTTCCGCCGGCTTCGTACCGAGCGGACCGGCAGCGACAAGGGGGTCGGCCTGGGCCTCTCGATCGCCCGCTCCGTGGCCCGGGCTCATGGCGGCACCATCTCCGCGGTGCCCCGAGAGGGAGGCGGCCTGGTCATGAGGGTCGCCATCCCGATGTGATCCACGTCCTATCGACAGGTGACAGGGCCCGGACCGTGTTCGCTTTGGGCGGAATTTTGCGGTCTGGACCCCACCGAGGGACCCTGTGAGCGATCACACATACGATTCCCGCCACATGTACACTCCGTGATCGTGAGGCTCGGAAAAAGTTCCGATTAATCCATGTTTCCGCAGGTCATGATCACGGGAAGTACACGTGGTGGTGTGAGTGAGGTGCGACATGAGAGCCGTTTCCGGTCGTGACCGACAGCCGATGCGATCACCTCTTCGGGGGTTCGGTTGGGTGTCGATTGAGTAACGGCACTTGATGTAAGGCAAAATCTCCGCTTCGGGTCGGGCACAAGACCGGCCTCCCACGCGTTACGTGCGCTGGAGACACCGCAGACACCCAGAGGGGGAGAGCGACACATGGCTACTGATTACGACACACCACGCAAGACCGACGATGACGTCAACGAGGACAGCATCGAGGAACTCAAGGCTCGGAGGAACGAGAAGTCCACGTCCGCAGTGGACGTCGACGAGTTCGATCAGGCCGAGGGTCTGGAGCTGCCCGGCGCTGACCTCTCCAACGAGGAGTTGTCGGTCCGTGTGCTGCCCCGGCAGGCCGACGAGTTCACTTGCATGAGCTGCTTCCTGGTCCACCACCGCAGCCAGCTGGCAACGGAGAAAAACGGCAACCCCATCTGCCGCGACTGCGCGGCCTGACGGAGCCGGGTGGACATGGACAGCGACGACGAGCGAGGCCGCGCGGCCTCGCTCGCGGGCGCGGAGGGCGCCGAGGTCATCGCCGCAGGCGCCACAGACGCCGGTGACGGGGTCATCGCCGCAGGCGCCACAGACGCCGGTGATGGGGTCAAACGCTCCCGGACCAAGACCGCGGTCGGGGTCGGCCGCAAGGGCCTCACAAGCCTCGCGGAGCGGCTTGTCGAGGCGGCCCCACGGATTCCAGTACGCGACCTGCAGACGCTCCGGCGGCATTTCCCGGGACTCGGCCCCGAGGAGATCGCCGACAAGCTCACCAGCGGCGCCGTGAAGGGCACGGCGACCGTCGGCGCGGGGGTCGGGGCCGCCGCGATGCTGCCCACCCCGCCGGCAATGCCGGCCGAGCTGGCGGCGGAGACCTTCGCGGTCGCCGTCGTCGAGTACAAGCTCATCGCCGAGCTGCACGAGGTCTACGGGCTGCGCGCCCCCGGCTCCGTACGGCAGCGGGCGACCTTCTACCTCGCCGAGTGGACGGAGCGGCGCGGCATCGACGTCACCAAACCGTCGACCGTCAACATTGCCCTCGGGGTGAAGATGAAAAGGGAGCTGCGCCAGCAGCTCCTCAAGCGCACCATGCGCAACCTGCCGACCCTGACCCCCTTCATGGTCGGCGCGGCCATCGGCGCCATTCTGAACCGGCGCGACACCAGCAAGCTCGCCGAGCGCGTCCGTAAGGACCTCCGCGAGCACCAGATCCCCTGGGACGCGCTGGAAAAGCCCGACGAGCTGCCCCCGGCGTCCGACGAGCCGCCGGCCATCGAATCCTGAGCCGGCGCCGGCCCCGAGCCGTCGAGCCCCGAGCCGGCGGGGCCCGAGCTCTAGCTAGCTAGTGAGTCCTGACCGCCTGCAGCGCGGCCGCCAGCCTCTCCGGCGAGCGCGTCGAGAGGTAGGCGTACGGAGTGGGGTCGGCCGGGTCCGTGATCTCCACCTTCAGCGCCGTGGGGACGTAAGCGCGCAGCAGCATGAAAGCACGCGGGTCCGCCTTGTGCTGCCGCCAGGCCAGCGCCTCCTCGGCGTCCAGCACCGTCGCCTCGCCCAGCGCCTCGACCGGGATCCGGGCGTCCCCCGCGACCAGCGACCCGGCGACGACGCGGATCCGTGCTGAGCCGTACGAGCTCACCGCCGCCGCGGTGAGCGCCGCACCGCCGACCAGGCCCGCCAGCATCGGCAGCGTCCCCAGCGGGAGCAGGATCAGCGCGAGCGAGAGACCCGCCCCGGCGGCCAGAAACCACCAGGAGCGCGGCACGGTGAGGCGTTCGTCGTAAGGCTGCATGTCACCAGCTTGGCACGGGGCCTAATCCGTGCGGCGCTTGAGGGCGCCCTGGACCCTGCCAAGGGCCCGGGGGGCGCCGCGCAGGCCGGTGGCGAGCTGCTTGGCCCAGTCGGTGGCCTGGGTCGGCAAAACCGCGTCCAGGACCGCCGTGGAGCGGGCGCTGCCGCCGACCAGATAGCGGGGGAGGGGCCGGCGGGTGGTGAGGGCCTTGAGGACCGCCAGAGCCACCGGACGCGGTCCCGGAAGCTCGCGGCGCAGCATGTCCTCGGCCGCGTCGTACTGGTCGCTGTAGGCGGAGGACTGCGCGTCCGGGATCAGCCCGGCACTGTGCTGCCAGATACCGCTGGCGTACGAGCCGGGCTCGATCAGGACGACCTTCACCCCGAAGGCCGCGGTCTCCATCCGCAGCGCGTCGGTGACCGCCTCCAGGCCCTGCTTGCTGGCGCAGTACCAGCCCATCATCGGCAGGGAGACCCGCCCGGAGATCGAGGAGACGTTGACGATCCGGCCGGCGCGCCGCTCGCGCATCGTGGGCAGCACCAGGCGGGCGATCCGCGCCGGGCCGATCAGATTGGTCTCCAGCTGGCGCCGTACCTGGTCGTCGTCCACGTCCTCGATCGCCCCGGGCTGGGCGAAGCCCGCGTTGTTGACCACCGCCCAAGGGCCGCCGTCCGTGAGGGTGGCGATCTCCGTGAAGGCCTTGATGGTGGAGGTCGCGTCCGCGACGTCGAGTAGCACGGTCCGCACCGCAGCGCCGGTCTGTTCCACCGCACAGCGCAGCGCCTCTGCTTTGTCCTCACTGCGTACGGTGCCGATCACGTCGAATCCGGCGTGCGCCAGCTCCATGGTGACGGCGAGGCCGATTCCGCTGCCGGCTCCGGTGACGACGACGGACTTGAGGCTCATGAGTGCTCCGTGCTGACGGGGACATAGGGCTTGCCCTACGACTGCCAAGACCAACGGACACCCGGCGGGAAAGGATCCCGCAGGAGGGTAGGGTCTCGGGCGTGAGTGCAGCGACATCAGACGACGGCCGGGCCCCCCGCCAGGCCCTGACCCCGCCACCGGACGCGGCCGCGCCGGTGCGGCACCCTGACGCTCCCGTGCCCGGTGAGCTGTTGGGGGCGCACTACGACCAGTGTTTCGGGTGCGGCGACGCACAGCCTCACGGACTGCACCTCGAAACCCGCGCGGGGGACGGGGTCGACGTCACCGCGGAGTTCACCGTACGGCCCGCCCACCAGGGCGCACCGGGCCTGGCGCACGGCGGGGTGCTGGCCTCCGCGCTGGACGAGACGCTGGGCTCGCTGAGCTGGCTGTTGCACACCATCGCGGTCACCGGACGTCTGGAGACCGACTTCGTACGCCCCGTGCCCGTCGGCACGATCCTGCACTTGGCCGCCCGCGTCACCGCTGTCGCCGGCCGCAAGATCTACGCGTCCGCTGTGGGCCGGATCGGCGGCCCCGACGGCGCGGTCGCGGTCCGCGCGGACGCCCTCTTCATCGAGGTCAAGGTCGAACACTTCACGAATAACGGTCGCCCGGAAGAGGTCAATGCCGCCATGGCCGACCCCGACCAGGTGCGGGTCGCCCGCGCCTTCGAGGTGAACCCGTGAGCGCCAGAAGCCGTCCGCCCCTGGACGTGCTCATCCGGCGCCTGGACGAGAGCGTGCCCATTCCCTCGTACGGGCAGCCGGGGGACGCGGGCGCGGACCTGATCACCACCGAGGCCGCCGAACTCGCCCCCGGCGAGCGCGCGGTGCTGCCCACCGGGGTGTCCATCGCGCTCCCCGAGGGGTACGCGGCCTTCGTACATCCGCGCAGCGGGCTCGCCGCTCGCTGCGGAGTAGCCATGGTGAATGCCCCGGGAACCATTGATGCCGGGTACCGTGGGGAGATCAAGGTGATCGTGGTCAACCTGGACCCTCGCGAGAGCGTGCGGTTCGAGCCGGGAGACCGGATCGCCCAGCTGGTCGTCCAGCAGGTCGAGCGGGTCCGCTTCCAGGAAGTGGCGGAGCTGCCAGGCTCTGTCAGGGGCGCGGGGGGCTTCGGCTCCACAGGGGGTCATGCCGCGGTGGTGGGCCCCTCGGCTACGGCCAGTAATGGATACACTTCGGTCATTGTTGACCGGGAAGGACAGTGACGTGTTCCGTCGTCGTCGCAAGGAGCGCGCAGACGCCCTCGACGAGCTCGAGGCCGAGAGCCCTGACGAGCTGGCCGAAGACGCCGCGGAGTCGGACGACTCCATGGAGTCCCGTCGGTACAACCTTCCGCCCGCCCCGAGGCCGGACGGGCCCTGGGATCTGAGTGAGGTCAAGGACCCCGCCGACGGCCGGGTCGACCTCGGCGGCCTTTTCGTGCCCGGAGTCGAGGGCATGGAGCTGCGGGTCGAGGTGGCCGGTGAGTCCATCGTCGCCGCGACTGTGGTGCTGAAGGACAGCGCCATCCAGCTGCAGGGCTTCGCCGCCCCCAAGTCCGAGGGCATCTGGGGCGAGGTACGGGACGAGATCGCCTCCGGAATCACCAAGCAGGGCGGCATCGTCGACCTCGTCGAGGGCCCGCTCGGCTGGGAACTGCGGGCCCAGGTGCCCGTACAGCTGCCGGACGGCACCAATGGCGTGCAGCTGGTCCGCTTCGTCGGTGTGGACGGCCCCCGCTGGTTCCTGCGCGGAGTGATCTCCGGCCAGGGCGCGGTCCAGCCGCAGGCCGCCGGGCTGCTGGAGCAGGTCTTCCGGGACACCGTGGTCGTACGTGGCGACTCGCCGATGGCGCCCCGCGACCCGATCGTCCTCAAGCTGCCGAACGACGCGCAGATGGTGCCCGAGGGCGTCGCCCAGGACGCCGAGGGCAAGTTCTCCGACGGCATCGACCCGATGCGCCGGGGCCCGGAGATCACCGAGGTCCACTGACCCGTACGCGTAAAGCCGGTGGCCCGGAGCTGTTTCCCACAGCTCCGGGCCACCGGCTTTCTCCGTACTCAGGCGTACTCAGGCGCTGACGACCACCTTGTGCTCCGCCGTGAACGGCCTGCCCGCGATCAGCTCGGACTCCCGTCCGTCCGGGCCGACCGGGAAGTCACCGATCAGGGTGACCCGGTGCAGGCGGCGTTCGACGTCGAGGTGCTCGATGTCGCGCGGCGCGAGGTGGGCGGTGGCGCGGTTGTCCCAGAAGGCGACGCTGCCGGGCTCCCAGCGGAAGCGGACGGTGTACTCCGGGCGGGTAATCTCCCCGTAGAGGAGGTCGAGGATCGCCCGGCTCTCGCGCGGGGTCACGTCGACGATGTGACTGGTGAAGCCCGGGTTGAAGAGCGCCCGTTCGCCGGTCTCGGGGTGGACGCGGACCACGGGGTGGACGGCGACCAGGAGGTTGTCGTTGATCCGGCGGGCGTACTCGCTGTCGCCGGTGGGCCTTTCGGCGCCCCCGTAGCGGTGCTCGGCGCGCAGGGTGTCGACAAAAGCCCGGACCGGCGCGGACAGGCCCTCGTACGCGGCCACGAGGTCGATGGCGGTCTGTGCGGGTGCGGTCATGGCGAAGCAGCTCCAACTCACGGGTGACAGAGGGCCTGAAGGCGCGCGCTCAGCGCGCGCCGCAACAGCCGAGACCGGCGAAGTGGTGGGCCCGAAAGGCGGCCCTTCGTGTCGCGTCCATGGCCCCGATTCTGCGAGGGGCGCCCGGCGGCAGCAATGATTAGCGATCCCCTGGAAGAAACCCGGGTTGGGGGTAGGCCGTCCTCCCCCAGCTAGACGCTGGGTGGGGGTACCCCCTCGCGAAGCTGAGGGGGAGGGCTGGCCCAACCCGGCCATGGGCCGTCGGCCGCCAACGCACGCTCGGCCACCCACTCGGCGAAAGCGCAGCCGGGCGAACCGCTAGCGGAAGTCCGTGATCTCCGGCGCGAAGACCGTGCCCAGCGGCTCCGGCCCGATGTACTGCTGGCAGTTGCACGGCCGCGCCTCGAACTGCAGGGGCTTGCGGTCGGCGTCCCAGGCTGTGGGTGCCTCGACCACCTCGTGGCACTTGCCCTGCTTGTCGTGCTTGGCCAGGTGGTGGGTGCAGCCGCAGATCGGCTCAGGCGGGCGGTTCGCGGCGTCCAGGGCGAGCTGCTTCCGCTCAGCGGCCTTGACCAGCTCGAGCTTCCGCTTGTGACGGGTTTTCATGCCGCTGCGTACGCTCTCGGCGATCCGGCCCCCGCCGACCAACACGACGGGAATCAGCCACCACATCCAGCCACCCATGCCGGAACCCCCATTCGACAAGCTGCGAGCAGCTTACGCCGTACGTGCTGTACGGGCCGTACGCAGTTCCATCGGCCGCCGGTAGACGACGTCGAGGACGACCGCGCCGGCGGCGACGGCGAGGACGCGGGTGCCGAAAGTCGTGGGGACGACGGCGCGTTCGGGGTCCGCGCACATATGGGAGTGCGCGGCGACCTCCTCGTACAGGTCGGGCAGCAGCTCGGGGAAGTGGATGGCGGCCTGCTCGGCGACGACGAGGACTTCGGGGTTGATGAGGTCGAGCAAGAGGGCCGCCGCGCGGCCGACCGTGCGGAGGCGTTCGCGCAGGACGCGTATGGCGCGGCGGTTGCCCTCGGCGGCGAGGGCGATGAGGAGCTGGAACTCGGGGGCCGGGATGATGCCGGCCCCGAAGGCGCGTTCCGCGACGGCGAGTTCGGAGACTGCGGCCTGGAGGCAGCCCCTACGGCCGCAGGCGCAGGCGTGCCCGGCCGGGCCGCCTAGGGCGAGGTGGGCGACGTCGCCGGCGCCGGAGCGGCGGCCGCGCAGGACGGTGCCGCCGGCGGCGATGGCGGCGTCCACGACGTTGCCGACGAAGAGCTGGACCAGCTCCGAGCGCCCCGCCCCCGCCCCGAACAGCAGCTCGGCCTGCGCGAGAGCCCGGGCATGGCCGTCCACATGAACCGGCAGCCGGGTGGCGGCGCCCAGCACCCGCCGTACGGGGACGTCACGCCAGCCCAGCGGGGTGTGCTCGACGACCGTGCCCTGCTCGGAGTCGACCCAGCCGCCGGTCACGACGCCCAGGCCGAGGACCGAACGGCCGGCGGCGTGCCGGGCCACAAAGCGGGGGAGGTGGCGGCGGATGTCGTCCAGGACTCCCCCTGCCTCGCCCAGGTGCGGGCGCCGTTCGTGGGCGACGACCCGGCCGCGCAGGTCCACTACGGCGTACGTGGTGAAGTCCAGCGCTATGTGCACCCCGCACGCGGCGTGGTGCGAGGGATCGATGTCCACCGGCACCTGAGGCCGCCCGGCGCGCGGCGGACCGGCAGGGGGCGGCAGCTCGCGCAGCAGCCCGAGGCCGATCAGCTCGGCGGTGTAGCGGGACACGGCGGCCGGGCTGAGCCCCGTCGTGCGGGCCAGTGCAGTACGGGCCAGCGGGCCGCCGTGCAGGACGGTCCGCAGCACGGCCGCGGTGCCGCCGCCCTCCCCGGAGCGGTCGGCGGGCAGCGGTGCGGGCGGTGCGACCAGGGCGGGTCGCAGGGAAAAGTCGGAGACGGCGGTCATCGGCTCGCTCTCGCTCGATCGGCGGGACGGCGGACAGAGCCGGCGAGATCGCAGGGCTCAGCGGCGGCGCGAGTCCGTACAGCGGGAGGGCGAGGAAGCCAGATAAGCCATGTGCCGATGCTCGCAACCCTCGGGGGCCAGGGTCAACGCCGTAGCGTTACAGGCGTA
The DNA here is from genome assembly GCF_003999195.1 of Streptomyces soli. Classification (GTDB taxonomy): domain Bacteria; phylum Actinomycetota; class Actinomycetes; order Streptomycetales; family Streptomycetaceae; genus Actinacidiphila; species Actinacidiphila soli. The sequence goes on from NZ_RJVR01000293.1 coordinate 67,255, forward strand.
TGGCAGTCGTGCGAAGCCTGGCCCGAAACACCTCGCCCGAATCCATCCGCGGCCCGGCACAGGGCGGCGCTTCGGGCGCTGATCCTTCGGGCGCCGCCGGGTAGGCTTCAAGCATGAGTGGTACCACCCGTTCGGACCGACCCGCCAACCGCTTTCGCCGGATGCTCGACCGCCTGTCCTCGACGCAGGAAGAGCTGCATTCCGAGGAACTGCAGGAGGACACCCTGGCGGCCGGATGCCTGCCGATCAGCGCCTGCAACGACCGCGAGATCGTGACCGTGACCGGTACACTACGCGCGGTCACACTGCGACCGCGTGCCGGCGTTCCGGCGCTGGAGGCCGAGCTGTTCGACGGCTCTGCCGCGTTGGACGTGGTGTGGCTCGGCCGGCGGAGCATCGCCGGTATAGAGCCGGGCCGCAGGATCATCGCGTCGGGACGGATCTCCATGAACCGTGGCCGGCCGGTGCTGTTCAACCCCAAATACGAGTTGCGTCCGGTCGGACAGGAGTAACGGGTGGCGTCGAACGACAAGCAGGCGGACGAGTCGACGGACGAGTCGAGGGCCGTCACGGAAGCGGCCCTCTTCGAGGCCTTCGGCGGAGTACGCGGCATGGTGGAGACCACCGTGCCCGGACTGGTATTCGTCGCGATCTACACGGTCAACCGCGACATCCACATCTCGGCCATCGTCGCGGTGAGCCTGTCCGTGCTGCTCGGCCTGGCGAGGCTCGCCCGCAAGGACACCCTCAAGCACGCCTTCAGCGGCGTCTTCGGGGTCGCCTTCGGCGCGATCTTCGCGATGATGTCCGGCAACGCCAAGAACTTCTACCTGCCGGGCATGCTCTACACCCTCGGCCTCGCCGTGGCGTACTGCGTGTCCGCGCTGGCCGGCTTCCCGCTCCTGGGCCTGATCCTCGGCCCGGTCTTCAAGGAGAACCTCTCCTGGCGGGACCGCAACCCCGGCCGTCGGGTCGCCTATACCAAGGCCAGCTGGGCCTGGGGCGTCATCCTGCTCGCCAAGTCCGCGATCCTCTTCCCGCTCTACTGGTGGGGCAACGCCACCCAGCTCGGTTGGGTCAAGGTCGCCCTCGGCATCCCGCCCTTCCTCCTCTGCGTCTACCTGTCCTGGATCTTCCTGGCCAAGGCGCCGCCGCCGATCGACGTGATCGCGGAGATGGAGGCGGAGGAAGAGGCCGAGAAGGCCGCGAAGGAGACGGCGGAGGCCGAGAAGATCGCGCAGCCGCTCCTCGACGAGTGGGCCGACCAGGTGGTGACCGAGGGCCGGACCGAGCACGCCGACCGGCGCTACCCGCCGAATCGCTGACGCATCGGACACCGAATGGGGCTGCCCCGGACCTCACGGTCTGGGGCAGCCCCATTCGCGTACGCGTCACTCCGCGGCGGAGCCGCTCTGTACCGACAGCAGGTCCTCCAGCTGCTCCTCCCGGTGCGGGGCCGCGACGAACAGCAGCTCGTCACCCGCCTCCAGGGCGTCGTCCTTGGACGGCGTGAGCACCCGGTGCCCCCGGATGATGGTGACCAGAGAGGTGTCCTGTGGCCACTCCACGTCACCGACCCGGGTGCCGACCAGGGCGGCCTCCGGCGGCAGCGTCAGCTCCACGAGGTTCGCGTCGCCCTGGCTGAAGCGCATCAGCCGTACGAGATCGCCGACGCTGACGGCCTCCTCGACCAGGGCCGACATCAGACGTGGGGTCGACACGGCGACATCGACGCCCCAGGCCTCGTTGAACAGCCACTCGTTCTTGGGGTTGTTGACCCGGGCGACGACCCGGGGCACCCCGTACTCGGTCTTGGCGAGCAGCGAGACGACCAGGTTGACCTTGTCGTCGCCGGTGGCGGCGATGACGACGTTGCAGCGCTGCAGCGCGGCCTCGTCCAGCGAGGTGATCTCGCAGGCGTCGGCCAGCAGCCACTCGGCCTGCGGAACCCGCTCCACGGAGATGGAGCTGGGGTTCTTGTCGATCAGCAGGACCTCGTGGCCGTTCTCCAGGAGCTCGCCCGCGATCGAGCGACCCACCGCGCCGGCGCCGGCGATGGCGACCCTCATCAGTGACCTTCCTCGGGGCCCTTGGCGAATGCCGCCTCGACCTGCTCGACCTCGTCGGTGCGCATCATCACGTGGACGAGGTCGCCTTCCTGGAGCACCGTCTGGGAGGTCGGCAGCATCGCCTCACCCAGCCGCGTGAGGAAAGCCACACGCACTCCGGTCTCCTCCTGCAACTTGCTGACCTTGTGGCCGACCCACGCGGGGGAGATGTGCACCTCCGCGAGCTGCACCCCGCCGCTCGGGTCACGCCACAGCGGCTCCGCCCCGGACGGCAGCAGCCGGCGGAGCATCTGGTCCGCGGTCCACCGCACGGTGGCCACGGTGGGGATGCCGAGACGCTGGTAGACCTCGGCCCGGCGGGGGTCGTAGATACGGGCGGCGACGTTCTCGATTCCGAACATCTCTCGGGCCACCCGGGCCGCGATGATGTTGGAGTTGTCGCCGCTGCTGACGGCCGCGAAGGCTCCCGCCTCCTCGATTCCGGCCTCGCGCAATGTGTCCTGGTCGAACCCGATGCCGGTCACGCGGCGCCCGCTGAAACCCGAGCCCAGGCGGCGGAAGGCCGTCGGGTCCTGGTCGATCACGGCCACCGTATGACCTTGCTGTTCGAGGGAGTGCGCGAGCGTGGAACCCACTCGCCCGCATCCCATGATGACGACGTGCACGACCGTCCTTCCGGCTGTCAACTGATTTGCTGAGCTCTTTACAGAGTCTCAGACCAGGGCCAAAGCTACACACGGAGGTAGTGCGCGGGGGAGTCCCCGGTAGATGCCGGTCTTGACGACGGCTTAACATCCTCAGCGTGTCCAAACTGACCGACTTGCCGAAACGGATCCTGATCGGCCGGGCCCTGCGCAGCGACAAACTGGGGGAAACGCTCCTCCCCAAGCGTCTCGCGCTTCCCGTGTTCGCCTCCGACCCGCTGTCCTCTGTCGCGTACGCACCGGGTGAGGTCCTGCTGGTCCTGTCCATTGCCGGTGTGTCGGCCTATCACTTCAGCCCGTGGATCGCGGTCGCCGTCGTCGTACTGATGTTCACGGTGGTGGCCTCGTACCGGCAGAACGTCCACGCCTATCCCTCGGGGGGTGGTGACTACGAGGTCGCCACCACCAACCTGGGACCCCGCGCCGGGCTCACGGTCGCCAGCGCGCTGCTCGTAGACTACGTCCTCACCGTCGCCGTGTCCGTCGCCTCGGGCGTGGAGAACCTCGGCTCGGCTGTGCCGTTCTTCGTCCAGCACAAGGTGCTGGGCGCGGTCGGGATGATCGTCGTACTGATGCTGATGAATCTGCGCGGTGTGCGGGAATCGGGCTCCATCTTCGCCGTCCCGACGTACGCCTTCGTCTTCGGCGTCTTCTGCATGATCGCCTGGGGCATCTTCCGGATCGCCACCGGCGACCAGATGCACGCCCCGACCTCCGGCTACACGATCCATGCCGAGCACACCGGGCTCACCGGCTTCGCGCTGGTCTTCCTGCTGCTGCGCGCCTTCTCCTCTGGCTGTGCGGCGCTGACCGGCGTCGAGGCGATCAGCAACGGTGTGCCGGCCTTCCGCAAGCCGAAGTCCAAGAACGCCGCCACGACGCTGGCCCTGATGGGCATCCTCGCCGTCACGATGTTCTGCGGCATCATCGCCCTGGCCATCAACACCGGCGTGAAGATGGCCGAGAACCCGGCCGCCGACCTGCTGCTGCACGGCAAGCCGGTCGGCGCGGGGTTCACCCAGGACCCGGTGATCGCCCAGGTCGCCGCCGCCGTCTTCGGCAGCGGCTCCATCCCCTTCGTCTTCCTGGCCGCCGTCACCGCGCTGGTGCTGTTCCTGGCCGCCAACACCGCGTACAACGGCTTCCCGGTGCTCGGCTCGATCCTCGCCCAGGACCGCTACCTGCCGCGCCAGCTGCACACCCGTGGCGACCGGCTGGCCTTCAGCAACGGCATCGTGCTGCTGGCCGCCTTCGCCGCCGTCCTCGTCTACATCTACGGCGCCGACTCGACCCGGCTGATCCAGCTCTACATCGTCGGCGTCTTCGTCTCCTTCACCCTGAGCCAGAGCGGCATGGTCCGCCACTGGAACCGGCACCTGCGTGACGAGACCGACCCGGCCAAGCGCCGCCGCATGATCCGCTCCCGCGCGATCAACACCTTCGGCGCCTTCTTCACCGGCCTGGTGCTGGTCATCGTGCTGCTGACCAAGTTCACCCACGGCGCCTGGGTCGCGGTGCTCGGCATGGTCGCTTTCTACGCCCTGATGACCGCCATCCGCCGCCACTACGACCGCGTCGCCGGCGAGCTGGCCGCCGCCGACGAGCCCGGCGAGGACACCGTCCTGCCGTCCCGGGTGCACTCCATCGTGCTCGTCTCCAAGGTGCACAAGCCGACGCTGCGCGCCCTGTCGTACGCAAAGCTCATACGGTCCGACACCCTCGAAGCGCTGAGCATCAACGTCGACCCCGCCGACACCAAGGCCCTCCAGGAGGAGTGGCACCGGCGCGGCATCGATGTACCCCTGAAGGTGCTGGACTCGCCCTACCGCGAGATCACGCGGCCGATCGTCGAATACGTCAAGAGCCTGCGCCGGGCCAGCCCGCGTGACGTGGTCTCGATCTTCATCCCGGAATACGTCGTCGGCCACTGGTACGAGCACCTGCTGCACAACCAGAGCGCCCTGCGCCTCAAGGGCCGGCTGCTCTTCACCCCGGGCGTCATGGTCACCTCGGTGCCGTGGCAGCTGGAGTCCTCCGAGCGTGCGAAGCTGCGGCAGCGCAGGGGCGCCGAGTGGAACGCCCCCGGCTCGGTGCGGCGCGGCGAGGTCGGACGACCGTCCTCGCGCAACCGGGAGCCCAGCGGCAAGCAGTGACCGGGGGCGCCCGGGCGGGACGTAGACTGGTGCGCTGTCGTCCCGCCGCTCACCCCCGTGCTTGGAGCCCCTTCCCTCATGCAGCACCGTACGAAGGACCAGGCCGACGTACTCGTCGGCGAGCGCTACGAGGTCGAGGTCGGCCCGGTGGCGCACGGCGGTCACTGCATCGCGAGGCATGAGGGTCAGGTGCTCTTCGTACGGCACGCGCTGCCCGGCGAGCGGGTGATCGCCGAGGTCACCGAGGGCGGTCCCGACTCCAACTTCCTGCGCGCCGACGCCGTGGAGATCCTTGAGGCCTCCCCGGACCGGGTCCCCGCGCCGTGCCCCTTCTCCGGCCCCGGCAAGTGCGGTGGCTGCGACTGGCAGCACGCCGCGCCGGGCGCCCAGCGGCGGCTCAAGGTCGCCGTCATCACCGAGCAGCTCCAGCGGTTGGCCGGGCTCACCCCCGAGGACGCCGGCTGGGACGGCACCGTCGAGCCGGCGCCCGGCGACAAGGTTGCCAAGGGCGAGGTCCCGGCCTGGCGCACGCGCGTCCAGTACGCGGTCGACCCCGAGGGGCACGCCGGACTGCGCCGCCACCGTTCCCATGAGGTCGAGCGCATCGACCACTGCCTCATCGCCGCGCCGGGGGTCAGCGAGCTGGGCGTGGAGTCACGTCAGTGGCCCGGCATCGCCTCCGTCGAGGCCATCTCGGCCACCGGCTCCTCCGACCGCCAGGTCATCCTCACCCCCCGCCCCGGCGGCCGGCTGCCCATCGTCGAGCTCGACCGGCCGGTGTCCGTCCTGCGCGTCGACGAGCAGGGCGGCGTCCACCGCGTCCACGGCCGCGGCTTCGTCCGCGAACGCGCCGTCGACCACACCTGGCGCGTCGGCTCCGGCGGCTTCTGGCAGGTCCACCCCCAGGCCCCCGACCTCCTCGTCGAGGCCGTCATGCAGGGCCTCATGCCCCGCAAGGGCGAGACCGCCCTCGACCTCTACTGCGGCGTCGGCCTCTTCGCCGGCGCCCTGGCCGAACGCGTCGGCGACACCGGCGCCGTCCTCGGCATCGAGTCCGGCAAGCGCGCGGTGGAGGACGCCCGGCACAACCTCGGCGACCACGACCGCGTCCGCATCGAGCACGGCAAGGTCGAATCCGTCCTCCCCCGCACCGGCATCACCGAGGCCGACCTCATCGTCCTCGACCCCCCGCGCACCGGCGCCGGCAAGTCCACCGTCCAGCACCTCGCCTCCCTCGCACCCCGCCGCATCGCCTACGTCGCCTGCGACCCCGCCGCCCTCGCCCGCGACCTCGCCTACTTCGCCGCCGCCGGCTACCGCCCCCTGCGGCTGCGCGCCTTCGACCTCTTCCCGATGACCCATCACGTGGAGTGCGTGGCGATCCTGGAGCCTGCGGCGAAGGGTATCTGACCTGCGGTTTTGCGTGTGCGCATTATGTGCGGTGTGGGCGTTACGGGGGATATCTTGACGCTCGTGACGCTCATTTGACGCTCGTTCTGATAGCCCGTCAGGCGTGTCGAGGGGCAGGTCAGGAACTCCCGACGGTCCTGCGCAGGGGATCGTGTGCGGTTGGTGGTGTGATGCCGTGGTGTCGATCGCGGCGATCACTTGTCCCGGAAGCGACCACGCAAGGCGGGGGGAGGACCCCCACCAGCCGCCAGGCTGGGGGACGTCGTCGACCGACGACAACGCCGCCAGGCGAGAGCCATCGGCACGCGACGCCGCCCCACCTATTCGCGCGGCCTCGATGGTCGACGTCTACACGGGAACCGTCGCCCACCGCGCCTCGCTAAGCCGAGAACCGCTGAACGACGAGGTGATCGACCAGATCGTCAACCTCCTCCTGCACAGTTGCATCCCGACCCAGCCCCCGCACGGCGCGACCGACTTCCGCCGGTTTCCGGTCGCAGGGGGTGACGCGGTGGGCGGCGAGGGCGGCGAGGTCGTCGTCGCGGGTGCCGTGGACGTAGGA